>JBJXEC010000071.1:0-23203 GCA_046155125.1 Sphingomonas sp. | reverse complement strand
GAACACACCCTGGCGCGCAAGGGCGCGAACAAACTATGGGAACTCCTGCAGAACGAGGACTACATCAACGCGCTCGGCGCACTCAGTGGCAATCAGGCGATGCAGATGGTGCGCGCCGGCTTGAAGGCGATTTACCTGTCGGGCTGGCAGGTTGCCGCCGACAACAACACGGCGGGCGCCATGTACCCCGACCAGTCGCTCTACCCCGCCAATGCCGGGCCGGACTTGGCGCGCAAGATCAACAACACCCTGCAACGCGCCGACCAGATCGAACATAGCGAAGGCGGCGCCTCGCGCGACTGGTTCGCACCGATTGTGGCCGATGCCGAAGCGGGCTTTGGCGGTCCGCTCAACTGCTTCGAGATCATGAAGGCGTACATCGCAGCGGGCGCTGCCGGCGTGCACTATGAAGACCAGCTCGCAAGCGAAAAAAAATGCGGCCATCTGGGCGGCAAGGTGCTCATCCCCACACAAGCGCACATCCGCAACCTTGACGCAGCCCGGCTTGCCGCTGACGTATCGGGCGTGCCGACCATCATTTGCGCGCGCACCGATGCCGAAAGCGCCAAACTCATCACCAGCGACATTGACGAGCGCGACCATGAATTCCTGACCGGCGAGCGCACGGCCGAAGGCTTTTTCCGCCTGAAGGACGGCACGGGCGTTGACCATTGCATCAAGCGCGGGCTTGCCTTTGCCGAGCATGCCGACCTGCTGTGGTGGGAAACGAGCTACCCCAATCTTGATGACGCGCGCCGCTTTGCCGAGGCCATCAAGAAGCAATATCCCAACAAGATGCTGGCCTATAACTGCTCCCCCAGCTTCAATTGGGAGGCCAAGCTCGACAAGGCGACGATCGCCAGCTTCCAGCGCGAAATTGGCGCGATGGGCTATAAGTTCCAGTTCGTGACGCTGGCCGGTTTCCACCAGCTCAACTATGGCATGTTCGAGCTCGCGCGCGGCTACAAGGATCGCGGCATGGCCGCCTATTCGGAGCTGCAACAGGCAGAATTCGCAAGCGAAGTGAACGGCTATACCGCAACTCGCCACCAACGCGAGGTTGGCACCGGCTATTTCGATCTTGTCGCGCAGGCCGTGGCCGGCGGCGAAAGCTCGACGACCGCACTCGGCGAATCAACCGAAGCTGCGCAGTTCAAGAAAGAGGCTGCCTGAACCACGTGGCGACCCGGCCAAGCCGGGGGCCTTGAAAGTTTCCTGGGGAGGAAAGGATGCCCGCCAGTTTCCCGACTGGCGGGCATTTCCGTTTGAGGGCGGGGTAAGCCCTGAACCGCAGCCCGCATCTGCCGCACGCAGCGCTTGGCTGACGCTGGGCCCTCACCCTTTGGCGGGCGTAAGCTCGATGATGTTCAGCAGTGATTCAAACGCAGGCGCAGGCTGCACCAGCCGCCAGCGCCGCTCGCCGACTCGCTCGATATAGCCAATGATGTCGCGGCTTGCGTCCCGCCCATAGGCCATCAGCTTGGTCTCGTCGCCAATCGCCAGCGTCCCCAAAAAGACCGCCCGCGCGTCGCTGTCGCGGAACAGGATGCCAACCGGTCGCTGCCCCCCGGTCATCGTGTGGAAACTCGCCACCTCGCCTTCGTCATTCACCTCGCACGCATAGGCAGGGTAGGCAGTAAAGTCTGTCATGGCGGTGCCGCGCGCGCCAAGCTTGAACGTCCGGCACTGATAGTTGCCAGCCGGCGGCAACGCGGTGGCAAGGGCTCGGTCAGGATCAAACAGCGCCCCTTCTGCGGCAATTGCTGCACCAGCGCCGGATTTTCGCGCTCGCTCCACTGCCTCAAGCCATGTCGTGCGCCAGTCGCGAAGGCGCTTGCGGTCGGCATCGGTGGCCATGCTCCGCCAGTTCGCCACCACTTTGGGCATGACGGCGCTCGCGTTGTGCCGCGGTCGTCGCTCCGCCAAGGTCGCAGCGCACGCGGCAACCGCACTACCCAGCAGCAGCATGGCGGCAATTGCTCTCATCGGTTGGGCGCAGCCTTATCCGTTGTCGCCATAGCGTAGCCCGATGATTGCCGTTTTGCCAAGCCGCTCAGGCAGCCGTCCAACCGCCATCCACCGGGATATTGGCCCCCGTGATCGACTTTGCCTCGTCGCGGCACAAGAAGACGGCGAGCGCTGCGCACTGCTCCGGTGTCACGAATTCTTTGGTGGGCTGCGCGTGCAGCAAGACATCGTTGATGACTTGATCGCGCGTCATCCCGCGTGCCTTCATCGTATCGGGGATTTGCGCCTCGACAAGCGGCGTCCACACATAGCCCGGGCTGATGCAGTTGACGGTGATGCCATCGGTCGCGGTTTCCAGCGCGATGGTCTTGGTAAAGCCGGCAATGCCATGCTTGGCCATGACATAAGCCGATTTGTCGGGGCTTGCGACCAGCGAATGCGCAGACGCCGTAGAGATGATCCGCCCCCATTTGGCCGCTTTCATCAGCGGCACGGCGGCATGCGCCAGATACCAGGCCGACGTCATATTAATCTTCAGAATTGCCTCGAACTTCTCGGGCGGAAAATCCTCAATCGGCGATACAAACTGGATACCGGCATTGTTGACGATGATATCCGGCCCGCCAAGCTCGCTGTGGCACCGCGCGACCATGGCCGCGATCGCATCAGGCTTGGTCATGTCGGCCGCGTCATACAGCGCCTTGGCCCCGCTCGTCGCTTCAAGCGCCGCGCGCTCCTTTTCGATGTCGCCAGCATCGCCAAACCCGTTGATCATTACCGCTGCACCTTCAGCCGCGAACGCCTTGGCGTAAGCCAGCCCGATGCCTGAGGTGGAGCCAGTGATGATGGCGCTTTTGCCTTTAAGGAACATGGGATGCGTCTCCTTCGATCGTCAGGGATGTGGAAAATGGTGAAGCGGCGGCGTTTTGGGGGAAAGATCGAACGCGGCGGTTGCTCCTGTCTCGATATTCTCCGCCACAAGCTGGCAACTGCTCATTGCCTGCTCCAACGCGTTCAACCCCGCTGCCCAGTGTTCGTTCATCGTGCGGGCCGAAAACTCAAAATCGCGCGAGCCGCCCTCCCAGGCATTGGCGCGGTAAACGAGATGCACCAGGCTTACTGGATGCTCGTCGGCACAGTCACGCAGGGCCTGCAGGTCCGGATCATCGCGCAGCGCCTCGGGCAGCTTGGCCAGTGCCTTGCGGATGAGTTCGCGCTCCTTGCGTAGCTTGATGACCTGGGCAGAAATTTGCCGGGTGCGGCTGGAAAAGCGGATTTCCTTTTCCCGCGCCGTAACGTCGAGAATGGTGCGCGGCGCATCAGAAGCGGCCGGAAACAAATCTACCTGGAACACCAGTGTCGGGCCATATTGATGGTCGAGCACGTGGCTGAGCGGCGTATTGGAAACAAGGCCGCCGTCCCAATAATAGCGCCCATCAATCTCAACTGGCGGCAAGCCCGGCGGCAGCGCGCCTGAGGCCATCACGTGCCGGGCATCCAGCTTTTCCTCACCACTGTCAAAATAACGGAAATTGCCGCTTTCCACATCGACTGCACCGACCGACAACCGCACCGGGCCATGGTTTACCAAGTCCCAGTCGATGAGGCTGTCCAACGTTTCGCGAAGCGGGGAGGTGTCGTAATAGCTCAGCGCGTCCATGGTGCCCGGCAGCGCCATCATCGGTGGCAACAGCCGCGGCGTGAAAAAGCCGGGGACGCCAGTTGCAAGGACGGTGCCTGCCGACAGTTCGTGAAAGAATTCCCGCACCCGGTCGTCGGGAAAAATCGGGAAGCTCGGCAGCGCGCTTGTCACCCGGTCCCAAAAGCCCCGCAACCGCTCGACGCGGCGCTCGGGCGGGTTGCCGGCGATGATGGCCGCGTTGATCGCGCCGATTGAAATGCCCGCGACCCAGTCGATCTCGATGTCCTGATCCATCAGGCCTTCGACCACACCGGCCTGATAACTGCCAAGCGCACCGCCGCCCTGCAGCACCAGCGCCACGCAATCGGGCAATGGCAACGTCTTTGACCGGCGCCGGGGGTGCGACTCGGGAGCGGATTTCAGCTTGGCCATGGTTTGGCAATGCGCCGTTGCGCCGCAGCATTCAACCACCGGTTCGCCACCACACCAAATCGCGCAAATCCGGCAGCCCGGGCTGTCGCGCGCAATGGCCGCTTGCAACCGGCGCGCGCGTTGCGCATTCAGACAACAATCGGATTTCAAGCAGGAAGCGACCGACATGCGCCTCGACGATTTTGACCCGAACATCAATGTCGGCGATCAGCGCGGGCAAAGCCGTGGTGGCGGTTTCGGCGGCGGTGGCGGTGGTGGCGGCATGTTGCTGGGGCTGATACCCTTTGTTTTCAGCCGGTTCGGCTGCGGCGGGGTCGTCGTATTGCTGCTCGTGGCCGTGTTTTTCAGCGGCGGGGTGGGGCTGATGAGCGGGGGCACGGGCGGGCAGGCGCCTGCGGGCCAAGTCGCGTCACCAGTCGGCGGCACCAGCGCCACGACAAGTTGTTCCGTCGACGCCAGCAGTCGAGCAGCATGCAACGCCTATAGCTCGGCCAACAAGACCTGGGCGGCGCTGTTCCAGCGCGCGGGCAAGCGCTACCAGGAGCCCTCGCTGCAGTTCTTCGCCCGTGAAGGCAATTCAGGCTGTGGCGCGGCACAAAGCGCGATGGGGCCGTTCTACTGCCCAACCGACACCGGCATTTACCTCGACACGAGCTTTTTCGCAGAACTTTCCCAGCGCTTTGGTGCAAGCGGTGATTTTGCGCAGGATTATGTCATCGCGCATGAGTTTGGCCATCACATCCAGAATTTGCTCGGCACGTCCGGCCAGGTGCAGCAGCAAATGGCCCGCGCCAGCCGCACTCAAGGCAACGCGCTGTCAGTTCGGCTGGAGCTTCAGGCGGATTGCTACGCGGGTGTATGGGCAGCGCAGAACCGCGACCGGCTGGAACCGGGCGACATCGAGGAAGGGCTGACGGCGGCACAGGCAATTGGCGACGACACGCTGCAACGCGAAGCGCAGGGCCGCGTCGTGCCAGACAGCTTTACACACGGCACGTCGGCTGAACGGATGGCGTGGCTGAAACGCGGCCTCGACTCCGGCGATCCGAGCCAGTGCGATACATTTGGCGGCGCGATTTGAGCGCGCCCACCTGGGTCATGCCGCCAAGCAGCGATTGCGCGACGGGTGCGTTGTGCATCGGCGGCTGCGGCTCATTCGGCTGCTGGGGCCGCACATAGAAAGGTAAGCGCCAATGGACCCGGCTGCGCTAGACTGGACCTTGCTTTTGCCCTTCATCGCCATCGGCTTTGCGGCGCAGGCAGTGGACGGCGCGCTGGGCATGGCATTTGGGGTCATCGCCAACACCGCGCTCGTTGCGCTGCTGGGCCTTCCGCCGGCAACCGCCTCGGCAAAGGTCCATCTGGTGGAATGCGCCACAACGGCAGTGTCCGGTATTAGCCACTTCCTGAGCGGCAACATCGAATGGTCCTTGTTCTGGCGGCTATTGGTGCCCGGGATGATCGGCGGTGTCACCGGCGCCTATCTGCTGTCCAACATTGATGGCAGCGTGGTGAAGCCGTTTGTGCTGGCATATCTCACGCTGATGGGCGGCTGGTTGCTGACGCGGGGTCTGTTTTATCCACCCAAATTTGCCAAGCCGCGTGTCGTATCCGCGCTGGGGCTGGTCGGCGGGTTTCTGGATGCCGCGGGTGGCGGTGGCTGGGGGTCGGTGGTCACATCGAACCTGCTGGCGCAAAGCGCGGAGCCGCGAAAGACCGTCGGCACCGTCAACGCGGCGGAATTTTTCCTGACGGTCACCATATCCCTCACCTTTCTCCTGAACATCGGCTGGGCCGATCTGGGCGGATCAGTGATCGGCCTGCTGATTGGCGGCCTGGCGGCGGCCCCGTTCGGCGCAATGATGGCAAAGCGCCTGCCCGCGCGGGCGATGTTGATACTGGTCGGCTTCGTGTTGATTGCAACGAGCATCTTTGGGCTCAGCAAGGCACTCAAATTTTGGGGATGAACCCGCTGAACTTGCACGTCGTTCAGCGGGCTATACTATTAGCGGTTTAACACTCGATTGCTGGCCCCCTTGCGAAGCCCGGGGTCACCCGGCCGCTCACACCTTGACTAGCATCTTGCCCTTGTTGTCGCCGGAGAACAGGCCGATGAACGCCGCTGGCGTGCTGTCCAGCCCTTCGTGCACGGTTTCCTCGCGCACCAGCGCGCCCGATTGCAGCATACCCGCCATGTCGGCGTAGAACTCGCTCGCGCGGCTCATGAAATCGCTCACGATAAAGCCCTGGATACGGATGCGCGCGCCGATCACGCGGGCAAGGTAGCGCAACTCGGTAGGTTTGCCGTCGTTATAAATGTCGATCATGCCGCAAATGGCGAAGCGGGCGCGCTCGTTCGCGACTGCAATCGCGGCATCGAGATGCTCCGCGCCAACGTTATCGAAATACACGTCAATGCCCTTGGGCGCGGCGGCGATCAGCTTCTTCACCAGCGCCCCGTCCGACTTGTAGTCGATGACCTCATCAGCGCCGAGCGACTTTACCCAGGCGCATTTCTCCGCGCCGCCTGCCGAGCCGATAACCGTCATCCCCTTGGCCTTGGCGATCTGCACGACGGTGGAGCCGACCGCCCCTGCCGCTGCCGACACGAACACCGTATCACCCGCCTTGGCGCTCGCCACATCAAGCAGGCCAAAATACGCCGTCATGCCCGGCATGCCCATTTGCCCGAGAAACGCCTGCGGATCGACACCAAGCGCAGGGAGTTTCTGCACCTGCGCAGCGGATACCACAGCCTCGTCGCGCCAGCCCGCCATGTGGAGCACCATGTCGCCGACGGCGAAGCCATCGGCGGCGCTTTCGACGACCTCACCCACCGCGCCACCCTGCAGCGGCTCGCCAATCGCAAACGGCGGCACATAGCTTTTCACGTCGTTCATCCGGCCGCGCATATAGGGGTCGACCGACAGCCAGCGATTGGCGATCCGCACCATGCCGGGCTCGAGCGCGGGCAGTTCAACCGTCGCCAGCGCGAAATTGTCCATTGTTGGCGTGCCGGTGGGGCGTGAAGCCAGTGTCCATGCGCGAGCCATATCATCTCTCCTGAAAAATTGTTTTCGAGCTATCGGTATGGCGTACATGGCCGAAAATGCAACTGGCGCGCACTTGGGTGACGACGGTTGCTCGGGCAGTTGCATCGCGACATCAGCGGCGCTATTCCGCCAAAATTGCGGGCGAGGCCGCCCGGCAAGGCGCGGGGCCGTAGCTCAGATGGGAGAGCGCTGCAATCGCACTGCAGAGGTCAGGGGTTCGATTCCCCTCGGCTCCACCACGCCAGAACTACGATTAATCAATGTTTTGCCCTCCATTTACTACGGCAATCTTGCCCGGCTGTGCGGTAGCCGTGCGGTAAAAGGCGCCGGGGCGGGCCACTTCGATCTCGTCGAGGATTGGGCCAGCCACCACAAGGATAGCTTAACTTCCGCTGGCTATGGTCACGCCTGCTTGAAGGGGTAGCATGGTCGTAACAGCGGTTTCACCGGTTCTTGTGCGCGCAGTGGCGCTCGGCGTTGCCTATTTCGTGGCGGCGTCGGCGATGATGCTGTTTAGCAGGCTTGGCGGTGGTCTGGCGATCTTGTGGCTCGCTTCGGGGTTGCTCACGGCCCAGCTCAGCCTGGCGCCACGGCGCGAATGGCGCGTTTATATCATCGCCTGCGGCATGGCCATTGCAACCGCGAGCGCGCTGTTCGGTCTGGGGCCATTACGCGCCATCCCGATGGCAAGCATCAACTTGCTGGAAGCAACAATTGTCGCGATGGCGATGCGCCGGTATTCGCGGGGCGCGAAGTCGCTCGAGTCGATTTACGGCATCCTGCTGTTCATGGTCGCGACGACGGTCGCTACGACACTGTCGGCGACGCTCGGCGCGCTGGTGGCGATAACGGTTCCGCATATCGCCTTCTGGCCAGCCTGGCTGGCGTGGTTTTCCGGCCACGCGCTTGGCACCATTACAGTCGCCCCGATCGCCATTCTGTCGCTCAGTGGCGAATATGGGCGCTGGTGGCGATCCGCCGATAACAGGCTCAAGCGCGAGGCGGCGCTGCTGCTCGCGCTGATGATTATCGTGTGTCTGGCGGTGTTCGGCGTTGGTCGCCAGCCCCTGTTGTTCCTGCCGATGTTGCCACTCATGATTGCAACGTTCCGGCTTGACCGGGTCGGCACGGCGACCGGCATTATCGTGATCGGCCTTATCGGCGGGGCGTATACCGCTATTGGCTATGGCCCGGTCGCGATCGTCAGCGACCTCCCACTTGCCCGGGCGATATTCTTCCAGCTGTTTCTGGCGGCAACAATCCTGACCGCATTGCCGGTCTCCGCAGAACTGCAGCAGCGGCGCAACATCCTGATGCGACTGATCGATAGCGAAGCGCGCTACAAGCTCATCACCGAGAATTCGACCGACATTGTACTGTCGCTCGATACCAGGGGCCTGATCCGGTATGCGTCGCCATCGGTGCGTGAAATTCTGGGTGTCGACCCCAATTCGCTCATCGGGCTGCGGCCAAATGACATTGGCGGCGGGCCGGATCAGCACGCTGTGAAAGCCGCCTATCAAGGTGTCTTCGACAATGACGCGGCGATCTCGGTTATCGAGTATGGCGCAGCGCTGGCAGATGGCGACCATCGCTGGTTCGAGGCGCGCACGCGTGGCCTGATCGGCGATGACGGCCAGCCCAGCGGCTGGGTGAGCACCATTCGCGACATTTCGCAGCGCAAATCGCTTGAACTGCAACTCGCGCATGCCGCCGCGACAGATCCGTTGACCGGTCTCGCCAATCGGCGCGCGTTCGACATTCTCCTTGATCGTCGGATCGAGCGTGGCTTTGCTAACACCTCGAGCGACTGTGTGGCCGTATTTGACATCGATTTCTTCAAGCGCGTGAATGATGCGCACGGCCACGGCGTTGGCGACCTTGTGCTTGAAGCATTTGCCGACGAAGCCCGGCGCGCCATCCGCGCGAGCGATTATGTTGCGCGGCTCGGCGGTGAGGAATTCGGCATCATCTTTTCGGGCACCGACCTGGCACAGGCTGCCCTCATCTGCGAGCGGCTGCGGCGCACCATCGCGGCGCGCGTCACGAAAGCCCCGGACGGCAGCACTGTCTCGGTGACGGTCAGCGCAGGCGTTGCGCTGCTCGGCCCGTCAATGTCGCGCAACCAAGTGATGCGCGCGGCCGATGACGCGCTTTACCGTGCCAAGGCCGCTGGTCGCGACCGGCTCGCGCTCGCTGCCTGAACGCCGGCGCGCGCGCCTGCTTTCCAACCCGCCGACTGCCGCGTAGGACGGCAGATGATGACCAGCGCGCCGCAAACCCCCATTCCCGCCGCCACTTTGGTGCTGTTCCGGGAGCGCGCGGGCGCGGCGCCCGAACTGCTGATGGTCGAGCGCGCGCAGACGATGGCGTTTGCAGGCGGCGCGCTGGTTTTTCCAGGCGGCCGTATCGACCCGGCCGACCACGCTCATGCCGAACGCCATATCCCCGGCAGCAGTGCTGATTGGGAGCAGCCCGCCCGCATCGCCGCGATTCGAGAGATGGTGGAAGAAGCGGGCCTTCCGGTGGGGCTGTCGCCGCTCCCGGACCCGCAAGCGCTGGCCTCAATCCGGACCGGGCTGCACGCCGGTCGCCCGTTTGCAGACTTGCTGGGCAACCATGACCTGACGCTCGATCTGGCGGCGCTCACCTTGTTCGCCCGGTGGTGCCCACGCCATCCGCATATGCGGATTTTCGACACGTTGTTTTTTCTCGCCAGGCTGCCGGATGGGTCGCCCGACCCCGAGGTGGACGCGACCGAAAACACGCGCGTCTTCTGGCAAAGCGCGCGCGGCGTGCTCGACGATGCGGACGCCGGGCGCGTCTCGATCATTTTCCCCACGCGCTGCAATCTTGAGCGGCTGGCACAATTCGCAAGCTTTGACGTTGCGGTCGAACACGCCGGCCGATTCCCTGCGCGCATGGTAACGCCTTGGGTCGAGGAACGCGGCGGGGCACCACATCTGTGCATTCCCGACGATCTTGGCTACCCCATCACCGCCGTGCCGATGGAGGGCATGCGGCGCGGCTGACCCTCAGTTCGGCAGCGCGGCGATATCCACCTTTTCCACCCAATATGGGAAGAACGCGGGCTGGCGATTTGACCAGCCGGACGCAGTGGCTGCTGCTTCGCTGATCGACTGGAGCAAGATGCGCCGCAATTCCGGCTGCAAATGCGGAAGGGCTGCGGCAGCACAAAAAGCCGCGGGCAGCCACGGCCGCACTTCGGCCCCGATCAGCCGCTCATACAAAAACCGATAGGCCGAAAAGCTCGACAGCCGGCCCTGCCCAAGGTCAAACGCGGTAAGCGTGATAAGCCCGCCCAGAAACGGTTCACAGGAACCCAGCCCGCTATCGCCTGGCACCGTTGCGCGCAGATCAGGCAGCCGGTCATACAGGCGCGATTGCGCGCGGATGCTGGCTGCCTCGACAACGTCACGCGACCAGCGCTCCAGCGCATCCTCGCGGTCGAGCCCAATGTCGAGCGCACGGCGCACATAACGCTGCGTCGCGGCCGAAAAGCCGGCAAACTCCTTCATCTCGGCCAGCGCCATAACGCCTGCGGCTGGTTTCATCTGTGCACCCATCTCGTCACCTGCCTTGCACCATCCACTACCGCGCCATCATGCGACTATATGGTTAACCGCACCTTTACTGCGTGCAACCAACAATTGCGTAAACGACCACAGAAATTGTTGCATTGCAACATCGAACGGGCGCCTGAAAGCGCGACCGTCAGGCGATGGCGACGCGTACCGCCTGCCGCCACAGGGTTGCCGCGCCGAATACAGTCATGAACGCGATGTCGGTTGCGTCCCGCCCCACCGCAACGATCGCCAAGTCGCGCGCGCGTGCCATGCCAGTTGCGTCCACCAGATGCCACTCGCCTGCCAGCCACAACTGGCATACGGCGTGGAAGTCCGGCGGGTCGACGCCGGGAGCATAGGCCGCGACACAGCGCGCCGGAATGCCCCCCGCACGGGCGAGCGCGGCCAGCAGATGCGCGTAGTCGCGGCACACGCCAGACCGGTTGGCAAAGGTAGTCAGCGCCGTCGTCGTTCCGTTGCTCGCGCCTGCCCGGTAAACAAGGTTGCGCCCTGTCCAGTCGACCAGCGCCTGGGCGAGCGCGCCACCTGAAAGCGACGAGAACTGCGTGCTCACAAACCCCTCAAACTGATCACCCTCGACATAACGGCTCGGCAGCAGATATTCGATGACGTCGCCCGGCAATCCTCCCAGTGGCGTTGCTGGCAAGCTGCTGAGGTCAGCGGGGGTGCGCGCAATCGTTACGAGTGCCTCATAAGCGACACGGAACTGGCCGTCTGCCCGCGCGACACAGCGCTGGCCAATGCCGGCATGCCCGGGCACTGCAACGATCGGGTGGTCGCTCCACACCACGAGCGACTGGTGGTCGAGGTGCTGGTCAGGCAACGCCGCAACCTCGATCTGCAACAGAACATCGGACGCAGCCTCCATCCAGTAGTCAAGCTCGACGGCGACCGACAGTTGCATCAATTTTCCAAATCGTCAGAGGAGAACGCAAAACAGCGCCGCACGATCCATGGCCCCTGAATGTTGCAACAAAAAGGCCCGGCGAGTTTCCCCGCCGGGCCCGTTCTGTGCAGCGCCTGTGCTGTGGATTAGTTCCGGCTTGAGCCGAACAGCCGCAGGATGAACAGGAACATGTTGATGAAGTCGAGATAGAGGTTGAGCGCCGACATGATGACCACGCGGCCTTCCATTTCCGTGCCGGCCACCTGCGCATACAGGCTCTTGGTTCGCTGCGTGTCATAGGCGGTGAGGCCTGCAAACAGCAATACGCCGACAAAGCTGATAACCAGCCCCATCGGGCCAGACTGCACGAACAGGTTGATGATGCTGGCAACCATCAGCCCGATCAGGCCCATCAGCAAAAACGTACCAAACGCCGACAAATCCTTTTTCGTGGTGTAGCCCCACAGGCTAAGCCCTGCAAAACCTGCCGCAGTTGCGAAAAATGCCTGGGCGATCGCCAGGTCGCTATACACCAGGAAGATGGTCGAAAGCGACAGCCCCATCGAGACGGCAAAGCCCCAGAACATCGCCTGCAGCGTTGCGGTCGACATCCGTGCCTGGCCAAAACTCATGCCGAAAACAAACCCGAGTGGCGCAAAAGTGAGGATCCATTTCAGGATGCCTCCGCCAACAAACACTTGCGCTGCCAGTCCGCTTGTCGCGAAGACCAGCGCCACGATGCCAGTGAGCAGAATGCCCGAGGTCATGTAATTATAGACCGCCAGCATATAGGACCGCAGCCCGGCATCATACGCTGCGCCTCTAACGTCGGTCGCCGACGCGAAGGCCGCGGCGTTCGACCGGGGATCAGACCAATTTGCCATTGTTCACAAAACTCCTTTGACCGGCAGCATGCCGGTTACGGTGAATATCGGAACTAATCCCCAACATTTCAAGCAAAACCGGTTGCCGCCCGCGGCCGAATGCGCCAGTCGGTGCGCGCTATGCTCCGATTGTTCGTTGGCTTGCGGCCGCCGCCGCCGATCCGCGCGCAGCTCCTGTCGTTGATGGCGGGCCTACCGGGCGCGCGCTGGCAGGATGACGAGCAGCTGCACCTCACGCTGCGCTTCATTGGCGAGGTGGATGGTCGAACCGCCGATGACGTCGCGCTGGCCATGGGCACCATCCGCGCACCCGCCATTGCCGTGTCGCTCAGCGGCGTCGGGCGGTTCGACAGCAAGGGCCGCACCAACGCGGTCTGGGCAGGCGTCGCCCCGCAGGAGGCGCTGGCAGCGCTCCACCGCAAGGTCGATCACGCGCTCGTCCGGCTTGGTCTGGCAGCCGAGCACCGGGCCTATCTGCCGCACATCACACTGGCGCGCTTTGCCCGCAGCGAAGTTGTCGAGGGCGAAATCGACGCGTTCCTCGCGCGCCAGGCGGGGCTGGCAAGCGCGCCGTTCACATTGCACCACATCATGCTGTTTGCCAGCCACCTCGGCCGCTCGGGCGCGCAGTATGAAGCGCTGGGCCGCTGGCCGCTCGCCTAGAACCATCAGCGCTTTAGGGGTTCCGCAACCGGCCCGCGCTCTGCTAGCCCGGTGCCAACGAACACCAAGCAGGGAGCGGACATGGCCGATGCGGCAACCGGCGCCACGCCAGATACAGCACAACCGCCGGCCCAGGCACCCGCTTATGCCTGGTATGTACTCGCCATCCTGTTTTGCATTTATGTGCTGAACTTTGTCGACCGGCAGATCATCTCGATCCTTGCCGAAGACATCAAACGCGACCTGCATTTGCGCGATGAGGATTTGGGCTTTCTCTATGGCACGGCCTTTGGCGTGTTCTACGCATTGTTTGGCATTCCGCTCGGGAGGCTCGCCGACAATTGGCACCGGGTACGCCTGATGACGGCGGGGCTGACGCTGTGGTCGGCGATGACCGTGCTGTCGGGCTTTTCGCGCAGCGGCGGCATGCTGGCAGGCGCGCGGGTTGGCGTTGGCATTGGGGAGGCGACCGCAAGCCCATCTGCCTATTCGCTGATTTCAGACTGGTTTCCGCGCAAGTTGCGCGCTACCGCGCTCGCCATTTATTCAGCCGGGTTGTATGTCGGTGGCGGTGTGTCACTTGGCATGGGCGGGCTGATCGTGAAGTCCTGGAACGAGGCCTATCCCGGTGGCGGCCCGCTCGGGCTGGTCGGGTGGCAGGCCGCCTTCATGATTGTCGGTGTGCCGGGGCTGTTGCTGGCGCTGGTAGTGGCGAACCTCAAAGAACCGCTGCGTGGCCAGTCGGAAGGCTTGCCGCCGCCGGTGCCGCACCCGGCCCCGTTCAGGGCATTTTTCAGCGAGCTGGTAACGATTCTCCCGCCGCTGACGCTGGTTGGTGCAGCGCAAGGTGGTGCGCGCGCGCTCATCAACAACCTTGTTGGCCTCGCGATCGTCTGTGGGGCCGTGGCGACGCTTGTCGGCATCGGCGAGCCTTGGCCGCAATGGGTGGCGATTGGCATTGGCGTCTATGCCGTGTTTTCCTGGGCAAGCGCGCTCAAGCGCCGTGACCCGCCGACCTTTGCGCTGATCGTCGGCAACCCTGCCTTTTTGTGCGTGGTGGTTGCATACGGCCTCAATGCGTTCCTGAGCTATTCCGTTACTTTCTGGGCGGCACCCTATGCCATCCGCGTGCTTGGCGCGACGCAGGCAAGCGCTGGCTTCACGATTGGCGGCATGGGCGCGATGTCGGGCTTTCTCGGGGTAACGATTGGCGGCATCGTGGCGGACCGGCTGCGGCGGACGAACCCTTCCGGGCGGCTCATCGTCGTGATTTTCGGCGCGCTGGTGCCCTCGCTCGCGATTGCGACGGCGTTTTCCACCAGCAACCTGGCGCTGTTCTACATCATGCTTTTCCCGGCTCAGGCATGTGCGAGCTGCGCGCTGGGAGCAGCGGCGGCGACCACGCAAGACCTTGTGCTCCCGCGGATGCGCGGCACCGCGACCGGCACGTTCTTCATTGGCACAACGCTGCTCGGGCTGGCGCTCGGGCCGTATCTCGCTGGGCGGATCTCGACGCTGTCTGGGAGCCTCTCGGTCGGCGTCATCTCGCTGCTGGCGACGATGCCGATCACGCTCACCGCCGCGATTATGGCGTACCGCCTCGTCCCCAAGGCCGAAGCGACTCGCGAAGCCCGCGCCCGCGCGGCAGGGGAACTGATCTAGCCGCTCAGTTCCGCCCGAACACGCCGCAGGCGACCCGCGCGCCGCTGTTGCCGGAAGGGTCCGTTACCAAGTCATCGGCTGCCGCATGAATGACCAGCGTGGCGCCGTCTGCATCGAGCAAACCCTCGATCGTGCCGCCTGGAATCACCACGCCCAGCGAGCCGCGACCGTCCTTGCCGACAATCATGTTGGGCAAATCGCCTTCATGCGGCCCGGCCGGGTTGTGTGCGCCGTGTTTGGCGCCTGTCGGGTTCCAATGGCCGCCTGCCGTCATAAAACCGGGCGCGTCGCATTGGCCAACCGCGTGGATGTGCACGCCGTGCTGGCCTTGCGACAATTGCGACGCCGACATCGTTACCCGCAACCCCTCTTTCACGGACGTGGCGGTTGCGGTGCCGACGATCTTGCCGTTTGCGTCGGCAAGCGTCGCCGTGGCTGATCCTCGCGCGGCAAGGGCGCGCCCGGCTTGATCCCCTGCGCAGTTGGCTAACGTTATCGCCGCCAGCGCAATCCCGATTTGTCCGATCCGCATCGCCGTTCCCTTTTGTTGGTGCTCGCCCGCGATATAGCCGCTGTCGCACGATCAGGCCATTAGCCTGAATGGTCCCGCGCACCGAATATTTGCCAGATGCGCGCCGACCGACCGAAGAATCACGGCGCTGCGCCAAAAAGATGCACCACGCGCTGCCCGGTAATGCTGCTACTTCTTGACCCTGCTCGCGCGTGTGCCCCATAGCAGTGGCTATGAGTGAGGGTGGAACAACACAGCAAATGTCGTTTGAAGACGCACTGAAGGAGCTGGAAACGATCGTTAACCGGCTGGAAAGCGGCGATGAACCGCTCGATTCGTCGATCAGCCTCTATGAGCGCGGCAGCCAGCTGCGCCAGCGCTGTGCTGAACGGCTGGATGCGGCACAAGCGCGGATCGAGGCGATCCGGCTGGACGCCGATGGCCGCCCGACCGGCACGACGCCGTTTGCGGCCAGCTGACCGTATCATGGTGCAGAACACCACAGCGCTACAGGCCGCGCTCGAGGAAGTCGCCGCCGAGATCGACAAACGATTCGACGCGCTGCTGACCATTCCAGACGATCCGCGCGCTGATCTGTACCGCGCGATGCGTCATGCCTCGATTGGCGGCGGCAAGCGGCTTCGACCGCTTCTCGTGTTCGCCACATCCAAACTGTTCGCGGTCGACCGCAACTGCGCGGCCCGCGCCGCCCTCGCGATTGAATGCATCCACGTCTATTCGCTGATCCATGACGATCTGCCAGCGATGGACAATGACGATCTGCGTCGCGGCAAGCCAACCGTCCACAAGCTTTATGGCGACGCAACGGCAATTCTGGCGGGCGATTGCCTCCATGCGCTGGCGTTTGAGGTCCTGGCGCATGAGGCAACCCATGCAGACCCGTTCGTGCGTGGCGAATTGGTGCTGGACCTGGCGCGCGCTGCTGGCCCGGCCGGCATGGCTGGTGGCCAGATGATGGACATCGAGGCGGAAAAGGCGAGCTTTGACTTGCCGACGATTACCCGTCTGCAAGCAATGAAAACCGGCGCGCTTATTGCCAGCTCGGTCGAGGCGGGTGCCATTCTGGGTAAGGTGGCGCCCGAGGGCCGCACTGGATTGCGCGGCTATGCCCGCGATGTCGGCCTCGCCTTCCAGATCGCCGACGACCTGCTCGATTATGAAGGCGATGAGGACAAGATCGGCAAGCGCATCCACAAGGATCAGGATGCCGGCAAGGAAACTTTCCTGTCGCTGCTGGGCGTTGACCGCGCGCGCGAGCAGGCCAGGATGCTGGTCGATCAGGCGCTTTCGCACCTTAACCATTATGGCGCGGAAGCCGATTTGCTGCGCGACATCGCGCGCTTTACGCTGGAGCGGGACCGGTGAGCGTGCGCACCGGCATTTACCCCGGCAGCTTCGACCCCGTTACCCTTGGCCATACTGACATCATCCGCCGCGGCGCCAAGCTCGTCGACCGGCTGGTCGTGGGCGTTGCCATCAACCCCAGCAAATCGCCGATGTTCTCGCTCGACGAGCGCATGGCGATCATGCAGCGCGAAGTGGCCGATATCGATGGGGAAATCCATGTGGTCAGCTTCGATTCGCTGTTGATGGACTTTGCCGAACGCGAGGGCGCCGGTGTCATTGTGCGCGGGCTGCGCGCAGTGACCGACTTTGAATATGAGTTCCAGATGACGGGCATGAACCAACAGATCAACAACCGCATCGAGACGATTTTCCTGATGGCGGATGTCGCTCTGCAGCCGATTGCGAGCCGCTGGGTCAAGGAAATCGCGATGTATGGCGGCCCGATCCACAAGTTCGTGACACCCGCCGTCGAGGCCGATGTCGTCGCACGCGTCGCTGAATTGGGCCGCAAGGGCAGCTGATCGCACCTGCCCACGGAGTGACTTTGCGCGCGGGGCAATTTGCTCTAAGCGCCGTGCTCTTGCAATCGCGCGGGGATGTAATGCGTATTATTGTCAGCCTGTTTGTCGCGCTCGGGTGTCTGTTTTCGTACCCGGCTTCCGCTCAACCCCAGGTCGCGCCCACAGTACCGGTGCAGATTATCGAGACGCCCGGCAATTTGCGGCTGGCGCCGGCTCCGCCCACCAATCCGGAAAATCTGCTGTATCTTGATTTGTCGACTGGTGGTCGGGTGGTCATCTGGCTGCGGCCGGATGTGGCGCCGCGGATGGTCGAGCGGATCAAGACGCTGACCCGTCAACATTTTTACGATGGGATTATTTTCCACCGGGTGATCGATGGCTTCATGGCGCAAACCGGCGACCCCAAGGGTGACGGGACGGGCGGCTCGCCATTGCCCGACCTGAAGGCCGAGTTCAACTATTTGCCGCATGTGCGCGGTGCCGTATCTGCAGCGCGTGCAGAAGGCGAGGACAGCGCAAACAGCCAGTTCTTCATCGTCTTTCAGCCAAGGCTGTCGCTCGACAAGAAATACACCGTTTTTGGCCGGGTGATCGAGGGCATGGAGTTTGCCGATCTGACCGAGCGCGGCGAGCCGCCCGCCCGGCCCTCGAAGATCCTGCATGCCTATATCGGCGCTGACAGCCCGCCGCCCTATATGCCACCGGCATCCGGCGCCTCGGCGGTTGGCGCGAGCTTGGGCGCGGCGGTCGATCTGCCCGACAGCACGCCGACGAAGCCCAAGCCGCCGGCCAAGTCGGCGCCGCCCGCCAAGCCTAAACCGGCGACCGGGCCCAAGCTGCCCAGATAACAGGCAAAGCGCGAGCCGGAACTGATGAAGGTTGATCTGTTCGACTTTGCGCTGCCGGCTGATCGGATTGCGCTGCGCCCGGCCGCACCGCGCGATTCGGCGCGATTGCTGGCCGTTGATCCCGCCGCCCTGCACGACCGGATCGTGCGCGACCTGCCGCAATTGCTGCGGGCCGGCGACATGCTGGTGTTCAACGACACGCGCGTTATCCCCGCGCAGCTGGAGGGAAAACGCGGGGAGGCGAGCATCGGCGCGACCCTCCACAAGCGCGAAGGGCCGCGGCGGTGGCGCGCCTTTGTGCGCAACGCTAAGCGCGTGCGTGACGGCGACCGGATCGACTTTGGCGAAGGCGTTGGCGCAATCGCCTCCGACCGGGGCGACGATGGCAGCATCGCGCTCGATTTTGAGGGCGACGAGCCGGTCGAGCTGTTGCTCAGCCGCGCAGGGACCATGCCGATTCCACCCTACATCGCCACGCGGCGCGCGGCTGATGCGCGCGATGCCGAGGATTACCAAACCATGTTCGCGCGCGAGGACGGGGCAGTCGCTGCGCCAACAGCTGCGCTGCACTTTACCGCCGCACTCATGGCCGCGCTGGCCGATGCCGGGATAGCCCACACGATGCTGACGCTGCACGTCGGCGCGGGCACCTTCCTCCCGGTGAAAGCAAGCGACACCGCCGACCACAAGATGCACGCTGAATGGGGTCGGCTCGAGCCGGCCACCGCCGCCCTGCTAAATGACACGCGCGCGCGCGGCGGGCGGATCATTGCGGTTGGCACCACGTCGCTCAGGCTTATCGAAAGCGCGTGCGATGCGGCGGGTCAAATCCAGCCGTTCGAGGGTGATACGGCAATCTTCATCACGCCGGGCTATCGCTTCCGGGGAATCGACGGCCTGCTGACGAACTTCCACCTGCCGCGCTCCACCTTGTTCATGCTGGTATCGGCGCTGATGGGGCTGGAGCGGATGCAAAGCGCCTATGCGCACGCCATTGCAGACGGATACCGATTCTACAGCTATGGCGATGCCTGTCTGCTGCTCCCATGATCGAGTCCTGCCCGGTGCATCCTTATCAATCACTCGCCTCGATGATCGCGTTGCTACTGGCGCTGCTTGCGCCGACGGCCGCCGCGCCCCTCCGCGCGCAGGCGGCGCAGGCGCCGACGGCACGCATCACCCCGCCGATCACCCAACCCCCCGGCGCGACTATCCGCGCCGAGCCTGTCGCGCTGTTCATCGGCGCTTGTGACGCGAACGGCGATGCACAAGTGACCCGCACGGAGCTTGCAGCCTGCACAGCGCGCAGCTTTGCCGACATCGCCCGCGGCGCGACGTCGCTCGGCTACATCCAGTTCTCCGACTGGTCGCTGAAATGGCTGGGCGACCGCAATGCGCTTCCCAGCCCGTTCGAAACCGACGCCGATGGCGACAATCGGCTTGTGCTGGGCGAACTCCAGGCACAGCTGGACAAGACATTCACCCGGCTGGATCGCAACAAGGACGGCGTGCTCACCCGCGACGAATTACTTACCCTGGGGGCATTCGGCGGGTCGCAGGGCCGTGACAGCGACAATGGCGGCGGCCGGCGCAGGCAGAGCGGCGAGCGCCAATGATGACGCAGGCCGCGCACGCGATACCGGACCTGTATGGCGAAACGCCCGCGCGATACTCGCTCGTTATTTTCGATTTCGACGGGACGCTGGCCGACAGCGGCGACTGGTTTCTGTCGATTGCTGATGAACTTGCCGAGCGGTTCAACTTTCGGCGCGTGGCACCTGCCGAGATTGAGGGCCTGCGCGGCAAATCTACCCGCGAGGTGCTGCGCCATCTGCGCATTTCGCGGTGGAAGCTCCCCGCCATGGCACGCTATATCCACAAGCGGCTGGCCGATGAGATCGACAAAATCCGGCTGTTCGACGGTGTAGCGGAGCTACTCCAAACGCTCTCGGAAAATGGCGTGCGGCTCGCGCTGGTCACGTCAAACTCGGCACCAAATGCTCGCGCCGTCCTGGGCGCTTCCAATATCGCGCTATTCGAGCAAATGGAGTGCGGCGCCTCCCTGTTTGGCAAGGCCCCGCGCTATCGCCGTGTGCTGAAGCGGATGCGCGTGGATGCTGCAGACGCGCTGTCGATTGGCGACGAAACGCGCGACATCCTTGCGTCGCGCAAGGTGGGGCTGACGGCGGCTGGCGTGCTGTGGGGCTATGCCGCCCGGGAGGCCTTGGCCGCGGCCGGGCCAGACGCGCTGTTCACCTCGACTGTGGACGTGCGCCGTTTCGTGCTCGGCAATGCGGCCGCCACCGAATCGATCGTGTAACCCGCATGGTCTCTCCATCCGGCGGCGGCGACGGCGGCACCGAGCGCCCGCGCTTTGCGTTCTCGATCAGCGCAACCGATGGCGCCGCGCGCACAGGCACCATCGCGATGCAGCGCGGCACGATCCGCACACCAGCCTTCATGCCGGTGGGAACCGCAGCTACCGTAAAGGCCATGAAGCCCGCTGACGTGCGGGCAACAGGCGCAGACATCATTCTGGGCAACACCTATCACCTCATGCTGCGCCCAACGGCGGAGCGGATCGCGCGGCTGGGTGGTCTGCACCGCTTCATGGGCTGGGATCGCCCGATATTGACTGACAGCGGCGGCTATCAGGTGATGAGCCTTGCCGACCTGACGACGCGCAGCGAAGACGGCGTCACTTTCAAGAGCCACCTTGACGGATCGCGCCATATCCTGTCGCCGGAACGGTCGATCGAGATTCAGCGGCTGCTCGATTCAGACATCATCATGGCATTTGACGAGCTGGTCCCGACCACGTCGACGCCGGCCGTGCAGGCCGAAGCCATGGCGCGTTCCATGCGCTGGGCCAAGCGCTCACGCGATGCCTTTGATGCCGGTGGCGAGCATGCCGGGCGCGCCGCGATTTTCGGTATCCAGCAAGGCGCGCTCGACGAACGGATGCGCCGGGAGAGTGCCGAGGCGCTGATCGATATCGGCTTTGACGGATACGCAATCGGTGGTCTTGCCGTCGGCGAGGGACAGGAGGCGATGTTCGGCTGCCTCGATTTTGCGCCCGCCCAGCTGCCCGCCGACCGCCCGCGCTATCTGATGGGCGTCGGCAAGCCCGATGACATTGTCGGCGCCGTCGAGCGGGGCGTCGACATGTTCGATTGCGTGCTGCCCACGCGCTCAGGCCGGACGGGACAAGCGTTTACCCGCGCCGGCCCCATCAACATCCGCAACGCGAAATTTGCCGAAGACCAGGGCCCACTCGATGCAGAATGCGCCTGCCCGGTATGCGCGACCTGGACCCGCGCCTACCTCCATCACCTTGTTCGCTCGGCCGAAATTCTTGGCGCCATGTTGATGACCGAGCATAATCTGTGGTTCTATCAGACGTTAATGAGCGACGTGCGCACGGCAATCGAGGAACAACGGATGGCTTCCTTCGCGCAACAGTTCAGAAAGACATACGCTGGAGGATGACATCCGCCTTGCTGATAGACTGGAGAGTGCTGTGGCTGACCAACCAAAAATAAACGAGATCGAAGCTGCCGCCCGGGACGCCAAGCGCGTACGCGACGCCGCCGCAGAAACCCAGGCAGAACGCGACGGCAAATGGCCGCTGGTGCCGATCGGTATCGGTATCGGCATTGGCTCGGCGGCGCTCGCGGCGGCGCTTCTCTACGCCACGCGCGGTCGCAAGAGCGACAGATGACGGGCGACACGGCGCGGCGGGTGGCGACGGCCCGGCGCTGGTTTGAACTGCTTGGTCAAGACATTGTCGACTCAGCTGACGCGACAATCGCCGTCACGCCCGACCATCCGGATATCTGGGAGGGCAATTTTGCCTATGCCAAGCCTAGCGCCGACCCGGCCGCGCTGATCGCCGCGCTCGACCGGGCAATGGCGCACACCAAATGGCGGGTGGTCCTGGGCGATGTGCTGACCGACCCGCCCATCACCGCCGCGCTCGCGCTCGCCGATTTTGCGCCCAATGCCCCCAACATCGAAATGCTGGCTGAAGGCGAGATCGCGGCGCGCCACCCGCCGGCCGCCATAACGCTGCACCAGGTTGAAACCTCGGCGGACTGGGATGCGATGACCCCGCTCATCCGCGCTGACCATGCCGAGGGCAAGCGCACTGGGCCAATCAGCGGAGCGGTTGGCGACGCGCTGATAGCGATGATGCGACTCGAGTCACCGCGCAACAGCTATTCGCTGCTGATGCTGGAGGGCGAGCCGGTGGGCTATGGCATGGCGGTTGCCTGTCCCGGCGGGCTTGGCGTGCTTGAACATTTGTTTTGCCGGCCCGACCGGCGCGGGCGCGGGGTGATGTCGGCCTATATCATCGCGGCGTCAGCGCGCTTGCGCAACACGGGGTGCGATGCGATTTTCCTCGATGCGCTATCGGGTGAAACGGCCAAGCACCTTTATGCCGGGCTTGGCTTTGCCCCCGTCGCCACGACTAGCCGGTGGACTCGCCAGATCGGCGATTGACACGCACAATATGCTGGACGCATCTTTGCGCCCGCCGCTTCGATCATAAGGATACCTCCCCCATGCGCTTGTTTCGTGCCGCCCTGTTGCTTGGTGCCGCTGGTGTATTCGCGCCTCAGGCCCCCGCCGTTGCTGCCCCGGTAGCGCATAAGGCGCCGGCAAAAGCTGCTCAACGCGGCACGGCTACCACCGTAAAACCGCTTGCCTATACCGAGCGAACGCTGGCCAACGGCCTGCGCGTCTATGCCATTCGCGATACCTCGACCGCGACGGTCGCGGTCCATGTCTGGTATAATGTCGGCTCGAAGGATGACCCCAAGGGGCGCTCGGGCTTTGCCCATATGTTCGAGCATTTGATGTTCAAATCGACGCGCAACCTGGTGCCCGAACAGTTTGACCGGCTGACCGAAGACGTTGGCGGGTTCAACAACGCGTCGACCGACGACGACTATACCAATTATTACGAGACGGTGCCGGCCAACCATCTGGAGCGGCTGCTGTTTGCCGAGGCTGACCGGATGGCGACACTGGTCGTTGACGCCAAGACCTTTGCCTCCGAGCGCGACGTCGTGAAAGAGGAATATCGCCTGCGCATTCTGGCGCAGCCATACGGCAAGCTGTTTGGCACCTACTTCCCCGAAACCGCCTATACCA
>JBJXEC010000070.1:0-5628 GCA_046155125.1 Sphingomonas sp. | reverse complement strand
GCTTGCGACAGCATTGACGTTGCCGCAAAGGCAATGCCGATTACGCCTGCAAGCTGATACGCCGCAATTACAGCGACGACGATGACGAGCGTTGGGAGCGCGGTCGATTCCAGGCTGATCGCCAGCCCCTGGATCACGTTGGTACCGTGGCCAGTTTCGGATGCCTTGGCGATGCTGCGCACTGGGCGGAAACCCGTGCCGGTGTAATATTCGGTAATCCAAACCAGCAGGCCAGTCACCGCCAGCCCGATCATCATGCACCAGAACAGCGCCATGCCGGTGATGCCAGTGGTTGCGGTTGCGGCGCCGTCAAGAAACGCGTTGCTGTCGATCGGCGTAGACATGCTGCCCAATGTATACTGCGTGGCAAAATAAATCGCGGGCACCGACAGGCCAACGCTGGTCCAGAACCCCTTGTACAGCGCGCCCATGATGTTGTTGCCGCTGCCCAGCCGCACGAAATAGGTGCCGATGATCGACGTCACGATGCACACGCCGCCGACAATGAGCGGCAGGGTCATCACCTGGAGCAAATGATCGGCATTTTTGAGCGCAAGCGCGACCGAGATCATGGTCACGCCGAACGTGACCACATAGGTTTCGAACAGATCAGCGGCCATGCCCGCGCAGTCACCAACGTTGTCGCCAACATTGTCGGCAATGGTCGCGGGGTTGCGGGGATCATCTTCCGGGATGCCGGCCTCGACCTTGCCGACCAGATCGGCGCCAACGTCAGCCGCCTTGGTGAAGATGCCGCCGCCAAGCCGCGCAAAGATGGAGATCAGCGACGACCCGAAGGCAAGCGCGGTCAGCGCCTTGACGACAATCGGCGCCCCGGCGTCACGGCCATCAGGCCCCGCCAGATACCAAAAGGTGGCCGAAATCGCGAGCAGGCCAAGGCCCGCCACCAGCATGCCGGTAATCGCGCCGGAGCGGAACGCCATCGTCAGCCCGCCCTGAAGCGACGTACGCGATGCTTCGGCAGTACGCACGTTCGCGCGAACCGAAATGTTCATGCCGACATAGCCCGCCACACCTGACAAGACCGCGCCGAGCGCAAATCCGATCGCCGATACTGGCGCGCCCAGGCCATCGATAAACACCCAAACCAGTGCCAGCACGACCACGCCGACAATCGCGATGGTGCGATACTGGCGGCCAAGATAGGCCTGTGCGCCTTCCTGAATGGCCGCCGCAATGTCCTGCATCTTTTCATTGCCCGCAGGCGCGCGCAGCACTTGCTGGCTGGTGATGAAGCCATAGACCACGGCCAGCAGGCCGCAGATCATGGCTGCATAAACGATCGTCATTCGTGAAGTCCTTCCCCGTTATATCGATGCGCATGGTATCGGGCAGCCGCCCGAGCCACGCTTATTCTGTGCTGGCGCGAGGTATATAGCGGGAGCCGCCAAGCGCAAGCGCCGTTAACCGCCATGCTGAAACCCCAAACTGGCCGGTAGCGGGACAAAAGCGGCGCCATCGAGCAAGGCGATGCCGCTGCCAGGGCCGAAGCTGCCGACCCGGTGAGCGGTAACCGGCACAGGCACGCCATGGGGCATCGCAAACAACAACTGATAGTCGTCGCCCGCCGTTGCGGCCGCGATCCGCGCCGCGCGATCATCGCCCGCATAGGCACGAAACGCGGCCGACAAGGGCAGGCTCGCCAGGTCGATCGTCACCGAAAGCCCGCTTGCCTGCGCCATTCGTGCGGCATCGAGCAGCAACCCGTCGGACACGTCCATCATGGCGTGAACATGCGGCGCGAGCGCCCGACCCTCGGCCAGCAGCGGCACCGGGCGGCGATAAGCCTCGATCAGCGCGGCCTCCCCGGCATTGGCGGGCGCGCCACGCCGCGCGCAGGCAAGACCAGGCCCAGCGTCGCCAATCGTGCCGGTGACATAGAGCGCATCGCCCGACCTGGCGCCTGTACGCCACGGCATGTCGAGCGCCTCGCCAACCGCCGTCAGGCTCAGCACACGCGGTGCACCGGCGGGAAGCGCCACGGTGTCACCGCCAAGCAACTTGCCGCCAATCGCGAGCAGTGCCTCGCTGAACCCGGCAAGGAAGCCGCCATCCCAGCTATCATCGCTCAGCGGATAGTTGAGCAGCACGCCAAGCGGCGTCGCGCCCTTGGCCGCAAGGTCCGACAGCGTGGTCGCGACCAGCTTCCAGGCGACATCGGCGGCGGGGTCGTCGCTCAAAAAATGCACACCCTCAACGAGCGTGTCGGTCGTCAGGACCAGCAGGCCAAGCCGCGCCGCATCGTCCATCAGGCCATGCGCGCCATTGTGGAGCGGCAAGGTGCGCAGCGCCGCGATGAACTGCGCTTCGTTCATACCCGCGCGCGCACCCTCAAGGCTCGCGCCGGGCGCCGTCGAGCACGCGCTCCTGCCGTGCTGCTTCCTCAGCCGCATCCCGCTTTTGCTGCTTGGTGCGCCCGAACCGCGCGCGGTTGGTGGCCGCAACGACGCCCGCTTCGGCGCGTTGCTTGGTCTTGCGGGCCCGGTTGAGGTTGACGATGTCTGCCATCGTTACAACCGCACGTCCTTGGCAATAGCGTCGAGCAGGCCGTTCACGAACCCCGTCTCGCGCTTGTCATAAAATGCGTGCGCTACATCGACATATTCGGTGATGACCGCCCCCACCGGCACATCCGCCCGCGCGAGCAGCTCATAGGTGCCGCAGCGCAGAATGGCCTTCATTGGCTTGTCGAGCCGGTCGAGCGCCCAGCCGGTCGCAAGCTTTGCCGCGATGACGGTGTCGATCTCTGGCAGCCGGGCAAGCGCGCCCTGCACCACATCGTCGAAAAAATCGGCATCGGCATCGGCATATTGCGCGTCCTCGATTTCCGCGCCGAGCCGGTGGTTGTGAAATTCGTGGAGCAGCTGGGCGAGCGGCGTCTGTTCCATCTCCTGCTGATAGAGCGCCTGTACCGCGGCAAGACGGGCGGCGGCGCGGGCTTTTGATCGGGCAGCGGTGCGGCTCATGGGGTGTTTCCAAGACGGAGCGAAACGGATAGCGCATGCGCCGGCAACCCTTCGGCCCCGGCAAGCGCCACCGCCGCCGGGCCAATCGCTGCCAGGCTGGCCGCGTCAAGCTGGAGAAAGCTTGTACGCTTCATGAAATCAAGCACCGACAAGCCGCTGGAAAACCGCGCGCGGCGTCCGGTGGGGAGCACATGGTTGGGGCCAGCGACATAATCGCCGACGGCTTCGGGCGTGTGGCGGCCAAGAAACACACTGCCGGCATGGCGGACCTTGTCGAACAGCGCCTGCGGGTCAGCGACTGCGAGCTCGAGATGCTCGGGCGCGAGCCGGTCGACCAGCGGCATGGCCTCGTCCAGATCACGCACCAGGATGATCGCGCCGTTCGCTTGCCACGCAGCGCGGGCCACTGTCTGCGTCGCCAACGCGGCAAGCTGTGCCTCGACCGCGCGCGCGACCTGATCGGCAAAGCCCGCATCATCGGTGAACAGGATCGACTGGCTGGTGGGGTCATGCTCGGACTGGCTGAGCAGGTCAGCGGCAATCCAGTCTGCGTCATTGGCGCCGTCCGCCACGACCACGATTTCTGACGGGCCCGCTACCATGTCGATGCCGACGACCCCGTAAAGCTGGCGCTTGGCTTCTGCCACCCATGCATTGCCGGGCCCTGTGATAACGTCGACCGGGGCGATCCGGTCCGTGCCATAGGCAAGCGCTGCAATCGCCTGCGCGCCGCCCACGCGCCACACTGCGTCGACCCCCGCGATATGGGCAGCCGCGAGCACGAGCGGGTTGATCTCGCCCCGGGGCGTGGGCGTGACCATCACCAGCCGGTCGACGCCTGCAACCTTTGCTGGAATCGCATTCATCAGCACAGACGAGGGGTAGGCCGCGCGCCCGCCGGGCACATAGACGCCCGCCGCCTCCACCGCCGACCACCGCGCGCCGAGCCGCACACCGCTTGCGTCCACCTCGTCACTGCCTTCGGGCCGTTGTTTGGCGTGATAAGCACGGATGCGCGCCGCCGCGAGGTCAAGCGCTGCGCGCAGGTCTGGCGCGAGCGCGTCATACGCGGTGCGGCAATCGCCAAGCGGGATCTGCCAGCCGGTGGCGTCCAGATCATGCCCGTCAAATTGCAGCGTGAGCGCGGCCAGCGCCGCATCGCCTTCCCGCCGCACCCGCGCGACGATGGCGGCGACGTCGCGCGCAACATCGGCATCGGCCTCGCGCCGCGCATTCACCAGTGCGGAAAATTCAGTCGCAAAGCCGGCATCGGCAGCGCACAATCGCAGCATGTCAGGCCACCGCCTTTCGAAACGCATCGACCAGCGGCACGATTTGTGGCCGGGTCTTGAAGGCGGCGCGGTTGACGATCAGCCGCGAGGTCACCTCGGCGATGACCTCCACCTCGACCAGCCCGTTTTCCTGAAGCGTCCGGCCCGACGACACGAGATCGACGATGCGGGGCGCAAGGCCAAGCGTTGGCGCAAGCTCCATCGCGCCGTTGAGCTTTACGTATTCAGCCTGCACGCCCCGGGCGGCGAAATGGGTTTGTGTAACGTGCGGATATTTGGTGGCGATACGCACATGGCTCCAGCCGCGCGGATCATCGGTCGCGGCCATGTCAACCGGTTCGGCGACCGACAGGCGGCAATGGCCAATGCCAAGATCCACTGGCGCATAAAGTTCGGAATAGGCAAACTCGGCCAGGACGTCCGAGCCGACGATGCCAAGCTGTGCTGCCCCATGCGCGACAAAGGTCGCCACATCAAAGGCGCGCACGCGGATGAGGTCAATGCCAGCGTCATTCGTGGAAAACCGCAATGCACGGCTGTCCTCATCGGCAAAGCTGGGTTCCGGCACGATTCCAGCGCGCACGAGCAGCGGCAGCGCCTCGGCAAGAATGCGCCCCTTGGGCACCGCAATGATGATGGGATTGCGCATGAGAGCCCGCGCTTTACTGGTGACGTCGCGGCGGCGCAACATGGCATGGATTTAACAGCGGGAGCGAACGGATGGCAGGCGAAGAAAACAACCGGGGCGCATTTCACATCCAGGCCTTTTACTGCCGCGAAATGGATGCGCCGATCTATGCCCGGCTGTGCGAGGCGATCGCAACCGGGCTGACCCGTTCCAGCCGGACGGGCGCTGCCATGCTCGATTGGGCGGGTGAGCCGACCCGCGATGCGCTGCCGCTGCGCTTTATCGGCGGCCTGCACGCGCTGGTGCTGGCCGGCGCCGATGACGATCTGGCAGACGTGTTCTCCGGTGTTATCGATCAGCCCGCCGCGATTGAAACCGTGCTCGCGCGGGTGCTCACCGATCACGACGACGCGCTGTTGCCCTGGCTCGACGGGCCACCGCAGACCAACGAGCCGGGGCGATCGGCCGCGTTGATGTTGGGCCTGCTTGCGGTTGCCGAACGGCTGGGCCCCAAGCTCGAAATTATCGAAATCGGGTCGAGCGGCGGGCTCAACCTGCTGATCGACCGATATCGCTTCGATTTTGGCGGCGCGGGGGTGGGGCCAAAGGACGCGCCGGTCACGATCACGCCCGAGTGGCGCGGAGAGCCGCCCGCCATTCCGCCCATCGACATCATCTCGACGCGGGGATGCGATGTGCGTCCGCTCACGGTGACGGACCC
>JBJXEC010000069.1:0-30740 GCA_046155125.1 Sphingomonas sp. | reverse complement strand
CGAGCGCCAGTCTATGCCCGCCGGTAGCGCATGGATGGTACCGAGCAGCCAGATCGTCGTGTCGGCGTCTTGCACCACAAACAGCGGCGGCTGTGCCTTGCGCGTTGGCGACGCACAGCCACTCATGATGCAAAGCGACGCGGCAACCAGGGCAAGCCCCAGCTGCCGCGCTGCTCGCAACGTCATCAGTAGTTCACGCGCACGGCGTCCAGGTGATAGGGTTTCAGCTGCTCCTGCACGCTATCAGGCCCGGCAAGATGCCCGGCGCCGACCGCGACAAACACCGTACCCGGCTGCTTCATCCGGCTGTCAATCCAGGCCGCCCAGCGCGTGTTGCGGTCCTTCAACAGCACCTTGTAGAGCGTTGGCTCGTCGGCAATGTCCTTGTTGATCAGGTCAGCCAGGCCCCTTGGGTCGCCGTGGGTCCATTTGTCGACCAGCTTTTCGAGCATCGTGCCGAACTCAGCCATTTCGGCAACGGTTGAAAGCAGGAACTTGACCTGATCGGCCTCGGGCAGGCTGTGGAAATAGCCCAGCTGCTGCTGCAGCGTTTCCAGGCCGGTCGCTGGCTTGTTGGCGGCTTTGGCGGCGGCGGTCAGCAGCGCCTCGGCCCCCGAATCGGGGGCATAGCCCGCTTTTGCCAGCGCCAGTTGCGACAGGATGACGGCCGCAAACCAAGGCTCGAAGGCGTCGAACGCGTTCGCTGGCTGGCCGAACTGCGCCAGCACTGCGGCATAAGCCGCGCGCTTGTCGGCGGGCAGCTTTTCGGTGAGCGTCTTGCCGTCCTTGGCTTGCGCAATGCCAAGCACGATCTGCTGGGTCTCGCCAGCTTTGGCCGGGTCCTGCGGGGGCAGTTCCATCACGATGTTGCCGCTCTTGTCGAACGCATCCTTCACCGCCTCGTCGAACCAGGACAGGCCGGGTTTCAGCACATGCACGGTGCCAAACAGATAAATTGTGGTGTCCGCGTCCTTTACGACCCAGATGGCAGGATCGGCATCGACGGTTTTCGCGGTGGTCGCAGGTGCCGCCGCGGCGACTGTCTGCGCAGTTGCGGGGGCTGCCAGCAGCAGCGCCAGCACGCTCACGGGGGCAAAACGCATTTTCATTACTGATACTCCTTTGGTGGCGGGGAGGTGAGGGTCAATCGCCATGGCCGGGGCGGAGAGAAAAGGCCCCGTCACGGTATTTTAGGACGACCAAGACCACAAGCAGGGCGAAATAGCACGGTGCAAAAACGCCAAGTCCCGTAGGCTGGGGGAGGTAGCCGCCAGCCGCCAGCATCTGCCAGGCCGGATAGCCACCAAGCACCGCCAGACAGGCGCTGCTCATGCCACGCAGGTTGCGCTGGGCCTTCATCTCATCAACCGCGCGGAAGGCGTAAATCGGCAGCACGATGAAGCCGATGACGAACCCTATCGCCAGCAACATGGAAAGCGCGGGCGGCAGCGACAACAGCTTGACGTCAAACAAAAAGGGCAGGCCCGCCTTGCCGACAAAGCCCCCGATGACGCCGCCCAGCACTGCGCCAAAAGCACCGGTGCCAAAAATGAACCACCGCATGAAGCGCTGGCGCTTCAGCGCCGCGAGCTCGCCGGGGCCCATTTTCCGGTTGGGTTCACGCTTGTCCATTGCTGGCCTCGCCATCATCGAAAATCTCCTCGATTGTCATACAGAACAGCCGCGACAGCTTGAACGCGAGGGGCAGCGACGGGTCGTATTTGCCGGTCTCGATCGCGTTAACGGCCTGGCGTGACACGCCAAGCCGCCCGCCAAGCTCCGCCTGGCTCCAGTCGCGCTCTGCCCGCAATATTTTCAACCTGTTCTTCACGCGTTGCCGGGTCCGTGCCTGCGGGGCCGCTCAGAGGGTATCTCAACGGTGTCACTCGACTCGACTGTCAGGTGACCATGACTAAATGACAGCGAGTCGTTACTTTGTCAACAACACCTGACTTTTGGTAAGGCACGGGCGACGTTTTGCCCGGTTGTGGCGTGGCCCCAATCCCGCAATTGCCCGCGCGCCAACCCATTGACCCGCGCAAAGCCCCGCGCCAAAGGTGCAGCCATGGTCATTTCGCAGGTGCGAAAGGACAAGTGCGAAAGGGTTGAGTTGACCGGGCAGCCAATGAGTTTCCAGCGCATGATCCTCGCGCTCCATGACTATTGGAGCGCGCAAGGGTGCCTTGTTCTACAGGCCTATGACATGGAGATGGGCGCGGGCACCTTTCACACCGCGACCACCCTGCGCGCGCTGGGGCCAGCGCCGTGGAACGCCGCCTTCGTTCAGCCCTGCCGCCGCCCGACCGATGGCCGCTACGGCGAAAACCCCAACCGGCTCCAGCATTATTACCAGTATCAGGTCATCCTGAAGCCGAGCCCACCGGACTTGCAGCAGCTGTATCTTGGCTCGCTCGCTGCGATTGGCATCGACTTCACGCTTCATGACATCCGCTTTGTCGAGGATGACTGGGAGAGCCCGACGCTGGGCGCCTGGGGGCTGGGCTGGGAAGTGTGGTGCGATGGCATGGAGGTGACGCAGTTCACCTATTTCCAGCAAATGGGCGGGTTTGATTGCAAACCGGCCTCGGGCGAGCTGACCTATGGGCTGGAACGGCTCGCCATGTACATCCAGAACAAGGATTCGATTTACGATCTGGCCTATAACGACGCGGGCGTTTCCTACGGCGGTGTGTTCCTTGAGAATGAACGGCAAATGTCCGCCTGGAATTTCGAGGTCGCCAACACCGACTCCCTGTTCGACCAGTTCAAAAAGCACACTGCGGAATGCGAGAATGCGCTCGCTGCCGGCCTGCCGATTCCGGCCTATGAACAGGCGATCAAGGCAAGCCATGTCTTCAACCTGTTGCAGGCGCGCGGCGTGATTTCGGTGCAGGAGCGCGCGAGCTATATGGGCCAGGTGCGTGATCTGGCGAAGGGCGCGTGCAGCGCGTGGATCGACAAGCAAACCCCCGCCTGGCAGGCGCGCTTTCCCGGGTGGACGGCATGACCGACTTCCTCCTCGAATTGCTGTCGGAAGAAATCCCCGCGCGGATGCAGACGCGCGCGCGCGAGGATCTGGCCCGGCTGTTTGCGGCAGAACTCGCCAAAGCGGGCGTTAAGGCGGGCGAGATCGCCACCTATGCAACGCCGCGACGGCTCGCGCTTATCGCGCGCGACCTGCCGCTGGAAACGGCGGCGACGGCCGAGGAAATCAAGGGCCCGCGCGTCGGTGCACCTCCTCAGGCGCTGGAGGGGTTTCTGCGCAAAACCGGGCTTGCCGCCGAACAGCTGGTCGAGCGCGACGGCGTGTTCTTCGCCACCATCGAGCAGGCCGGGCGCCAGACGGCGGACGTGCTGGCCGAGGTGATCCCCGCCATCATCCGCGCCTTCCCCTGGCCCAAATCGATGCGCTGGGGCGCGGCTTCGGTCTCGACCGAGAGCCTGCGCTGGGTGCGACCTTTGCAGGGCATTGTGGCGCTGCTGGGGGACGTGGTGGTGCCGTGCGAGGTGGCTGGCATCGCCAGCGGGCGCGAAACGGTGGGCCACCGCTTCCATTCATCGGGCGCGGTTAGCGTGCCGAATGCGGCGGGCTATGTCGAGGCATTGCGCGCCGCCCACGTCATCGTCGACCAGAAGGAGCGCGCACTCGCGATTGCGCTGGGTGCCAAGATTGCCGCGCGCGATGCCGGGCTGACGCTCATCGAGGATGAGGGGCTGCTCGAGGAAAATACCGGCCTCACCGAATGGCCGGTGCCGCTGCTCGGCCGCTTTGACGCGGCGTTTCTGAGCGTGCCGCCCGAGGTCATTCAGCTCACCGCGCGGGTGAACCAGAAATATTTCGTGTGCGCTGATGCCGATGGAAAGCTCGCCAACGCGTTCATCTGCACCGCCAATATTGATGCGGCCGATGGCGGCGCAAAGATTATCGAGGGCAACCGCAAGGTGCTCGCAGCAAGGCTCGCCGACGCGCGGTTCTTTTACGAGACCGACCTGAAGGTGCCGCTCGACGAACAGGCGAAAAAGCTCGACCGGATCGTGTTCCACGAGAAATTGGGGACGGTGGCGGACAAGGTCGCGCGGGTGGCAAAGCTCGCGGCATGGCTGGCGGGTGAGGGCATCGTGCCGGGCTGCGACCCCGCACTGGCGCGGCGCGCAGCGGCACTGTGCAAGGCCGATCTGGTAACGGGGATGGTCGGCGAATTCCCGGAATTACAGGGGGTTATGGGTGGATACTATGCCGCCGCGCAAGGTGAGGCGCCGGCAGTGGCGGCGGCGGTCCGCGATCATTACAAGCCGGTGGGCGCAGGCGATGAAGTGCCGACTGATCCGGTGACAGTGGCGGTCAGTCTGGCGGATAAGCTGGATACGCTCGCCAACTTTTTCATTGAGGGAATGCCTCCGACGGGGTCGAAAGACCCGTTTGCGCTCCGGCGGGCGGCGTTGGCGGTGGTCTCGACAGTACTTCAGAACGGACTTCGCTTTCGCCTGGAACGCGCGTTGCTGGCAGCGTGCGATGATGACTTGGAGAAGTTTGAGAAGATTTTCTTTGGTCGAGCCGAACAGAACCTTGCAGCCTTCTTCGCTGATCGCCTCAAAGTCCAGCAACGTGAAGCCGGCGTCCGCCACGACCTGATCGACGCGGTGTTTGCAGCCAAGTATCAAAATGACGTCGGCGAGGATGATCTCGTCCGCCTGCTCGCCCGGGTCCACGCGCTGCAAGCCTTCATCACCACGCCCGACGGCGTGAACCTGCTCGCTGGTTACAAGCGCGCGGCGAACATCCTGAAGAAGGAAGCGGCGGAAGGGCTTGCATGGCGGGCGCCGGCTTACACCCCTGAACCCGCCGAAGCCGCGCTGATCGTGGCGGTCGCCGCTGCCGAGCCGCTCGCGGCGGACGCTGTTGCACGCGAGGATTTCGAAGGCGCGATGGCAGCACTCGCCAGCCTGCGCGCGCCCATCGACGCGTTCTTTGACGGCGTCATCGTCAACGATTCTGATCCAACAAAACGCGCCATGCGGCTGGCATTGTTGGAAAAAGTTCGTCATGCGGTGCATAGCGTCGCCGATTTTTCGAAGATCGAGGGATGAGCCGCGCCCGTAAGAAGGTCACCACTTTCGTAACTTTTCGACATCAGTTTTCAGGCATTACTTTTTACACACATTCCGCCGCGTCTGGCGGCTGACGGGAACGGGCAATGAGCAGATACGTCTACCGCTTTGGCGGCGGTGTTTCAGACGGCAAGGGCCTGAGCAAGGAGCTGCTCGGCGGCAAGGGCGCAAATCTTGATGGCATGGCGTCCATCGGCCTGCCGGTGCCGCCGGGCTTCACCATCAGCACTGAGATGTGCACCCGTTATTATGACGAGGGGCAGGCCTTCCCGGAGTCGCTGCGCGCAGAAGTGGCGGCGGGACTTGCGCATATCGAGGGCGTGACGGGCAAGCATTTTGGCGACGCGGCCAACCCGCTGCTGGTCTCGGTGCGCTCAGGCGCGCGCGTGTCGATGCCGGGCATGATGGACACGGTGCTGAACCTTGGCCTTAACGACACGACGGTTGAGGGTCTTGCAGCCACCTCGGGCGATGCGCGTTTTGCCTGGGACAGTTACCGCCGCTTCATCCAGATGTATGCCGATGTGGTGCTTGAGCTCGATCATGGCGGGTTCGAGGAAGCGCTTGAGGTTGCCAAGGAAGATGCGGGCTATTTCCTCGACACCGAGATGACGGCGGCCGACTGGCAAAAGCTGGTGGGTGAATACAAGACGCTGGTCGCCGAGCTATGGGGCAAGCCCTTCCCGCAGGACGTGCATGAGCAGCTCTGGGGGGCGGTCGGCGCGGTGTTCGGCTCGTGGAATGCAGAGCGCGCCAAGGTCTATCGCCGACTGAACGCCATTCCGCATGACTGGGGCACGGCCGTGAACGTACAGGCAATGGTGTTCGGCAATATGGGCGACACCTCGGCGACTGGCGTTGCCTTCACGCGTGATCCCTCGAAGGGCGACCGCGCTTATTACGGCGAGTTTCTCATCAACGCGCAAGGTGAAGACGTGGTGGCGGGCATCCGCACGCCGCAATATCTGACGCGGGCAGCGCGCGAGGCGGCAGGCGCCAAGCCAATGAGCATGGAAGAGGCGATGCCCGATACCTATGCGGAGCTGGCCAGGGTGTTCGACCTGCTGGAGACGCATTACCGCGACATGCAGGATATTGAGTTCACGGTCGAGCGCGGCAAGTTGTGGATGCTCCAGACCCGGTCGGGCAAGCGCACCGCGTCTGCGGCGCTCAAGATCGCGGTCGACATGGCGAGCGAGGGGCTGATAAGCGAGGATGAGGCGGTGGCGCGGGTCGACCCGGCAGCGCTTGACCAGTTGCTGCACCCGACACTTGATCCAAACGCCGTGCGCGACGTGCTGACGCGCGGGCTTCCGGCGTCGCCCGGTGCTGCATCGGGCGTGGCGGTGTTTGACAGCGAAACGGCGGAGCGCCGGGCCGGGCTTGGCGATGCGGTGATCCTGGTGCGCACGGAAACATCGCCAGAGGATATTCATGGCATGCACGCAGCGCGCGGCATTTTGACAGCTCGCGGCGGGATGACGAGCCACGCGGCCGTCGTCGCGCGCGGCATGGGGCGCCCTTGCGTTTCGGGCGCGGGCACGCTTTCCATTGACAGCAAGGCGCGCGTGATGCGCGTCGGCGGGCGCGAAGTGCGCGAGGGCGACGTCATCACCATCGACGGCGCCTCGGGTGAGGTGATGTTGGGCGAAGTGCCGACGGTGCAGCCAGAACTTGCGGGCGATTTCGGCGTCTTGATGGCCTGGGCGGACAAGGTCCGGCGGCTGAAGGTGCGCACCAATGCGGAAACCCCGCTCGATTGCCGCACCGCGCGCGATTTTGGCGCGGAAGGGATTGGGCTGTGCCGCACTGAACACATGTTCTTTGACGCCGCGCGCATCACCGCCGTTCGCCAGATGATTTTGGCCGATAGCGAGGCGGGCAGGCGCGCAGCACTCGAGAAGCTGTTGCCGGAACAGCGCGATGATTTCGCCCAGATTTTTGAAGTGATGGCCGGCCTGCCCGTCACCATTCGCCTGCTTGACCCGCCGCTCCATGAATTTCTGCCACATGAGGAATCCGAATTTGCCGATGTGGCGGAGGCAACCGGCATTGGTGTGGAAGCGCTCAGGCGGCGCGCGGCCGAGCTGCATGAATTCAACCCCATGCTTGGCCATCGCGGGTGCCGGCTGGGCGTGACCTATCCCGAAATCTACGAAATGCAGGCGCGGGCGATTTTTGAGGCGGCGATTGATGTGGCGGAGAAATCGGGGGCAGCACCCATCCCCGAAGTGATGATTCCGCTGGTCGCGACGCGCCGCGAGCTGGAATTGATGAAGGCAGTGGTCGATGCGCAGGCCCGGGCCGTTTTCGCGGAGCGCGGGCGCACGCTGGAATATCTGGTCGGCACGATGATCGAGCTGCCGCGCGCCGCGCTCCGGGCTGCCGACATCGCTGAGCAGGCCGAATTTTTCAGCTTTGGCACCAATGATTTGACACAGACCACCTTGGGTGTGAGCCGCGATGACGCCGGGCGGTTCCTCACCACCTATGTCGACAAGGGCATTTACGCGACCGACCCGTTTGTGAGCCTCGATATCGAGGGGGTTGGCGAGTTGATCGTGATGGCGGTCGAACGCGGGCGCAAGACCCGGCCCGACATCAAGCTGGGCATTTGCGGCGAGCATGGCGGCGACCCGGCGAGCATCGGCTTTTGCGAGTGGGTCGGCCTCGATTATGTGTCGGCCTCGCCTTACCGCGTCCCGATTGCGCGGTTGGCAGCGGCGCAGGCGGCGCTCCGGGCGCGGGGGTGAGTGGCGCAGCGGCGGTGCAGATGCGGCGTGTCGCCTACGGCTCAGGCCTCTGACGGTGGCTCGCGGCCAATGCCTTGGGCACGCGCTGTATCGGCGGCGAGTAACGCGGCCTGCAGCCGCCATTGCTCGGCGGTGATGTAGCCAGCGGGCAGTTTCAGCCGCTGTTCGAGCGCGAGTTCGTCAATTGCGCTCATCGTTTCGATATCGCTGAAGCGGTGCACGCCCAGCGCTTCCAGATTGCTGGCAAGATCGTCATCGATGCTGCGAATTCTGGTGAGGTCGTCGGCGACAAAGACGTCGTCGGGCATAGGATCGCTCGAGCGGTCGGCGATGTGCTGCGGCGTGCTGGTGTCGGTTGGCGCCGTGTCGGCTGCTGCATCGGCAGGGCGAGGCTCAGGGTCGGGGCCCGCATCATGATGGGCGGTAGCGGCAATTGCCGTGCTGGCGGCGACACCCGCGCCGCTGGCCAGTGCCGCCGAGGGTGCCGCAAATGCTGACGGTGCGTCGGCTGCTGGTTCAGCCGTCCCCAGCTCGGGCGACGTGCTGTCGTCTGCCGCCGCGACCGGTGAGCGTGGTGCCGCAGTGCCGGTGTCAGCCAAATAAGCCCGCTCCAGCTGCGATATTCGGGCGTCGCGCTGCGCTTCTCGCGCTTCTGCTGCAGCGCGATACGCGACGTAATTGGCGCTCTCTGTCTTCAGCTGCGCCCGCCAGACATCGCCCCCGTCCCGCAGCCAATAGCCCAGCAGGCCGCCAATCAGCGCAGCAAGCGCCAACAGCAAAAACAGCGTGGAAACGGTGAGCGTCATGCAAATGCCCTGAATAATCAGCCAAGCTGCATTGTGCCCGCCTGCTTAGCCCCGATCAAGCACTGGTATCGCCGGTTAAATCCCGCTTTTGAACGCATCCGAGATGGAGCAGGCGGCTGGTCCCAAGATGACGACGAACAGCGTCGGCAGGATGAATAGGATAAGCGGAATGGTCATGATGGCGGGCAGCCGCGCTGCCTTTTCTTCGGCACGCATCATGCGCTCGTTGCGGAACTCGGCCGAGAGCACGCGCAGGGCCGAAGCCAAGGGAGTTCCGTACTTTTCGGTCTGAACCATGGTGGTGACGACGCCCTTGATGGCATCAAGATCCACCCGCATGGCAAGGTTTTCAAACGCCTGGCGACGCTCTGAAAGAAAGCCCAGTTCAATGGCCGTAAGCGTGAATTCGTCGCCCAGTTCGGGATAGGCGCGGCCGAGTTCGCGCGCCACACGGTTGAAGGCTGCGTCGACAGTCAGTCCCGCTTCGGCACAGATGACCAGCAGATCAAGCGCGTCGGGCAAGCCCTTGCGGATTGCGTCGGTGCGCTTGCTGACTTTGTTGCCCAGGTAAATGTCGGGCGCCTTGTAAGCCACGATGAACGTAACGGCGACCAGGCCATAGGCCTTGATCGGGGTCCAGTCGGCAAAGCTGTTGGTTCCGTATACGACATAAATCATCAGCCCGCCAAACACGACCGGCAGCACAAGGCGGCCGAAAATGACGGCGACGGCATATTCCTTGGAACGGATACCGGCCTGCATCAGCTTGATCTGCGCGGCCTTGACCTGGCTGTCCTGCAACACCTTGAGCGACGACAGGAACCCGCGAATGCGATCAGTCGTCTGGTTCTGGCGGACAAGCTTTGCCCGGCGTTTGGAGGTCGAGGCAGTGATGCCCGCCTTCAGCTGCTCGCGCCGCTCGTTGAGCGCCTTGACGCGCTTGGCCATCGGGTCACGCACGGTCACCACGGCATAGATCGCCACCAACACCATGAACGCGGCGACGCCCGACAGGAACGTGGCGACGCCAATAACGTCCACGCCCATGATGGTTGGGCCGCCGCTCGGGCCAGAAATCTGCATGACTGCTGCCCCTTTTTCTTAAATTTCGAAACTGACCATTTTGGCCATGATGAAGGCGCCCATGCCCATCCAGCACAGGCCGCCCGCGCCTGCCACCATCAGCCGCTGGTCAACAAAGAAGTTCTGCATATAGGTGCCGTTGATCATCCAGATCATGCCGAACACGATGAACGGCAACGAGCCCACGATATAGGCCGACGCCTTGGACTCGGACGACATGGCCTTGATCTTGAGCTTCATCTGGGTGCGCTGGCGCAGCACATTGGCAAGATTTGCCAGTGTCTCGGCAAGATTGCCGCCAGTTTCGCGCTGAATGGCGATAGTGATGACGAAGAACTGAAATTCGGGCGTGCCAAGTCTGTCGGCGGTTTCCTGGAGCGCAACGTCCATCGTGCGGCCGATTTTCATCTTGTCGGTGATCGAGCGGAACTCAACGCCCACTGGGCCTTCGACTTCCTGCCCCACGACGGCCATCGTTTCGGTGATCGGCAGGCCCGAACGCAAGCCGCGAACAAGCAGTTCAATACCGTCAGGGAATTTGTGCGTGAACTTGGCAATCCGCCGCTTGATGAAGAATCCCACCAGCCAGTGCGGAATGCCTGCGCCGATTATCAGGCCGACGAAAATGCTGAGGATGAGCGGCACGCCGTTGAGGGCGAGCAACACGGTAATTACGCTCAATATAGCAAGGGTAGTGACGCCGTACTGACCAACCGTCCAGCTTTTGCCGGTCATCGCGAGACGCTTTTTGAGGAGGGCCGGACGCGGCAGGAACCGCATTGCAGCCGTGTCGAGCCGGGTCGCGTTGTGTGCCGTGATGCGCCGCAGCTGTGCTTCAACGATGCCGCCATTGCCGTTGTGGCGCTGACGAACCGCACCCAGCCGGCGCGTTTTGGCGCGCGCGGGCGATGGGCCCATGGTGGCGAGCGCAAGCAGCATCAGCGCGCCAATCGCGCCGAGGCAGAGCACCATCACCGGCATGAGTTCCATCACTTAATCTCCACCATCGCCTCGCCCGGGCCCCGTGCCCGTAGCGAGACGCAGAATTACTTGGTCTTCGCGCCGCGCTTTGGCAGCAATGCCTTGAGGTCGCCGAACTTGCCCATCAGGCTGGACGTTGCGCCCGCCTTGGCCTTGCCAGCGCCTTTGCCGCCGGTGCCTGAACCACCGTCGCCACTATCGCTGTCGACCAGCGCGAGCATTGTCGTTGCGAGTTGGGCAAGTGCGCTGAGCGATTTTGCGCCCTTGCCGACGTCGGCGAGAGGTTTGCCTAGCTTTGCGGCTTGCGCGGCCATTTTCTGGTCAAACCCAACCACGAAATCGACCTTGCGCTCGATTGAGCCTTCAAAATCCTTGCGGCTGATCTCCAGCGTTCCGTTGCTATGGACCTTATTTGCTACCACCAGCGTTCGGGTGCCCGGCGCGTTCGATTTCAGCCACGACAGAATGCGGATCGAGTCGCGCGCCGCCGCCAGCGTCAGTTCCGTGACGAGTACGGCCACCTGAACATCGCTGATGAGGTGCGGATGCTGGACCAGCATGCCGCGCGGAAGATCGGTTATGGTCGTCTCAAACGCCGCGCGCATTTCCTCCTGGAGCTGGAAAAACGCGCTGCCGTCGCTCATGATCGGCGAGTTGATCGGCGCTTCGGCCGACAGGATTGACAGGTTTTCGCTTGAACGCACCATGGCGCGCTCGATAAACAAGCCGTCGATGCGGCTGGGGTTTTCAATCGCGTCGGTTAGCCCGCGGCCTGGCTCCAGATCGAGCGCGAGCGCGCCCGTTCCAAAATGGACGTCGAGGTCGAGCAGCGCCGTGGTGCGGCCGGCCTTTTCGCTGGTGAGCCAGGCGAGTGACGTCGCAATTGTTGACGCGCCGACGCCGCCGCGCGTGCCAATAACGGCTGCCGAGCAATGCGGGCGCTCGGTCCCGGTTTCGACAATCTTGGGCGCGTTCAGGATCGCTTGGGCTTGCGCAAAGGCTTCACGCAGCATGTCGGGATTGAGCGGCTTCAGGAGATAATCCTGAATGCCGCTTGCGACCAGATCGCGGTACAGCCGCACATCGTTCACTTGCCCGGCTGCGATAACGACCGTGCCGGGTTCGCAGACCTCTGCCAGCGCATTGATGTCATTGAGCGGATCGCCGCTTTCGGAGAGGTCAACGAACAAAATGTTGGGGCTGGCGGAAACCGACAGGGTTTGGACGGCGTTGCGCAGGCCACCCTTGTTGATCTTTTCCGGTGCCCAACCTTGCTCGGCGGCAATCGGGCGCAGCGCCTCAGCCGTCGTTTCGTCGCAAACATAGGCAACAAAGGGATCGCGCGTGCCGCTGCGGCTTGGGTTAAAGGGCGCGTTCATCAGTTGCCACCTCCTGAGCCAGCAGCGCCTGCACTCTTAAGTCCACCGGCACCGGTCGGCGTAGCGGAGCGCAAGGTATTGATTGCCTTGGTGGATACTGCCGGATCGGACGTCAGCGCGCCAGGCTGGCCACGCACCAAATCATTCGGATCGGCCAACATGGATGCGACATTGGAATTGATCGAACAGCCATGGTTCGAAGATGTGTTGCTGTTGAAGTCATACTGGTTGTTCAGCGAGTAATCCGGACAACCGGGAACCTTGGCGACAGAACGGCTGACAATGACCCGCAAGGTGCCCGGCGCAACCGGCGCGCCGCTGATCGGTGCCTGCTCGGCCAGAAACATGCCATAGCCCGCGACGAGCGCGGCCACTTCGCGACGCGCACCCGTGCCGTTGGGATCGTCCACCGCAATGCGGTCTCCATAGCCGATCTTGAGCGAGGCGAGCCATCCAGCGAGCCGGTCTTGTTCGCCGGCGGCCAATGCGCCGGGCACCGTGTTCACATCAAACGCATAGTCAGTATGGCTGACGACAGGCTGATGGACCGATTCAAGGCTGCGATTTTCCGTGCCCATACAGCCGGAGAGGACGAGGGCGGGGGCCGCAAAGGCAATTATCGAAAGGCGCTTTGTCATGGGCGGGGTTCCTGGGGCCTGATCGGTCATTTGAAGCTGAAGCCGGGCTGAGCCGCAGCGTCTCCCTTGGCTTTTTTGGAGGATGACGGCGCGGCGAGCGCCTTTTCGTCATCGCCCCTGGGCGTGCGCGGCGTTGGCGCGGGGCCGACAGGCGCGGCAATGCCAATTGCAGGGGTGGAACCGCCCGGTTGTGCAACACTTGGCTTGGGCCGGTCGCCGCCCGTCTGCCCGCCGCCAAGCTGCCCAAGGAACACGCGACCAAGATCGGTTGGCGCCTTGTAGCCGTCGGTCGGCAGCACGATGTCGTTCGCGTTAACCGGCTTTACCAGATACGGCGTGATGACGATGACGAGTTCCGTCTCGTTGCGCTGGAACCCGTTTGAGCGGAACAGCGCGCCCAGGATTGGCACATTGCCAAGGCCCGGCGTTTGCTCGATCGAGTTGTTGTGGTCGTTCTGGAGCAGGCCAGCGATCATGAAGCTCTGGCCCGAGCCCAACTCCACCGTTGTCTCGGCGCGGCGTGTCGAAAGGGCAGGGATGGTCGTGCCGTTGATCTGTACCGCCCCGGCACTTGTCAGTTGCGACACTTCCGGGCGGACGCGCAGCGAAATGCGGCCATCGGCCAGCACCGTCGGCGTATATGCCAGGCTGATGCCATATTGTTTGTATTCAACCGACACCGCGCCGAGCCCCTGGCTCACCGGGATCGGAATTTCGCCGCCGGCAAGGAAGGTACCGGTTTCGCCCGACAGCGCGGTGAGATTGGGTTCAGCCAGCGTCGAAACCTGCCCGTTGCGCTCGCCAAGGTCGATGGCCTGCAACACATCGAGCCCGAGCAGCTTGCCAGCAAGGCCAAGCGTCGTAAAATTGCTGCCCTTGGCGATCTCGGCAATGCCGGTGCCGCGCGGGTTCACGAACTGGCCCGTGCTCGGGTCATAAGGCCCGGTGATGGAGCCGGTGCCGTTGGGCAAAGCAATGGTCGCGGTTGGATAGGTCCCTAGCTGCGCGGCGGTAACCGCACCGGGCTGGCGACCGGATCCGATGCTGCCCTGAAAGCCGCCTGTCTGGTCGCGCGTGGCGATGTTGCTGCTGATGTTCTTGGCAAAGGAGCGGCTGACTTCGGCAAACTTGACCTGCAAATTCACCTGCAGCGGCGTTGCGGTTTTCAGCCGCGTCAGCACTTTCGTGCTGTCCCCCACAAACGCCTGTACCAAGCGCTCGGCTTCGGCTGCGTCGTTTGGCGTGGCAACGGTTCCCGTCAGCAGCACCAGCCCGTTGAGCGGTGTTGCGGTGATCGTCGCATCCGGCAGCGCAAGCAGCAGCATTTGGCTCAGCGAGTCGATGTTGTTGCCGACCCGGATCGTCGCCGAATAGACGACCGCGCCGCCCTTTGCCGTTGCATACATCGTCGTTTCGCCGGGCGCCTTGCCGAACACATAAAGCTGCGTGGGCGAGCGCACCTGAACATCGGCGATCTTGTCATCGGCAACGAAGATGTCGCTCATTGGACGCGCAAGCGTGATGAGCTTGCCGCGGCCAGTGGCCACCTGAACGGTCGATGCCGGAGCCCCGGCCACGGTTTGGGCGGCGGTAGGGGCGTTGGCGCCCATCCCGGCCGTCGCGACAGCGGCCATGAGCGGCCAGCCGATCGTCGTTGCGGACATGCGCATCCTAGTTATTCCCCCCTACCGGCACTTCGGTAATGTTGTTGCCGCGCGCGATGCGGATGACCGGCCCCTTGGGCGCTGCCGCCCCTGGAAACGCAGGCGGCGCGGCTGGATTAGGCTGTCCGCCAAAGCCGCGTTGTTCGTCGGCTGGCTTGCCGGGCACCGAGCGACGCTGGAAGCGCGACACATCAGCACCGGTTGCAAAGGTTGAGCCGCCAGCCGAAGGTTGCGTCGCGACCTTCAGCAGCATCGCCTTTTCTGCCTTTGGATCAGTGCCCTCCGGCACTGATAACGCGCCAGATGCGATGGCTTCTTCCAGTTCAGAGCTATTGTCCGCGATGGAGCGCAACGCGACCGATAGCGATCCGAGTGTCTGGGCGACAGCGAGCTTTTCAGACAGTTTGGGCGTTGCTTCAACGGTGATGCTCGAGAAGGTACGCACCACGGTCTTGCCGTTTTCATCGGCGGTGTTGTCTGTGCGCTGGTCGGTTGCGAGCACGCGGATGTTGCGCAGCACCGTCTCAGTCACCTTGAGTGGGGGGCCATCTCCGCCGCCCGGCACCGTTTGCGTCAGCATCAGGTCGATCCGGTCACCGGGGAAAACAAAGCCCGCAACGGCCGCATTGGCCTGTACCGGCACCGTGACTGCGCGCATGCCAGGTCCGAGTGCCGCCGCAAGGAAGCCGCGATCACCGGGCTTTACCAGCGCGCCTTGCGTAACTGGTTGGCCGGCCGTGATCGCATTGCGAACCACTGTGCCCTGCAGGCTTTTCAGGTCGGTGTTCTTTTTCAGGAAATACGCATTGTCGACCAGCTCTTTGGGCCAGGGCTGAAATTTCAGCGCGGTTGCATCGAGGATGGTGCCAACCGGCAGCGCGCGCGTAGCGACCAGCACTTCGGGGCCATCAAGCGGCTGGACTGCCGGCGCGGCCACGGCCGTCGGCGTTGCAGAACCGAACACCAAGCTTCGCGCCATGAATGCTGTAACGCCCGCAATCAAGAGGGCGCCAACCAACAGAATTATCTTACGTACATCCATGTCACATCGGGCCTTTTCGGACGCGGACCGGCTGATCCTGCGTTAATTAGTCAAGCAAAATGGTTAAATATTGGTTCTTGGGCGGCGATTAATCCTGCAATCACGATTGCAACGCCGTAGGGAATTTCGGGCGGGCCTGTTTTCTTTAGCCGCCAGCGGTCTCCCATGATGAGGAGCGTCAGAACCCCGCCCGCCAGCGACATCACGATCAGCATCTGCTCGAGCGCGGCGAGCGGAAGCCACAAAGCGAGCGCTCCAATGAGCTTGACGTCGCCGCCGCCCATCTGGCCCACCGCAAAGGGAATCAAGAAAAGGCCAAAGATGATGCTCGCGAAAACGATTTGCACGGCAATGTCGGGGAAGAGCGAAAGGCCGCTGGCATACCACCAGCACGGGGCTAGCAGGGCAACTAACGCATTCTTCCAATTGGCAATTTCGCGCCGCCGCACGTCTTCTATGCCGGCCGACGCGAGCAGGGCTGCCAGCGCCAGCGGCAAAATAGGGGAAAGGTGCATCCACTCCATGGCGCTATTCCCTAGACGGAACGGCTTTCCAAAAAGTAACCAGCCTATATGACCAGTGACGCACTTTATCGCCGCGCGATTCCCGCGACCGCCACATTCAGCGATTGGACGGCCCCGGACGGCTGGTCGCTACGCCGCTTTGACTGGCCGGCGGATACTGACAAGCCGCGCGGGAGCATCCTGTTTCAGGGCGGGCGCGGCGACATCGTCGAGAAATATCTGGAGTTGCTCGCGCACTGGCACGGGCAAGGGTGGTCGATCACATCGTTCGACTGGCGCGGGCAAGGTGGCTCGGGCAGGCTTTCACCAGACCGCCATGTCGGCCATGTTGATAGTTTTGACCATTATATCGCCGATCTGAAGGCATTCTGGGCGAATTGGGCACCGGCGACCATTGGTCCGCGAGTGCTCATGGGCCACTCGATGGGCGGCCATCTTGTGTCGCGTGCGCTGGTCGAAAATGTGGTGGCGCCGGATGTGGCCGTCTTGATCGCGCCAATGCTCGGGCTCCACAGCCCGCTAGGGGCCACGCTTGGCGAGCGGCTTGCCCGGCTCTTGGCACGTATCGGCAAGCCGGACCGCGCGGCGTGGAAGACTAATGAACGCCCCGCGACGCTGGCAACGCGCCAGGCGCTGCTTACGCATGACGCAGATCGCTATGCGGACGAGCTTTGGTGGCAGCAAGCCAAGCCGGAACTGTTGCTTGGCCCGCCAAGCTGGCGCTGGGTCGCCGAGGCGTTCTCGTCAACGCGGCGGGTTCGGCAGAACACGCGTCTCGAGTCGCTCGATATTCCGGTGTTGATGCTGGTGCCGCTTGCCGACCAGCTCGTGTTGCCAAAGGCCGCGCTCGCCATCGCTGCCAGACTGCCTGATGCGCGGGTCGTCACCTTTGGCGATGAGGCCGCGCATGAAGTGCTGCGGGAGGCAGACGCCGTGCGCAACCGTGCAATTTCCGAGCTGGACATGTTCCTGGCCGCGCGCGCACCAAGGCGCTGAGATGGAGCGCTTTGACGTAGCGGTGGTGGGTGCCGGCATTGTTGGCGCCGGCATCGCGGCGGAGCTGGCGCCGCACGCCCGCGTCGTCCTGCTTGAGGCCGAGGATGTGCCCGGCTATCATTCCACCGGACGTTCCGCGGCGTTCTGGCACGAAACGCTAGGCGGGCCGCTCGTCCGCCCGCTGACCAGGGCATCGTATCCGGCGCTAGCGGCGGGCGGGTTCCTGAAGCCCAGGGTCTCGCTGGAGGTCGCCGAGGTTGACGCCGTCGGTATGCTGGCGGCGATGGAAGCGCAGTTTGCCGGCAGCGGCGTGCAATTGTCGCGACTGGATCATGCTGGCATCCGCCAGTGGGTGCCCCGCGCGCGCGCCGTGCTGGTCGCCGGGCTGCTGGAGCACGACGGCGCCGATATCGACGTCGCAGGCCTGCATGCCAGCGTGCTGGCGACATTCCGTCGCGCTGGCGGGGTGCTGCGAACGGCGGCCCCGATCACGCGCCTGACGCGAGCCACAAGCGGCTGGTCGATTTCAGCGGGCGACCACGTCATCGCAGCCGACGTTATCGTCAATGCGGCCGGCGCCTGGGCTGACCGGGTTGCCATGATGGCGAGCGCCGCCCCACTTGGCATTGCCCCAAAGCGGCGCACGATCGTGCAGGTACGGGTGTCGACGCACGATGTTCCGCCGGACCTTCCGCTGGTGATGGACATTGCCGGCAGCTATTATTTCCGCCCCGAGGGCCCGAACCGGCTGTGGCTATGCCCGCATGACGAAACACCCACCGAGCCCGGCGACGCCGCGCCCGAGGAGATTGATGTTGGGCGCGCCATCGACAGGTTCGAGGCGGTAACCGATTGGCATGTCGCGGCAGTCGAGCGCAAATGGGCGGGCTTGCGCAGTTTCGCGCCAGATCGCCTGCCGGTTTACGGCTTTGATCCCATCGTACCCGGCTTTTTCTGGTGCGCCGGGCAGGGGGGATATGGCATCCAGACGGCGCCTGCTGCTTCCTCAGTGGCAGCCGCACTCGTGCTCGGCAGATCGCTGGCGCCCGAGTTGGCTCCGGTTGACGTGGATCGTTATTCACCGGCGCGATTCTAGCCGGCTGGCGCTGGCGGAAAAGCGGCGCTAAGCTTACCTTCGCCCATGGTACAAGGAGCGGGATAATGGCGCACAAATTTGTGATCGAAAAGAACAAGAAGGGCGAGTTCGTCGCCAAGTTCAAATACAACAGCGAGCTGATGTTCTGGACCGAGGGCTATTCGAGCAAGGCCAGCGCGGTGAACGCGATTGAGTCAATCAAGAAGAACGGCCCCGGCGCGCCAACCGAAGAAGATCTTGGCTGATTGATCGGTCGCGGGTCGGCGGCGCTCATCGCTCCCGGCCCGCGGCGTCCCGGTTGGCTTAAGCCTCGGGCCGCGACGCAGCAGCGATTGCAGCATCGCTCGCGAGCTTGTCCGCACGCTCGTTTTCCGGGTGACCGGCATGGCCCTTCACCCATTGCCACGTTATCTGGTGCGGCTTGGCGGCGGCGAGCAGCGCTTGCCAAAGGTCAGCGTTCTTCACCGGTTTTTTGTCGGCGGTTTTCCAGCCGTTGCGCTGCCAGCCATGAATCCACTTGGTAAGCCCATCCATCACATAACGACTGTCAGTCGACACCGTAACGGCGCACGGCCGCGTTAGCGCTTTGAGCGCTTCAATGGCCGCCATCATCTCCATGCGGTTGTTGGTGGTCTGCGGCGCGCCGCCGGAAAGTTCGCGTTCCTTGGTGCCCATCCGCAAAATCGCGCCCCAGCCGCCGGGGCCGGGATTGCCCTTGCACGCGCCGTCGGTGAAGATTTCGACCTGCGGAAGCGCGCTCATCGCAGCGTCTTCAACAGGCCGGCAAGATTGGGGTCGTAGGTTTTCAGCCGCCGCCAGAAAGTGAGCGGGTCTTTGCGCGTGACGAGCGCGTCGGGCGGCGTGTTAAGCCAATCCCAGGCCCGCGACAGGGTGAAGCGCAGGCACGCGCCGCTTGCAAACGAATAAAGCGCTGCGCAATCCTTTGTGGTGAGAGGGTAGGCGCTGTCATAGCCAGCAATTATCGCGTCGCCGACGGCCGGGTGAAAATGATTTCCGGTCGCGTCGAACGACCACGCCGCGTGCATGATCGCCAAATCATAAATCCGCACGTCGCTGCACGCGAAATAGAAATCGATTAGGCCGCCGACCGTATCGCTCAGCATCAGCACATTGTCGGGGAACAGATCGGCATGGATGGCGCAGTGGTCAAACTCTTCAGCATACCAGGTGCTGATGACGTCGCCGATCGCAAAGCCGAGATCGTGATGCAGGCCTGGCTGAATATCGTTGAGGCTGCGACCGCACTGCTCCCACAGCGGCTGCCATGTCGGCATACCCATGGAGTTTGCGCGCGTTGGCACAAAATCGGCAACCGCGCGGTGCAGGTTCGCCAGTGCCTGCGCGGTGTTGAATGCCTGCTTTGCTGTGGGGTGCGAGAGCGATACGCCGGGCAGGAATTTTATCAGGCAGGCCGGGCGGCCTTCAAGTTCCTGAATCTGGCGGCCGTCCCGGTCTTTGATAGCCGGTGGGACCGGCAAGCCCTTGCCCACCAGATGATCGAGCAGCGCCATGAAATAGGGCAAGTCAGCGGCGGCAACGCGCTTTTCATATAGCGTCAGGATGAAGCGGCCGGTGCTGGTGTCGACCAGATAGTTGCTGTTTTCGACGCCCTCGGCGATGCCCTTGACCGACACCAGATCGCCAACGTCGTAGCGCGTCAGGAAGTCGGCGAGTGCCTCGGCTGACACATGCGTGTAAACGGCCACAGGATCAGGCGACGACTTCCAGCCCGCGCGGGAGCTTGAACGAAATGGTCTCGCGGGTCGTCTCTACCTCACGCTCGGTGATCTCATAATGCTCGGCGAGCAAACCCACGAGTTCGCGTACCAGAAATTCCGGTGCCGAGGCGCCAGCGGTGATCCCCAGCGTCTTGACGTCCTTCAAAAATGCCAGATCAAGGTCGGCAGCGCGCGGGATGAGGCGCGCTGGCGTGCCCTGACGCTCCGCCACTTCAACCAGGCGCAGCGAGTTTGATGAGTTGGTCGCACCTATCACCAGCATCGCATCGCACGATCTGGCGATTGCTTTCACCGCTGCCTGTCGGTTGGAGGTCGCGTAGCAGATGTCTTCGCCGCGCGGCGCCTTGATGCCGGGAAAGCGGGAAACCAGCGCGGCCACGACATCGGCCGTGTCGTCTACCGAAAGCGTGGTTTGGGTAAGAAACGCAAGATTGTCGGGGTCAACCGGCGTATAGCCCTGCGCGTCTTCCAATGTCTCTATCAACGTCATGGCGCCGTCTGGCACTTGCCCCAGCGTGCCGATGACCTCGGGGTGACCGGCATGGCCAATGAACAGAATGTGGCGGCCGGCCTCGACTAGTCGCTCCGCCTGTTTGTGCACTTTGGACACGAGCGGGCAGGTCGCATCGAGAAAATCCAGGCCCCGGTCGCGCGCTTCGACCGGCACTGATTTCGGCACGCCATGGGCTGAGAATACCACCGGCACACCATCTGGCACTTCGTCAAGTTCTTCGACGAACACGGCGCCCTTTGCTCTCAGCGAGTCGACAACGAACTTGTTGTGAACGATCTCGTGGCGGACATAGACTGGTGCGCCATACCGTTCGATCGCCAGTTCGACGATGTGGATGGCCCGGTCGACGCCGGCGCAGAAGCCGCGGGGTGCTGCGATGACAAGGTCAAGGGATGGCTTTGCAGAAGTGTTCATATCTTCCATCTCTACGCGATTGCTTGCGTGCGTGAAAGCCGGTTCCTATGCTAAAGCCTATTGTTTGGAGCAAGTCGCGGCGGCGCGCGTCGTCCGGTGCCCTCAATTTCTCGTTATGCAAGGTGCGTACAACTGTGAAACGTCTCACCCGTCCCCCGATTTATGCGCTGATTTGCGTTGCGGTGCTTGGCCTTGCTGGATGCACAAAAGCGGGCGAAATTGCACTTGGCGGCATCACCGCGATCCGATCCGCCTGCCCGGCAGTCGCGGTGCCTGCCGCGACGGGGGATGTGACGGTTTTTTCGCCCGACAGCAGCACTGATGCGTCGGCGCTCGACGTTACGGCATTGCTGACCAACGTGCGCTCGACATGCACTGATTCCGGCGAAAATGTGCTGACGACGGTGACGTTTGACGTGCGCGGGCGCCGGACTGATACGCAAGGCGCGCGCGATGTGGTGCTGCCCTACTTTATCACGGTTGTGCAGGGCGGCAGTGCCGTGGTTGCAAAGAGCGTGAGCCGAGTGAACCTGCATTTCGATGCCGGGCAGGACCGCGCATCGGCGACAGGTCAAGCCGAAGCGTCAGTCGTCCGCGCCGCCGCGACGTTGCCGGATGATATCCGCAAAACGCTCACGCGTCCGCGCAAGGCCGGGGAAGATGATGCCGCGACCGATCCACTGTCCCGTCCCAATATTCGCGCCGCGGTGCAACGCGCTACCTTTGAGGCGTTGGTAGGCTTCCAGCTCACTGATGCGCAGCTGAAATATAACGCCACACGCTGAGTTTTCGTCAGGGCCGAAAATAGAGTTCGCCAGGGCAATTGACTCGGCCCTTGGCCCGCGCCAAAGCAGCGTGGTCGATGCCGGGCAACCGGCTTGGCAAAGCGCGGGAGAGCGTGGGGCGAAATCCCTGCCGCCGAAGGAGCAACCGCCCCGGAATCTCTCAGGCAATCGGGACCGCGCTTGGCCATTTTGACACTCTGGAAAGCGGCGGGGGGACGTTTCCCTTGCCCACCGAAGGGGTAAGCTGCGCGGCTTTTTGGCTGCGCGGTGAAAGCTCTCAGGTTCCGTGACAGAGGGGGCGGCTGAGCGTCAGCCGGGCAGGTGGCCCGGGTCTGAAGCGGTCGCGCCCTGTCCTGTGCCTTCGGAGTGTTGATGATGAGCGAAATTGATCTGATCGACGTCATCGAACTTTTGCCGCTCGATGCCTGGCACCGCGCGCGCGGCGCTCGCATGGTGGAATTCGCCGACTACCACATGCCAATCCAGTATGAAGGGATTGTCGCCGAGCATCTGTGGACGCGCGAAAATGCCGGGCTGTTCGATGTGTCGCACATGGGGCAGTTGCTGTTATCGGGCGAGGGGCTTGACGATGCACTGGAGGCGCTGCTCCCCGCGGACGTGAAGAGCGTGCGCATTGGCCAGCAAAAATATTCCCTGCTGCTGGCCGACAATGGCGGTATTCTTGACGACCTGATGATCGCGCGCTGGCCAGGGGGCATCTACATGGTCGTCAATGGCGCGGTGAAATATGACGATATTGCGCATTTGCGCGAGCATTTGCCCGATGCGATCACGCTCAACCATCTTGATGACCGCGCGCTGCTGGCGCTTCAGGGGCCAAAGGCGTTTGAAGTGCTGAAGCGGCACACCACGGGCGCGTGGCCGCTCGACGCGCTCGTCTTCATGGCCGGCGGCCAGTTCGACATCGCCGGGGTTGAAGCCTGGATTAGCCGCTCGGGCTATACCGGGGAGGATGGGTTCGAAATTTCCATTCCGGCGGCCGATGCCGAAGCGGTGGCCGAGGCCTTGTGCAGTGAGCCCGAAGTGAAACCCATTGGCCTTGGCGCGCGTGATTCGCTGCGGCTGGAGGCGGGGTTGCCGCTCTATGGGCATGATCTGGACGAAATAACGACCCCGGTGGCAGCCGGTCTGGGCTTTGCGCTTTCGAAGCGGCGGCGGGAGGAAGGAGGCTTTCCAGGCGCTGCCCACATTCTTGCCGAGCGGGCAGAGGGTGCTGCAACGAAGCGCGTTGGGCTGCTGGTCGAGGGGCGCCAGCCAGTGCGCGAGGGCGCCTTGGTGGTCGATGCGGACGGCGCCGAGCTTGGCCGCGTCACGTCCGGTGGTTTTTCGCCCAGCCTCAACCGCCCGATTGCGATGGCTTATGTACCAGCCGCGCTTGCCGCGCCCGGCACCACCATCACCCTCTACCAGCGGGGCAAGTCCCATGGAGCGACCGTTGCTGCCATGCCGTTTGTTCCCCACCGCTACGTCCGATAACAGGAGGCATGTGAGATGAGCCGTTATTTTACCGAAGACCATGAATGGGTTGATGTCGATGGCGATATCGGGACCGTTGGTATCACCGATTATGCCCAAGGCCAGCTTGGCGACATTGTATTCGTCGATGTGCCGGATGAGGGCAAGGAACTCACCAAGGGCGACGAAGCCGCAGTGGTCGAGTCCGTAAAGGCGGCATCAGATGTATACGCGCCCGTCTCCGGCACCGTGGTTGAGGGTAACGAGGCGCTTGGCGACACGCCCGGCCTCGTCAACGAAGATCCAGAAGGCGATGGCTGGTTCTTCAAGGTGACGCTCAGCGATACCGGCGAGCTTGCCGAAATGATGGACGAAGCCGCCTACGAAGCGTTTGTGAGCAAGCTGTAATTGTTGGTTGGCTGGCGTGCCAGCCTGGACCCAGCCCATTGCCCCTCCAGTCCATGACCAGCAGGGGTGGAGAAAAAGATGCGTTATCTGCCGCTTACCCCACCTGATCGACTCGCTATGCTGGCGACGATCGGCGCGCCTTCCATCGACGCGTTGTTTGTTGATGTGCCCGAGGAGGCGCGGCTTGACGGGCCGATCCATGGGCTGCCCAGTCATGCCAGCGAAATGGCCGTCGAGCGGCATCTGTCGGCGCTCGCCCGGCAAAACATGGTGGCGGGCGATGTGCCGTTTTTCCTGGGCTGCGGGGCTTATAAGCACCATGTGCCGGCGTCAGTCGATCATCTCATTCAGCGCGGCGAGTTTTTGACTGCGTACACGCCCTATCAGCCGGAAATCGCGCAGGGCACGCTGCAAATGCTGTTCGAATTCCAGAGCCAGGTCGCGCGGCTGCTCGGAACCGATGTCGCCAATGCCTCAATGTATGATGGGTCGACGGCGTGCTGGGAAGCGATCGTGATGGCGCGGCGCATTACCAAGCGCGGCAAGGCGGTGCTCTCGTCAGGGCTTCACCCGCATTATGTCTCGGTCGCGCGCACGATGGCGCGGTTCACGGGCGATGTGCTTGATACGGCGCTGCCGATGCTCACCGCCGAAACCGACGCAGACCGGCTGATCGCGGCGATTGACGATGAAACGTCGTGCGTTGTCGTTCAATACCCGGATATTCTGGGGCGGATTGGCGATCTGTCGGCGATTGCAGCGGCGGCCCATGCCAAAAAAGCGCTGCTGATTGCGGTTGTGACCGAACCAGTGGCGCTGGGCGCGATCAGATCACCGGGTGAAATGGATGCCGATATCGTGGTGGGCGAGGGGCAATCGCTGGGCGTCGGTCTGCAATTTGGCGGGCCCTATGTTGGCCTGTTTGGCTGCAAGGAAAAATATGTGCGGCAGATGCCGGGGCGGCTTTGCGGCGAGACGCTGGATGCCGATGGCAAGCGCGGGTTCGTCCTCACGCTGAGCACCCGCGAGCAGCATATCCGCCGCGAAAAGGCGACGTCGAATATCTGTACGAACTCAGGGCTTTGTGCACTGGCCTTCTCAGTTCACATGACGTTGCTGGGGGAGCGCGGCTTGCGTGACCTGGCGATACTCAACCATCTGGGTGCAAGCGCGGCCGCTGACCGCCTCGCCAAAGTGCCGGGCGTGGAGTTGGTGACGGACCGCTTCTTCAATGAGTTTACGCTGAAACTGCCGCGCGATGCCCGCTCCACAGTGCACGAGGTCGCGGCGCGCGGCGTGCTGGCTGGCGTATCACTTGGGCGGCTCTACCCGGGCGAGGAGAGTCTGGCGCACGGGCTCGTCGTGGCCGTTACCGAAACCGCAACGCCCGACGATGTCGAGGCGCTGGCAACCGCGCTTGAGGAGGTGCTCGCATGACGCTTAACCCCACCGGATGGCGCCCAGAAATGGTGACCACTGACGGCGCCGTGCGCCCAACGTTCACCGGCAACAAGGCGCTGATGCTCGAAGAAGCGCTGATCTTTGAGATTGGCGACACGCACACGACGGGCGTCGACTTTGCCGAGGCGCCTGCCGCTGCTTCGCGCCTTGCCGGGCTGGAACGCGCGCGTCCCATTGGCCTTCCAGGGCTGTCGGAGCCGGAGGCGGTGCGCCATTATACCCGCCTCAGCCGCCAGAATTACGCGATCGATTTGGGCTTTTTCCCGCTCGGTTCCTGCACCATGAAGCACAATCCCCGTCTCAATGAACGCATGGCGCGGCTCCCCGGTTTTGCCGATGTGCACCCGCTGCAACCGCGCGAGACAGTGCAAGGGGCGCTCGCTGTCATCAACGAGCTGGCGGTGTGGCTTATCACGCTCACCGGGATGCACGGCGTTGCGATGACGCCCAAGGCTGGCGCACACGGAGAGCTGTGCGGTATCCTGTGCATCAAGGCGGCGCTGGAGGCGCGTGGGGAGGGTGGGCGCAAGGTCATTCTGGTGCCGGAGAGTGCCCATGGCACCAACCCGGCGACCGCCGCGTTTGCCGGTTTTGACGTGGAGGATATCCCCGCGACGTCTGAGGGCCGAGTCGATCTTGCGGCACTCAAGGCAAGGCTTGGCCCGGACGTGGCGGGCGTGATGATCACCAACCCCAATACCTGCGGGCTGTTTGAGCGCGACATGAAGGCAATTTCAGATGCGGTGCACGCAGCTGGCGGTTATGTTTATTGTGATGGTGCAAACTTCAACGCGATCGTCGGGCGCGTGCGGCCGGGCGATCTGGGCATCGACGCCATGCACATCAACCTCCACAAGACGTTCAGCACGCCGCACGGCGGCGGCGGGCCGGGCTCGGGCCCTGTCGTGCTGTCAGAAGCGCTCAGCCCCTTTGGTCCGCTGCCGTTCACCGAACGTCACGCGGATGGCCGGTTCACGCTGGTGGAAGAGGAAACGGTAGGTGACCGCCACCCCGACAGCTTTGGGCGGATGAGCGCGTTTCATGGCCAGATGGGAATGTTTACGCGGGCGCTCGCCTATATCTTGAGCCACGGCGCAGATGGGCTGCGGCAAGTGGCGGAAGACGCCGTGCTCAACGCAAATTATGTGCTGCGCAGCCTTGAAGATGTGCTCGACGCGCCGTTCGCTGCGGCAGGCCCCTGTATGCATGAGGCACTGTTTTCCGATGACGGCATGGCGGAGGGCTTCACCACGCTCGACATTGCCAAGGGGCTCATCGACGAGGGCTTTCACCCGATGACGGTGTATTTCCCGCTCGTGGTGCACGGCGCCATGCTGGTCGAGCCAACCGAGACAGAATCGAAGGCTGCGCTCGATCAGTTTATCGGTGCGCTGCGGTCGGTTGCGATGCGGGCAAAGGCGGGAGATCCATCGCTCAAGTCCGCACCGCATTTCGCGCCGCGTGCCCGGCTGGATGAAACGCTTGCGGCGCGCAAGCCCGTGTTGACGTGGAAGGCGCCCGCGCTGCCCCAGGCCGCTGAGTAGCGGTTGGACTATCCGCGCGCGGCGTGCGCTGATAAGCAACGGTAATTCGTCGCCGAACCGGGAAAGTTGATGCTCGCCCATACCGATCCGAAACAATGGATCAGCTACATCATCATGGCCGTGATCGTCTCGTTCGTGCTCGCGCGCCGGGTGCAGCGGATGAGTCAATTCCGACCACTCAAGATCGAGCGGCTGTGGATGTTGCCGAGCGTCTATCTGATCTTCGCTGGCACGATATTCTATTTTGGCCGGCCCGATCCGCTCGGCTGGGCGCTGAGCGGTGCGGCACTCCTGGTCGGCGGCGCGCTTGGGTGGCAGCGCGGGCGACTGATGCGGATTGAGGTGGACCCTGTAACGCAGTCGCTAAGCCAACGCGCATCACCCGCTGCGATGTTATTTTTGTTGCTGCTGGTCGCGGTGCGGTTCGGCGCCCGCAGCGTGGTTACGGCAGGTGGACCGTTGCATATCAGTGCGCTCGTCTTAACAGACACGCTTGTCGCGTTCGCCTTGGGGTTGTTGACGATGCAGCGGATTGAAATGTTCTTGCGCGCCCGGCGGCTGCTGACGTCCACGAAAATGGCGGCCGCCTGATGGCTGACCCGACACCATGGGTCGTCGCTGACGATACCGGTGAGGTGCGCAAACACGCGCCTGCCACGCTGCGTAACCGCGCTGCAATCGCCGAACGGTTGCGCGAGCTGCTCCCCACCACTGGCCTCGTCCTTGAAGTAGCGAGCGGCAGCGGCGAGCACTGCGCATATTTCGCCGAAAACTATCCCGCGCTCGAATGGCAACCAACTGATCCGGATGAAACGGCACTCACGTCGATTGCTGCATGGTGTGAGGGCCTGGCGAATGTCCGTGCGCCGATCGCGCTGGACGCCGGCGCGCGCGCGTGGCCAGTCGACCGGGCCGATGCGGTGCTGTGCATCAACATGGCGCATATCAGCCCGTGGCCGGCGACGCTTGGCCTGATGGCGAGCGCCGGGAGGCTGTTGCCTTCGGGCGGCCCGCTGGTGTTGTATGGCCCCTTCACTCGCCCCGAGATCGTGACCGCGCCAAGCAATGTCGCGTTCGACGAGTCGCTGCGCGCGCGCGATGCGGCATGGGGCTTGCGGGACCTTACCGACGTGACTTCAGCGGCCCTGGGCGCAGGGCTGTTGCCAGACCAGATTATTGAGATGCCGGCCAACAATCTGCTGCTGGTTTACCGGCGCGGCTAAATCCAGCGGCGGACGCGCTGGCAATAGGCGGCATAGGCATCGCCAAATGCTGTGGCGAGATAGGCCTCTTCCTTCGCAATCACTGCGGTCTGGATGATCGCGGCACTCACTGGCACCAGCAGCAACGCCCACAAACTGCCCAGCCACAGCGCAAGTCCTGCCTGCATTATCGCCATGCCGAGATACATCGGGTTGCGCGTGAAGCGATAGATGCCGGTTTCGATAACGGTCGCAGTGCCGGTCCAGGGAATCGGATTTTCGCCGGTTTTGCGAAAGCGCTGCTCGGCCGCGATGATGACCGCCAGCCCAGCTACCGTAATCGCGGCGGCGATCGGCCAGGGGAGCGCAAGCGGGGGCAACCGTACAAGCATTTGCAGCACAGGCCCGAGCAGCAAAAAGCCCAGAAAAACCAGCGGCGGCGGAAAGCGGACGGCTGGCGCATTTTGAGTGGTCATTGATCGCTCCCCGCCAGAGCATAGCGCAATCGGCTGCGTCACGCGATAGCTTGCGCCGCCTTCATTCGCTGAAGCCGGTGTTCGCGCCAGACGATGTACAGCCCGGAACCGATCAAGATCGGCGCGCCCAGCAGCGTGGCCGATGTCGGCAGGGCATTGAACACCACCCAGCCGAACATCGTCGCCCAAACCAGCCCGGTATAATCCATCGGCACCACAAGCGAGACGGCCCCGAACCGAAGCGACGCCGTCATCAGCAATTGCGCGCAGCCGCCAAACACCCCGACCAGGGCGAGCCACAGCCATGTTGAGGCAGGGTGCGGGGTCGCGAACAGCGCAAATGGCGTCACCAGCACCGGCACGGATAGCGCCGAGAACCAGAAAACGGTGGTCGCCGCGCCTTCGGTCCTGCCGATCTGGCGCAGTAATATGGAGACGCTCGCCGACAGCAGTGCACCTGTCAGCCCCGTTGCCACGCCAATTAGCGGCATATGGGAAACACTGCCTGGTTGCGTGATGATGAGCACGCCGAAAAACCCCGCAACAACGGCGCCCCAGCGGTGCACGCCGGTCGGTTCGCGCAGCACCACGGCGCCCAAAATGGTCGCGAATATCGGCAGTGTGAACTGCATCGTCGTGGATTCGGCGAGCGGCAACAACAGGATGGTGATGAACACAAAGCACATGCTGGTCAGCCCCATCGCCGTGCGCAATACATGCGCGCCGAAGCGCTGCGTACGGAGGGTGCCAAGCCCCGGCCCGGCGGCAATCCATAACGTGACGGGCAGCAAGGCAAAGGTCTGGCGAAAGAACAATATTTCGGCGAGATGCGCCCCGCCTGCTTCCGCCAGCTTGATCATGGCACCCATCGCCGCGAAGACAAACGCCGCCCCCAGTCGAAGCACTATCGCGGTAATCGCGCGGTCCGGGGCAGCAGCAGTCACCGACCCTCCATAGCAGCGCCGTGCGCCCGCGCCAGCGCGCGTCGTGCGGCGCTGCACATGGTTTTGCTGGCGTTTGGACAAAAAGTCGCGCTATCGAAGCGCCATGATAAAGCACGCCCTGCCCGTCACCCGTGAGGCCGATTTCTCCGCCTGGTACCAAGCCGTCATCGCCGAGGCCGATATGGCCGAAGAGAGTGGGGTTCGTGGGTGCATGGTCATCCGGCCATGGGGCTATGGCATTTGGGAGCGAATCCAGCGCTTGCTTGATGATCGCATCAAGGCGACAGGGCACGAGAATTGCTATTTTCCGTTGTTCATCCCGCTCAGTTATTTCGAGAAGGAAGCGGAACATGTGGAGGGCTTCGCCAAGGAAATGGCGGTCGTCACGCATCACCGGCTGATCGCGGATGGCAAGGGCGGGCTGATGCCGGACCCTACCGCCAAGCTGGAGGAGCCGCTGGTCGTGCGGCCGACATCGGAAACGGTGATCGGCACGGCGTTTGCCCGCTGGGTGCAAAGCTGGCGCGATTTGCCCGTCCTTATCAACCAATGGGCCAATGTCGTGCGCTGGGAAATGCGCACGCGGATGTTTTTGCGCACCGCCGAGTTCCTCTGGCAGGAGGGACACACCGCGCACGCGACCGAAGCCGAGGCGCGCGAAGAAACGCTCAAGATGCTAGAGGTGTATCGCGAATTTGCCGAGCAGTGCGTGGCGCTGCCCGTGGTCGCTGGCGAAAAGCCCGAGAATGAGCGCTTTCCCGGTGCCGTGGCCACCTATTCCATTGAGGCGATGATGCAGGACGGCAAGGCGCTGCAAGCCGGTACGAGCCATTTCCTGGGTACCAATTTTGCCAGCGCCCAGAATATCCGGTTCCAGAATACCAGCGGCGAGCTGGAGCTTGCGCAGACAACCAGTTGGGGGATGTCGACGCGGATGATCGGCGGGCTTATCATGGTCCACGGCGATGATGATGGTCTGCGCGTGCCGCCGCGGATCGCGCCGTGGCAAATCGTGATCGTGCCGATGCTGCGCGAAACGCCCGAAGATGCAGCCCTAATCGAGTATTGCAAGGCGCTTCAGGCCGAGCTTGCCGCGCTTTCTGCGCTGGGCGAGCCGGTCCGCGCGCTGCTCGACCTGAAACCCGCCAAGGCCGCGACCAAGCGCTGGGGCTGGGTGAAGAAAGGCGCGCCGATCATCGTTGAAGTTGGCGGGCGCGATTTGGCAGGTGGCAATGTCTCCGTCATCAAGCGAACGGTGCTCTACCGCGCCGACGGCAAGCTCGACAGCGAGGTCGTCGCGCGCGGTGATTTCGTGAGTGCTGCGGTGACCATGCTGACCGATGTGCAGGGGGCATTGTACGATCAGGCGCGCGCAAGGCTTGATGCGAGCATCGCCCGCGACATTGATGATTTTGCCGGACTGGAACGGCACTTTGCCGACAACGTGAAAAATCCGGGCTGGGTCGAGGTGGCATGGGCCAAGCCAACCGGCGCGGCGCTCGACAAGGCGGTGGAGCGGCTAAAGGCGCTGAAGCTCACCCTGCGCAATGTGCCGCTGGACGCGAAGCCAGCGTCCGGCGCCTGCATCTTTACCGGCGTACCGGCGGTTGAACGCGTGCTTGTCGGCCGGGCTTATTGATCGGATTTTGCGAGCGGCCGCTTGGGCCGCGCGCGAAACGGCCAAT
>JBJXEC010000068.1:0-2529 GCA_046155125.1 Sphingomonas sp. | reverse complement strand
TTGAAGACTTGTTCGGAATTCGAATTCCGGCATCGCAGGTGGCGATGATACGCACATTGGGCGACCTGGTCGCGATCGTGGGCAGCCTGCGTAAATGAACGCACGCGCGTTGGTTATGACCTGGCTGCTTGCTCTGGGGCTGTTCGCCATGATGGCGGCGGTCCCGGTCTTGGTTGTCGAACACACTGCACGAACGGCGCACAGCGACATTGTCGTGATCGGATCGTCGATGATGGCCTATGCTGTTCCCGCAACCGGACAAGGTGCGACCAGCTTGCTTGGCGACCAACGATCGCATCGCAGGATTGCCGCGAACCGCATGACCGAAAACGATCTGATCGCCAACCTCGAACAAGCAATCTCCCAGCATACGGCGCTCGTGTTCATCGAAGTCAATCCACTTCTGGTCGATTTTGCTGACCAGTTGCGCCAGCGACCGTGCGACGGTCTGCGTCCCTTGATCAAGAACTACCTGGTCGCCGAGCGGCGCCGCGTGCCGGAGGCGTTCGCCCAGCTTGCCGGCCTGCCACTGACCTATGGTTTTGCGGGTGATCCAGCCAATCTGGAATCGAAGCATGCAATTACGGATGCCGTCATACGCAGGATATACCCGTTTACGGTTCGTGAGCCATGCTACGAGCAGGAGCTGGCGTCGGCTGTTGCGCGCGCAAAGGCGCAAGGAACCGTGGTTATTCTGGTTCTGCCGCCGCGATCGGCGGACGCTGATCTGTTGCTCGGGTCCAAACTGACCTCCCAACTTCGCGACCGGGCCATGGCATTGGCAGGCCGGCTGGAGGTCCCCATCTTCGTAATCGATGGCAATTGGCCCAACGAGGAGTTTGTCGACGCCGGACATCTCAATGGGATCGGCCGAGCGCATTTCTTGCGTGTGTTGCGCCAAAAATGGGCCAGCACGCAATGAACCAGCCAACGAATCTGTTGATCATGATGTCGCTGGCTTCTGTCGCAGTCGCATGGGTTGTGCCTGCGAAATGGGCGCTCGATGCCGTCGCTGCCTGGACGGCGCTGACGCTGGCGGTCATTGCACCGGCATCCGGCTTGTGGCTGTTGGCAACGGCGACCGTCACCCCTCTGGCACTCGGGTTGGGCGAACGAACCGGGCGCCGCGATCATGTTGCGGCCATTGTATCTCTTGCCCTCCTCGTCGCGTTCGTCGCCGCGCGGCTGACCCCCGGCATACTTTGGGTTGGCGGGGCCTTCTTCACCTTGCGCGCGCTGCACGTTGTTGGCGATTGGTGGATGGGCAAGCTTGTGGTGCCATCGTTTCGTGGACACCTTAGATACCAGTTGTTCTTGCCGGTCATTGTCGCAGGCCCGATCCACCGGTTTGAAAATTTTGAGCGCCAGGCCAGTCGTCGCATTAGGGACTGGGCGATGTTTTTCGGCGGGATGGAGCGAGTGCTGGTCGGAGCGTTCTCGGCATTTGTTGTTGGCCGCCAAGTAATTTCACGCATTGAGACAGCCGTAGCAAGCCGAACACAGCTCTGGCCTGCCTTCTTCCACGACTGGGTACAGTCGCTGACCGAATGGATCGCGCTCTATTTCACTTTTGCTGGTTTTACATCGATTGCGCTGGGTGCCAGCCTGATGATCGGCTTACGGCTCGAGGAGAATTTTGACCGACCGTGGGCGGCTCGCAACTTGATTGAATTCTGGATGCGTTGGCACATGACATTATCACGATGGTGCCGCGATTATGTGTTCCGTCCAGTCGTGGCGGTGACTCGGAATGCTTTCGTCGGCCTTGCGCTCGCGATTCTGGCAATTGGACTTTGGCACGAGTTTTCGATCTACTATGTCTTATGGTCAATATGGCAGGTGCTGGGTGTGGTTTTGACCCGCGTAGCCTTGCAACGTTTGCCGATCGCCCGCGTTCCGGAACCAGCGCGCGCGGTACTGGGGCCATTATCGGTTCTCTTTTGGCTGTCGCTGGCGCGGCCAGTAATCATTTCCGCGACGGAGATTTTTGCATGACCCCGCTTTCGCTATGGCTGGCGCGGATTGTGCCGCCATCGCTTGTCCTGCCCGCTCTGGCGGTCATCTACGCCGTCATGATGCTGAGCCTGCTTCTGGCCGGCGGCGGCGGCGGGACTGATATTGCCTATGTCGATGTGGGCCGGAAATGAAGCGGCCGGAAATCAAGACGATTCTGATTCTCGGCGCCTCCTATGGCCTCCTGCCCGGCGCCAAGCTGTCGCTGGCCGGGCACGCCGTGACGCTTGTCGGCCGCGGCGATGAGATCGCGATCATGGCGAAAACCTCGCTTGAGGTGCGGATCACACCGCGCCGCCCCGGCGATGACATCGTTCTCAGGGTGCCGGTGGCTGCAAGAGCAGCGGGCGGTCACATTGCCCTTGCGACACCAGACGCCATTGATCCGTCGAGCTTCGATTTCGTCATATTGGCGATGCAGGAGCCCCAGTATTCGGACTCGGCCGTTGCAGCGTTGATGGCGCGGATAGCAGCAAGTGCGCGGCCGTGCCTGTCGATCATGAACCTTGCACCGCC
>JBJXEC010000067.1:0-2631 GCA_046155125.1 Sphingomonas sp. | reverse complement strand
TCCTCCACAAATCGACGATATTCCAATGCCTTTGCGTCCTCATCGGGCAATCGCAACAGGTAGCTTGGGTGAACGGTTACCCAGGCTGTACCGCCATTTTCCGGCAATTGCAGCGCGCGACCGCGATCCTTGCTGATCGTTATGGCCCGGCCGAGCACGGACCGCGCGGCGGTCGCCCCCAAAAGGACGGTCATCTTTGGACGTATCAGCGCGCGCTCCTGGCCAATCCACCACCGGCAAGCGCTAACCTCACTGACATGCGGTTTTGCGTGGATGCGCCGCTTGCCCCGTGGCTCAAATTTGAAGTGCTTGACCGCGTTGGTGACGTAAGTCCGCCCGCGATCAATCCCCGCATCGCTTAACGCGCGCTCGAACAGTTGCCCGGCTGGCCCAACAAACGGGCGCCCCACGAGATCCTCCTGGTCGCCCGGCTGCTCGCCAACGACCATCAGCGCGGCATCGACTGGCCCCTCGCCGAAAACCGTCTGCGTGGCGTTGTGGTGCAGCGGGCACCGGGTGCAGCTTGCCGCCTCCTCGCGCAGCGCATGCCATGCCGCGATGCTGTTGTCGCCCGGCTTGGCACTGGCGGCGGCGACCATGCCTGCCTCGCGTGCCTGAGCGCCCGCGATGAGTTGTCCCACCAGCGCGGTCTCGGGCATGTTCTTCCAGTATTTGCGCGGCATCTCCTTCAGCATCGCGCCAACTTTCAGGCGCGCCGGGTTGAAGATGGCGGCATAATAGCTCTTCCAGATATCTTCGGTGGGGTCTTCGGCGGGCGCATCACCCTTGGTTGCGCCCTGGCTTTCGGTCAGCACGTGCCCATCCCAATGGATCGACACCTTTGGCGTCAGGATCGACCAGCGCATTGACGCAAACCGGTCCACAAAAAAGCCGGCATTGGCGCGACAAATGTGGAATTCCGGCTCGAACCAAGCGACATAGCGGGGCCCGCTATGGTCCTCCACCTCGCGGAACCGGACAAACGCCCGCATCTTGTGGATATCGCGTCGAACTGCCTGGGCCAAGCCTTCCACTCTACGCACCAGCGGATCGGCCTGATCGCTCATCAGGCCGGGCGTCGCGCGCAGCCGCCCCAACAATGTGTGCAACAGCGTGAAGCGCTCCGGGTCCTTATGGAGCACGGCTTTTCGGGCGAGGTCGACAAAGGCTTTGGGGACCGGAAAGGGTGCCGCGGCGGCGGGCGCTATCGCATTCCCGGTATCGAAAAGGTCGCTCGGCGCGCCGCCCACGCGCCAGCTGACCTGATCGGGTGGCACGCCATTCGACACCAGCCAGCGTACCGCCGCGCGCCAACCGTCAAAATCGTCGTCGGCATCCAGCATCACTGTGTGCATGGCGAGCCTCCCCTTGCCAGCGGCCAGATCAGGTGAACAACTCCAGTTGCTCGGCTGGGGGCGCAACAAGTGCGCTAACGTTGGCGGCATCTGACAGGGCAATCGGGCGCCAATCGCTCGCGATCAGGAACGGGCGCAGCTTAGCGACCGATACTGTCAGCCTGCCAATATCAGCGAGCGACAGCTGCCGCCAACGTCGCGCCGAAATGATCCTGCTAACAGCGCGCGTGCCGAGCCCTGGCACGCGGAGCAGCATCTCCCGCGGCGCGCGATTGACATCAATGGGAAAGCGCTCGCGAAATTTGAGCGCCCATGCCAGTTTGGGGTCGATGTCGAGTGGCATCATGCCATTGGTGTCGGCGGCATCGGCAACTTCGCTGGCGGCATAACCGTAAAAGCGCATCAGCCAATCGGACTGATATAGCCGGTGCTCCCGCATCAGTGGCGGCCGGGAGAGCGGCAACACGGCGCTGGCATCGGGGATCGGCGAAAACGCTGAATAATAAACCCGGCGCAAATCGAACTGGCGATAGAGCCCTGCTGCGCGTGTCACAATATCCCGGTCGGTTGCGGCATCGGCGCCGACGATCATTTGCGTCGACTGGCCAGCGGGCGCGAAGCGGGGAGCCGCGCGATATTTCTCTCGGGCGTCTGCAGTGTCGATGATCGACGATTGCATGTCCGCCATCGCCCCTTCGATGCGGGCCTCGGATTTTTCGGGCGCAAGCCGCTTTAATCCCTGTATCGTTGGCAGCTCGACATTTATCGACACTCGGTCCGCATGCAGCCCCGCCTGTTGCACCAGCCCGGGATCAGCATCGGGGATGGTCTTCAAATGGATGTATCCCCGAAAATCATGGTCCTCTCGCAGCGCGCGCGCGACCTCGACAATCTGCTCCATGGTGTAGTTGGACGAGTGAATGATCCCCGACGACAGGAACAGCCCCTCGATATAATTCCGGCGATAGAAGGACAGGGTCAGCTGCACGACTTCATCGGCCGTAAACCGCGCGCGGCGGACGTTGCTGCTCTTGCGATTGATGCAATAGTGGCAATCAAAAATGCAGCTGTTGGTCATCAGAATTTTGAGCAAGCTGATGCAGCGCCCGTCGGGCGCATAGGCGTGGCATATCCCCATCCCGGCATCGATGGAGCCAATTCCCTTGCCGCCGCGCGAATGGCGCTTGACCGAGCCGGACGACGAGCATGACGCATCATATTTCGCCGCGTCTGCGAGGATTTCGAGTTTCGCGCGGGTATCCAGTTGGGCCATCTC
>JBJXEC010000066.1:0-38138 GCA_046155125.1 Sphingomonas sp. | reverse complement strand
CTGGCTTGGCAGGCAGCACGAGCGGGCGCACGCCGGGTCGCGCTCGCCATTGCCGTGCTGGTGACCGCGCAGATCATACTCGGCATTGCAACGCTACTGAGCGGCGTTGCTATCGTGATTGCCGTGGCGCACCAGGTGAATGCCGCTATCACGCTGATTGCGTCTGTTGCCGCCGCGCACGCGGTTGGCCGGAGCAATCATGCGGGGTAACGCCTTCGGCCCCCTGCCAGCCTGTCTGTTCTTGACCGCCGCGACCCTCGCATCGCCGCCGGGCTTTGCGCCTCCGCTCGACCAAAAGCTGTCCTATGTCAGGACGGAAGAGCGCAGCGATCCGTCGGGAAAAGTGCTGTTTCGCACCGAGCGATCACTCATTTTTGCGAGGCGCAACAATGGCTGGACGGTTACGATCCGCCCGATTGCCGAGCAGGCGCCGACGGGCAGGCGTGCAGCTGGCTTAATCGCTGCAGGGTTAAGTGGTTTGAAAGGCAAAACGGTCATCATGGCGCTCGACGCCCATGGTTCTGTGACCGGAATCGAGGATGAAGACACGGTTTGGGGCGCGTTCTTATCAGGCATAACCGCGCTGGTGGCGCGCACGCCAACCCCCAAAGTCGGCCAACCAGCACAGCCACAGCAAATCGATGGGACGCTGAAATCTTTGCCGCGCGCGAACCGGTTTTCACTATTGAAGTCGTTGCTGCCGCCAATCGTCGCGCCCGGCGTGGGCGATGCGGAGATCGGTACGACAAGGCCCGTGACAATGTCAGCCGTTGCCCCTTCCGGGGCGCCCACCAAACTGACCGGCGATGAGCGATATCAATCGGCGGGTGACGGGTTGCTCATCATCGAGACGCGGGTTCAGGGCGACATTCCGGCCAGCGGCGCAGTGCCGGCTGCACATATTGTCGCCGAACGCGTCCAACGGATCGACCGGCGCTCAGGATTGATCGTCGAGAGCCGGGAACGTCGCGAAACGACTATTGGCAACGGCCGGTCGGCGGCCCGCTCGGTCACCGTAACGATGGGCAAGTTGCGCTTGGTATCTTGATACCCGTCAGCAATGCCGCGTGTTTGCTTGACTTTCTGCATCAGATGGCTAGACGTTCGGCGATAAGCGCTGCCTGGAAACGGGCGGCGCGCATTGTTTTTACGCAACCGCACTATCCCAACCAAAGGTCCAAGGCCCATGAAGGCGCTGATGAAGACCACTAAGTCGGCCAAGCCGCACGAAGTGGAAAAAAAGTGGCATATCGTCGATGCAGACGGCCTGGTGGTCGGTCGCGCGGCGACGATTATCGCCAATGTCCTGCGCGGCAAGCACAAGCCGAGCTTCACCCCGCATGTTGATTGCGGTGACAATGTCATCGTCATCAACGCGGACAAAATCCGCTTCACGGGCAAGAAGCTCAAGGACAAGATCTATTACAAGCACACAGGCTATGCCGGCGGCATCAAGGCGGTGTCGGCAGGTAAGGTTCTCGAGGGCCGCTTTCCCGAGCGCGTGCTTGAAAAGGCAATTGAGCGCATGATTCCGCGCGGGCCGCTTGGTCGCGACCAAATGCGCAACCTGCGCGTCTATGCAGGTGCAGACCATCCGCACACCGCGCAGGACCCGCAAGTCCTCGACATCGCTGGCATGAACCGCAAGAACAAGGTGGGCAACTAATGTCCGATACGCGTCAATCACTTTCCGATCTAGCCGAGATGACCTCGGGGCAGGCAGCATCTAAGGCAGCCGCACCGCTGGGTGACACGATTGCCATCAACAATTCCGGTCCTAAGCCAGAGCCGATGCCGCTGCGCGAGCAGATTATCGATAAGCAAGGCCGAGCCTATGCCACTGGCCGCCGCAAGGACGCGGTTGCCCGTGTCTGGATCAAGCCGGGCTCGGGCAAAATCGTGATTAACGGCCGCGATCAGCTTATCTATTTCGCCCGACCCACGCTGCGTCTTGTCATCAACCAACCGTTCGGTGTTGCCGAGCGTGAAGGCCAGTATGACGTGATCTGCACCGTTAAAGGCGGCGGACTTTCCGGCCAGGCGGGCGCGGTGAAGCACGGCATCAGTCAGGCGCTGACCAAATATGAGCCAGTGTTACGCGCGCCTGTAAAGGCAGCAGGCTTCCTCACGCGTGACAGCCGCACGGTGGAACGCAAGAAGTACGGCCGGGCCAAGGCGCGCCGCAGCTTCCAGTTCTCCAAGCGTTGAGCTCATACCTCATTCCTTGCGCAAAAAAGGGCGGCCCGGGCGGGTCGCCTTTTTTTTCGTTGCAACGCAGCCCAAACCACAGGCGGCCGAGGTCCGATCAACAAAGTCGTTTTTACTATCGGCTGAACCATTGTAACCCATGCGGGACACTCCCGCACGATTCGCGAGGTGTCCAACCGGCCGGGGTACCGGCGTTGGATAGTAGGAGCATAAGATAATGCAGTCACATTCCGTGAAGCGTTTCAGCATCGTCGCCTTCGGCGTTGCCCTGTCAGTTTTTGCGCTCTCAGCGTGCTCACAGGCAAATAAAGCCAAAGAAGACGCACAGGCAGCAGCCGACTCCATGGCGGCAACGGCCAGCAATGCCGCCGATTCCGCAGGCAATATGGTAGCAGATGCCGGAAATGCGGCTGCTGACGTGGGCGCCATGGCCTCCAACGCAGCCGGCGCCGCTGTTGCGACGGTGAAAGGTGCGGTAGCCGCCGCCAATACCGATACATTGAGCGGGGCAAAATATGCCACATTCACTGGCGACGCCGCCAGCGGCGAAAAGATATTCGTCGCGTGCAAGACCTGCCACGCGTTCGACAAGAACGCGATCGGGCCGATGCTGAAGGGTATTGTTGGTCGTAGCGCTGGTACAGTCGCCACCTATAGCTATTCCGCCGCCAACAAGAACAGCGGCATCACCTGGACGCCGGAAAAGCTGTTTCAATATCTGGAAAAGCCGCAACGCGTCGTGCCGGGCACCAAAATGTCATACCCAGGCCTTCCGGATCCGCAAAAGCGTGCTGACGTCATCGCCTATCTGAAGTCGAACAGCTAAGCGACACCATCGCGGTTGACGTGAATTATGGGCGGGGTTGGCGAGTAGGCGACCCCGCCCTTTCTTTTCGGTACCAAATGTCGGCGACATGAACCGGGAAGGACGCTGCAAGCGCCAGCGCCACCCATGGCCAACCCGCCCCGGTCAGCGCCGCCCGAAGAGCGACCATCATCAGCGCGCCAGGCATGAGGCACAATAGCATTTTCCAAACTGGCCAGCCGGCGCACGCGACGAGCCACACCGCTTCCGCTGCCAGCACCGCCAGCACAAGATCGGCCGCATGACCACTGTTGAAAAAAGCGCCGATGCCCGAGAACGCGCTCACCCTAACGCCGGGTTCAGCTGAACAATCCGCAGGTTGAGATAGCCCGCAAAGCCTACCCATAGCAGATAGGGCAGCAACAGCGACGCCGCCCGGCGCGAGTGCGGCCGGATGTACACAATCAGGCCCAGGATCGAGCCCCAGAAGATGACGACTTCGACCAACGCCCAGTCGGGCCGGTGCAGGCGAAAAAACAGCAAGCTCCACAAGATATTCAAAAAGCCGTTCAGCGCGAACAGCCCTATCAGCACTTCGGCCTCGCGCGGGTGGCGCATGGCGTGCCAGGCGGTCGCCGCCGCATACACAATCAGCGCGTAAATCGCTGTCCACACAATGCCATAGCTGATGTCAGGCGGCGCCCATGTCGGCTGGACAAGCGAGTGATACCACGCATCCGTCACGGTAATTGTTGCGCCAAGTGCGGCAACACACGATGCCGCGATGGCGGCAACGACAATCGGAAATAGCCAGGCCCGGGTCATGCTCTCAAGCCGCAGATCCCAGCAAATGCCCCATATCCTTCATGAAAATCCGCATATGCGACATGGGCTTTGCGCGCACCAGTTCCTTGTTCATATAGGCTTGCCAGGTGAGTGCTTGAACGTCCTTGTCGTCACACATCTTGACGAACCGCTCACGCCGCTTGTCATTTCGGTACCAGAAATGCTGCATGATGCCGAGCACCCAGAACACTCTCCCATGCGCCTTCATAAAAGTTTTGCGCGCGAGTCGCAGCGCAGCAGGGTCACCCGTCGTCAAAAACCGGTCGACGGCCTGCGCAGCGCAACGCCCCGCCGTCATCGCATAGTAAATGCCTTCGCCAGATGCCGGCGCCACAACCCCCGCCGCGTCGCCCGCTACCACCACGTCGCGCCCATTGTCCCAACGTTTCAATGGTTTCATTGGAATGGGAGCGCCTTCACAGCGAATAGTTTCGCACTCAGACAGGCCATTTTCTGACCGCAACCTGCGGACGGCATCGCGCAGCATAAACCCCTTTTCGGCGCTGCCGACCCCAATGCTTGCCGTCTCGCCGTGCGGAAAAACCCAAGCGTAGAAGTCGGGCGAATATTTGCCCTGGTACACAACGTCGCAGCGCTTGGCATCGTAAGTCGCCGAACCGACAGACCCTTGCGGCGCGCGCACGACCTCGTGATAGGCAAAGACGCACTTAACCCGGTCTGCGCCCTTCAATGTCGCGCGCGCTACTCCGGATCGGGCACCGTCAGCACCAATGACGCCACGCGCACGCACGCGCATTTCCTGCCCGCCGCGCTCTTCGACGAAGACGACGACCGACGTCCCATCGGTGTCACGTTCCAACCGCTCAAACGTTCCGGTACGACGCTCAGCGCCGACCAAAGCGGCGCGCGCGCGTAGCCACTCGTCGAACACATCGCGATCAACCATGCCAACAAATCCATCGCCAACCGGCATATCGACGACCTTCGCGGAGGGTGCGACCATCCGCGCAGCGTTAATCCGCGCCACCAGCAGATGGTCGGGAATATCAAAATCCTTGATGAGCCGGGGCGGGATAGCCCCACCACATGGCTTGATGCGCCCTGCCCTGTCCAGCAGCATTACCCGGCGGCCAGCGCGCGCAAGATCAGTTGCGGCGGTGGCGCCTGAAGGCCCCCCACCAATAACCACAACGTCGAAATCGGCCTCGCCACTCATATCGCTGCCTTTCTGCTAAGTCGAACCAGCGGCGCCACCGGGCGGACCCCAGCTACGCCGAGCGCAAGGCCCGCTGCCAATAAAAACAGCAGCGCCTCTGCTCCAAAAACGATCATGAACGCGCGTTCTGTGGAGCCCATCAACAACCGCCCGACATCGACGCCCACAGCACCGCTCAACCCGCCGAGCCCAAAGGCAATGGCTTGTGCCGCACCCCATACCCCCATGCGCGTCCCCTCGCGGCCAGCACCAGCGGCACCCGCAAGGCTCATCATCGTGCCAATTGCAGCCACGGCAAACACGCCATTCGCAAAGCCGAGCAGCCAGATATTGCCCGACAGCGGCCAGCCCGGGCCAATCCGCGCCGCCATCGCAAGTCCAAGCAGCGCTAGCGCAGAGCCCAGGCAACCCCCGACGATCCAGCGCCGCATCGCAGCTGGGGTGCCCCGGCCGAACGCGCTGCCGCCAATGCCGGCAAGCACCATGCCCAGCAGCACACCACTATGTTGCGTGCCGGATAACCCGGTCGACTGCCCCGGCGAAAAGTTGAAGACCAGCCCGGCAAAGGGCTCCAAAATCATGTCCTGCATTGAATAGGCAAGCATCGACAAGAACACGAAGCAGGTGAAATGACGGGCAGGCGGATCGGCAATCATTTCGCGGAGCGCATCGCCGAAACTCGCCGTCGGCGCGGCAGGTTGTGCGTCCAGCGACTGGGTTCTTCGCCGCTCCACCCCAAATACGGCAACCAGCGACAAAAGAAATGCACCAAGCGCAATCGCCAGGGCCACCGCTCGCAGCCGCTCGAAGGAGAACGGATCAAGGAGCACACTGGCGATGCCCGCTGTCAAAACGATGCCGAACACCATCATCACCCACGTGATCGACGCCGCCGCCGCCCGCCGCGCCGGGGCGACTTCGCTGGCGAGCAATGCCAATAGCGACGTGCCCGACGCGCCGACACCGGCGCCGATCAGGCTGAATGCAGCGATCGCGACCGCTAGACCGCCCCACCAGTTAACGCTCAATATCGCTAGGGCCTGCACCGCGAGCGCCGCGCCCAAGGCAAGAATCGCCATGCCGCCAATGATCCACGGCGTACGCCTGCGGTCAGTATCGGAACGGTGCCCCCATATCGGGCGCGAGAGTTGCACCCCGTAATGCCACGCAACCAGCCCGGCGGGGAGCGCTGCGGGGAGCGCATATTCCACGACCATCACTCGGTTCAGCAGCGAGGTCGCGAGCATGACGATCGCGCCAATCGCGCTCTGGACCAGCCCCAGCCTGACGATACCCAGCCAGCCAAGCCCAGCGCGGGAGGATGCCGAGCCCGTCACAAGCCCACCGCTCCGCCAAGCCCCAGCGCCGAGATCAGCATTCCAAGCACGTAAAGCGTTGTGCCAGTTGCGTTGTACCAGGGTGCATGCCGCTCGGGATCGCGCAACAGCCGCGTCATCAGGGCGATTTGACCCATGAGCAGCGCGGCGACCGCACCTGCAACCAGCCCATGCCCTTCGCGCGCCAGCACAAGCACCACCAGCGCTTGCGGCACTGCCATCGTCACACATGCCACCTGGGCTGCCGCAACCACGCCGAGCGTTGCCGGCAGCGAGCGCACACCAGTTGCCTGGTCACCGCGCACGGCCTTAAAATCGTTGAGCGTCATGATCCCGTGCGCACCCAGGCTATACAGCAGCAGAACAACGAGAACGGGCAGCGCCGGCAACGTACCGGCCATCACGCTTGCGCCCGTAAACCAGGTCAAGCCTTCATACGTCAGCCCAACGACCCCCGGCCCCCAAATGCCGCTCATCTTCAAGCGAAATGGCGGCGCGCTATAGGCCCAGGCGCATACCAGCGCGAGGCTGGTCGCCGCCAGTACCCACGGGCCCATAACGAGCGCAACAAACCATGACAGTGCAGAGCCGATCGCCGCGATGCGCAACCCCCAAGTGCCAGCAATCCGGCCCGAGGGAATGGGGCGGTCCGGTTCGTTGATCGCGTCAACATGCCGGTCAAACCAGTCATTGACTGCCTGGCTGGTGCCGCAAACTAGCGGGCCAACCAGCAAAAGCCCGGCAACGACGAAGCCAATCCGCGGCCCGAGCGGAACGCCGGCGGACACCACCCCGCACATGAACGCCCAGATTGGCGGAAACCAGGTGATCGGCTTGAGCAGTTCCAGCACGTCTCGTGGCGCTGGTGCCGGTACGAACATTGAAGGAATCATGCTGCGAGCCATGCAGCAAAGGCTATACTTGACACCACAAACCGTCAAACATTTTTGACACTTTTGAAGAGCCGGGGCGGCGCTACTCGCTGCCGTCGCTCACCAGATTACCAAGGCCGTGACGGTGCAGCTTCGAGTACAGGCTTTGCCGGCTGACTCCCAAAATCTCCGCCGCCGAGGCGCGATTGTCCGACGTGTAGGAAAGCGCCGCTTCGATGCACAACCGCTCGATAAGATCGGTACTTTCGCGAACGATTTCCTTGAGCGACATCCGCCCGACCAGCCCGGTGAGCTGCTCGACCGACCGCGGTAATTGCGGGTCAACCGCTGGCGCAGCGCGCAGCCGTCGGCCGACATTGCGGATCGAGAACCCGTAGCAATCACCTTCTTCGGTCGGTGCAACAACAGCCGATACCTCAATCTCTTCCTGGGCGCCACTCGACGTAATCAAGACCGCAGCGACGTTACGAACGACATCATGCTCGCGCAATTGCCCGACGATCAGATCAAGATCGATACCCGGCCGACCCAGCCATTGGCCAAGTTTTGCGCCCCGCACCCGATCAACGGACGACATTTCGGCCATCTCGACAAATGCCGAATTGGCCGTAAGGATGTTGAGATTGCGGTCCGCCACCACAAACGCATCGGGCATCCGCTCAACCACGTCGCGCAAGGCGCTGTCATGCTCATGCCCGTCAGCGCGTATGTTGGTGGTAACGCGAACGAGCAACAACGCCGTGCGCGCCTGGCGAAACAGCCTGGCGGAAAACTGGGCCGTACCCTGCCCGTTTCGCAGCCTGAGAGTGATCGGCACAACCGTATCCGACGCTTCTGCCGCACCCAAATGGCCCATAAAGGCATCGCGGTCTTGCGGGTCCACAAGGCCACTGATTTGCTGATCGGCCGATCCACTTTCTTTCAGACCAAACATCCGGCACGCCGACGGATTTGCCTCTCGTATCCGGCGCGTGCTTGCGTCAACGATGAGAACAGGGTCGGCAGCCAAATCGAACAACAGCCGATAGCGCGCCTCGGCCTGGCGCAGGCGGATATAATCTCGTTCGAGCGACTGCTGGGACTGGAGCAAGCGCTGCTGCATCACGGCGGCAGAGCGCATGTCGCGCCCAATCGCAATCAGCCGCCCCTCCTGACCAAGCGCCACGATAAGATACCGCACGGGCACATCGCCGCCGCTCACGTGGTGATTGACTTGCCGCCACCGGGCCGGAGTGCCATTTGCCGCATCAGTCATCATCGCCACAACCTTGTCATGGCTTTCGATTGTCAGCGTGTCGGCAAATTGCTGTCCGATCATGTCTTCAAAGCCACGCGCGACCAGGTCAGCCTCGGCAATTGCGACATCAAGGATGACACCCGACTGATCGAGAACCATCGCAATATCGCCGACGGTGCCCAGCAACGACGCTGCGACGGTCGCCGACAACGAACCTGGGAGCGTCTCCGGAGCTTTGAACGGCCGGGGCACAAAAGGTGCAAGGTGCTTGTTCATCGACCAGCCGGGGCGGTCCTATGGTTATCCATGGTTAGCCGCAAGCGCTAATCTCGGGCCGGACGGCGCCGACAAGATCCTTTGCGATACGGACGGCGAGGCGCGCATCGGAGGCGGTGCCATCAGCGCCAGCTAATGTAACAAGTGTTGGGTCTTCGATCACGGCTCGCCCACCCACCATTATTTGAACGTCGGGATTGCGCGAGGCAGCGCGCAGTGCCTGGATTGCCATTGGCAAGGCTGCTGCATGTGCATCGCAACTAACCGTCAGTCCAACGAGGTCAATGTTATCGGCCGCAACCCGCTCCAAAAGATCAGGCAGCGTGGCGTCGCTTAGGCGATCCGTCAACCAGCCTTCACGCACGAACATTTCTTCGACGACGACGGCACCGAAGCTGTGCTGATCCCCCGGCATCGAGGCGAACAAGGCGCGCAGTTCAACTGGGCTGCGGCGCTCCGCCGGCAGGCGAGTACCGAGCTCGTGAACAATCTCCTGAAGACGCCACAGACCCATGGTCACGTCGACAAAGTCGCAGCGATCGTCTTCCCAATACTCACCGAGTCGCCGAGCGGTTGGCGCCAGCAAATCGACCAAAATACAATCAACCGACACCCCGCGCGACAGCAGCCCCTCAACATAGTCCAGCAGCGAATCCGCCTCGAACTGTAACGACATGGGTGCAAAGATATTCAGATCGTCCGCGGTGATGGCATGCTGCGGATGGTCCGGGTGAGCCACGGGGTCGCCAGCGAAATATGCTGGCGGGTGGGAGGCAACAAGACGGGGAATAATCTCATATTCCACAAGCGAGGTTAGCGACGCAGCACTCGGCGGCACCACGGGATTTGCCTGGCCCGGCCGAAGCCACCCTCCCCGCCACTTCGGCAGGTTAAGACGGTAGACGGAAGCAAGCTGGACCCGTCCAAATCCCAATATTGATGCCATGCCCGGCTCTCCCAGCCTGGTGCAGCGCGCCTCCAAAGCAATGCGCGACAGGAACCGCCTTGGTTGAACTCTATCCCTGCGAGTCGAAAGGCTAAGCATGTTCTGCGAGGCTTTCAACCACAAAGCTGCGCTGCATTGCGGCATATGTAAACATTTTTGGACGTCATGATTAGTTGACACTCGTGGCAACCCTGACGTAGCCTCGCTGTACCACTAACGATGGACGGGAGAGCGATGCGAGCGGGCAAGCCTATGGGGAGTTCGACCCTGCAGCAAGCGCCGGCGCTATACACGCCCGAGCAGCGTCGCCGCCGCGACGCCAGCCGGTGGACTCTCGTTCAGGGCATTCTCGCACCTGTCCAGTTTTTCATTTTTCTGACGAGTCTGGCGCTGGTGCTGCGGTATCTCGCGACGGGCGACGGGGCACTTGCGGCTACCATATCGATCATCGTCAAGACCTGCGCGCTGTATACCATCATGATAACCGGCTCGATCTGGGAAAAGGTGGTGTTTGGCAAATGGCTGTTCGTCCCCGCCTTTTTTTGGGAAGACGTTTTCAGCATGCTCGTGCTGGCGCTCCACACCGGATATCTGGTGATGCTGGCGGCAGGCATTGGCACCGAGCGCGAGCGCATGATCGTCGCGCTCGCGGCCTATGCAACATATGTGGTCAACGCAGGCCAGTTCCTTTGGAAGCTCAGGATCGCGCGATTGCAGGGCGGCGCGTCGTCGCAGGTATCGCCCGAGTCGCATGGGCTGGCGGCGATCGTATGACGCCCGCCCTTCCCTCGTCGATCAACGCAACCTCCGGCTGTGTGGACAAGCCGCGCGAGTTGGCGGTGTTGCGCGAACGCGGCCAGCGCGAAGTGTTTTGCGGGCTGACCGGCATTATCTGGCTTCATCGCAAGGTGCAGGACGCGTTCTTCCTCGTCGTGGGTTCGCGCACCTGCGCGCATTTGCTGCAATCGGCAGCGGGCGTCATGGTATTTGCCGAACCCCGCTTCGGCACCGCCATCATCGAGGAACGCGACCTGGCCGGCATGGCCGATTGCAATGAAGAACTGGACCGGGTGGTTGACCGGCTGCTCACCCGCCGACCGGATATCAAGATGCTGTTTCTGGTGGGCTCGTGCCCCAGCGAGGTCATCAAGCTGGATTTGTCGCGCGCGGCCCAGCGCCTCTCGGCCAAACATTCGCCAGCGGTACGCATCCTCAACTATTCGGGCAGCGGCATCGAGACGACTTTCACTGAAGGCGAAGACGCCTGTCTCGCGGCGCTGGTGCCGGAACTGCCCGCCGAACGCCCGGACGCCATGCAATCGCTGATGATCGTCGGCGCGCTGCCCGATGTCGTCGAAGATCAGTTTCTGCGGCTGTTCGCGGCGATGGGCATTCCCACGGTCCACATGCTTCCCGCACGGCGCTCAGCCGATTTGCCGCCGGTTGGGCCAAATACGCGGTTCCTGCTTGCACAACCTTTTCTAGGTGAGACAGCGCGCGCGCTCGAAGACCGCGGCGCCACCCGGCTCGACGCGCTGTTCCCGTTTGGCGCGGAGGGCACCACCAACTGGCTCCATGCCGCCGCCGCCGCGTTCGGCGTTGACGAGATGACATTCCGCCAGGTCATCGCGCCCGGCCGCGAACGAGCCAAGCGCGCGATCGAACATTCACGCGAAAAGCTGTCCGGCAAGAGCATCTTTTTCCTGCCCGACTCGCAGCTCGAAGTGCCGCTCGCGCGGTTCCTTGCGACCGAACTCGGCATGGTGCCGATCGAAGTTGGCACGCCCTATCTCCACCGCCGCCATCTGGCGCAGGAGCTGGCGCTGCTGCCCGAGGCAACGACGATCAGCGAAGGTCAGGATGTTGACCGCCAGCTTGACCGGGTGCGCGCGTCCAAGCCGGACTTGACAGTATGCGGCCTCGGCCTTGCCAACCCGCTCGAGTCGGAAGGGTTGACCACCAAATGGGCCATCGAGCTGGTGTTTTCGCCAATCCACGGCTTCGATCAGGCGGGGGACCTTGCCGAACTCTTTGCGCGGCCGCTCAGGCGTCGTGATGTGCTGAGGGTCTGATGCAGCTCACCGTCTGGACCTATGAGGGGCCACCCCATGTCGGTGCGATGCGGGTCGCAACCGCCATGAACGGCGTGCACTATGTGCTGCACGCGCCACAGGGCGACACTTATGCCGACCTGCTGTTCACGATGATCGAGCGGCGTGGCAAGCGCCCGCCAGTTACCTACACGACGTTTCAGGCGCGTGATCTTGGCAAGGACACCGCCGAGCTTTTTCAGACCGCCGCGCGCGAGGCCTATGCCCGCTTTAAACCGCAAGCGATGCTGGTCGGCGCCTCGTGCACGGCCGAGCTGATACAGGACGACCCGGCGGGCCTCGCCGAGGCGATGCAGCTTCCGGTCCCCGTCATCCCGCTGGAGCTTCCCAGCTATCAGCGCAAGGAAAACTGGGGCGCGGCCGAAACGTTGTATCAGCTGGTACGTGGCCTTGCCGACAAGTCGGTTACGCCGCCCGCCCGCGAAGGACGCCGGCCCCGGGCCAATCTGCTCGGGCCGACAGCGCTGGGTTTCAGGCACCGTGACGATGTGATCGAAGTGACCCGGCTCCTCGATATGCTGGGCGTCGACGTCCATCTCGTCGCCCCGCTTGGAGCAACGCCAGCCGACATTGCCCAAATCGGCGCGGCCGACTTCAACATCCTGCTCTATCCCGAAATTGGCGATACCACTGCGCGCTGGCTTGAGCGGGCCTTTGGCCAAAAAACTGTGCGGACGGTCCCGATTGGCCATGGCGCAACCCGGGCCTTCATTGCCGAGGTGGCCGAAATTGCGGGCGTCGATCCCACCTCAGCGCTCGACACGTCGAACCTGCCCTGGTGGAGCCGCTCAGTCGACTCGACCTATCTAACGGGCAAGCGCGTTTTCATCTTTGGCGACGCAACGCACGCGATTGCGGCGGCGTATGTGGCGCGTGACGAACTCGGTTTCGAGGTCGTGGGACTTGGTTGCTACAATCGTGAGTTTGCGCGCGAGCTGAAAAATGCTGCGCAGCATTTTGGCGTAGAGCCGCTTGTTACCGACGATTATCTGGCTGTGGAGGACGCTATTGCCGCGCTCCAGCCAGAGCTGGTCCTGGGAACGCAAATGGAGCGGCACATCGCCAAGCGGCTGCGCATTCCCTGCGCTGTAATTTCGGCGCCCGTGCATGTGCAGGATTTTCCCGCGCGCTATTCGCCGCAAATGGGTTTTGAAGGCGCTAACGTGCTGTTCGACACTTGGGTGCACCCGCTGGTGATGGGGCTGGAAGAGCATCTGCTGACCATGTTCCGCGACGACTTCGAGTTTTCCGATGGCGCGGGCGCCAGCCATTTGGGGCACGGCTCAGCGGCACCTGCCAAACCGCTTCCGGCAACCGATGGTGCGCCGGAACCGGTGATCGCCCTGGTCGCGACGGGGTGGTCGCCCGAGGCAGAACGCGAGCTTTTGAAAATACCGTTCTTCGTGCGCGGCAAGGCCCGTCGCAACACCGAGCGCTACGCCGCCGAGCAGGGCATCGCCGCGATTTCGATTGACACCCTTTACGACGCAAAGGCGCATTATGCCAGGTAATCGCCCTCCCAAAGCGGCCGCGCCAGTGCGGATCGCCATCGTGACGCTCGACAATCACTTGTCGGGCGCGGTGCAGCGGGCGCAAGCCGCATTTGATCGCGATTGCCCCGGCATCACCATCGGTTTCCACGCCGCCGCCGATTGGGAGGATGCACCCGAACGACTGGATGCGGCCCGTGCCGACATTGCCCAGGCGAACATCATTCTGGTGACGATGCTGTTTCTTGAAGACCATATCCGCGCCGTCATGCCCGCGCTCCAGGCACGGCGCGACACGTGCGACGCTATTGTTGCGCTCATGTCGGCAAGCGAGGTGGTGAAGCTCACCCGCATGGGTGATTACCGCATGGACAAGCCGGCGACCGGCCCGCTTGCGCTGCTCAAGAAACTGCGCGGGACCAACAAGGCGGGCAAAAGCTCCGGTGCCGGGCAAATGGCGGTGCTGCGGCGGCTGCCGAAATTACTGCGGTTCATCCCCGGCACCGCGCAAGACGTGCGCGCCTATTTCCTGACGATGCAATATTGGCTGGCCGCCTCCGACGATAATGTCATCGATATGATCCGCGCGCTGATCGACCGTTATGCCGATGGTGATCGGCGGGCATTGCGTGGCACGATGGCGGCACGCCTTCCGCGGGATTATCCGGAAGTCGGCGTGTACCACCCCGCCCTTGCCAATCGCATTGCCAAATTCGCCGCCGATTTGCCCACCAAACGCGGCGCGCGCGGCACCGTCGGCGTGCTGATGCTGCGCTCTTATGTGCTGGCAAACGACGCCAATCATTATGACGGCGTCATCGCGGCCCTTGAAGCCAAGGGGCTGAACGTTATCCCGGCCTTTGCGGGCGGGCTCGACGGGCGCCCGGCTATTGAGGGCCTGTTCATGCGCGGCGGTGCGCCGGTGGTTGACGCAGTCGTTAACCTCACGGGTTTCAGTCTGGTTGGTGGCCCCGCTTATAACGACGCAAAGCTTGCAGAGGAAACACTGGCCCGGCTCGACCGGCCCTATCTCGCGGCCCATCCGGTTGAGTTCCAGACGCTGCAAAGCTGGGCGAAGAATCCGCAAGGCCTGCTGCCGCTGGAATCGACGATGATGGTCGCCATCCCGGAGCTTGATGGGGGCACCCAGCCAATGGTGTTCGGGGGCCGGTCCGATGGCAGCGACGCACCCTGCACGGGTTGCGATCGCGGTTGCGTGTTCGCGCCAACAGGCCAGGTCCGCGCGATGCAAAGCTGCCCCGAACGCGCCGAAATGCTCGCCGCCCGCGTGCTGAAGCTGGTTGAGCTGCGGCAGTCGCGTGAGGCGGAGCGGCGCATTGGCATCGTGCTGTTCAACTTCCCGCCGGGCGCGGGCGCTGCCGGTACTGCGCAATTCCTGTCGGTGTTCGAGTCGCTGCTTGCCACGCTCAAGCGGCTGGCGAGTGAAGGTTATCAGGTCGAGATTCCGGCCAGTGCTGACGCGCTGCGCCGGGCCGTTCTGGAGGGCAATGCCGCCCGGTTTGGTGCCGAGGCCAATGTGCATGCGCGTGTGGCCGCCGACAGCATCGTTGCACGCGAAAAATACCTGGCGGAGATCGAGCAGTCCTGGGGCCCCGCGCCCGGCAAATTGCAGGCCGACAGCAATTCTGTGCACATTCTGGGCGCGCAATTCGGCAATGTGTTCATTGGTATCCAGCCCGCGATTGGCGTCGAAGGCGATCCGATGCGGCTGCTGTTCTCCGGCCGGTTTGCGCCGAGCCACGCCTTTGCAGCATTTTATCGCTGGCTGCGTGAGGATTTCGGCGCGCATGCCCTGCTCCATTTCGGCACGCACGGTTCGCTTGAATTCATGCCCGGCAAACAAACCGGCATGACCGCGAAATGCTGGCCCGACCGGCTGATCGGTGACATGCCCAACGTCTATCTTTACGCCGCAAACAACCCGTCAGAGGGCGTGCTCGCCAAGCGGCGTTCCGGCGCAACGCTGGTTAGCTACCTCACGCCCGCGCTCGCGCAGTCCGGCGTTTACAAAGGGCTGGCGGATTTGAAGGCATCGGTTGATCGGTGGCGCGCCGCCGAGCCCAGTTCCGACGAAGCCAGCCAACTCGCCGAATTGATCGCCGAACAGGCCAGCATGCTCGACCTGGAAGGCAGCGATGTCGCCTCGCTTGCGGAACGACTCTACGAAATCGAGTGCGCGCTGATCCCCGAAGGCCTGCATATCGCGGGCCAGGCCGCCACGCGCGCCGAGCGCATAGCGATGCTGAAGGCAACGGCGACAGCACGCGAGGAAGCAATCGACGATGCGGTGATCGAGGCAATCGTCGATGGCACGGCGCGGCTCGACAGCCCTCTGCTGAAGGAGCTGGCGCTGCTCGACAAAGGCTTGAGTACCAACGAGGAGCTCGACGGCATCGTCCGGGCGCTTAGCGGGCGCTATATTCGCCCGGTATCGGGCGGGGATGTGCTGCGCTCGCCGGAAATTCTGCCGACGGGCCGCAATATTCACGGGTTCGATCCGTTCCGCCTGCCAAGCGCCTTTGCCGTTCAGGATGGTGCCGCCCAGGCCCAGCGGTTGCTCGACCGCAGCGTCGCCGACTCGGGCCATTTGCCGGAAACGGTCGCAATGGTGTTGTGGGGCACTGACAATTTGAAGAGTGAAGGCGCGCAAATCGCTCAGGCATTGGCGCTGATGGGCGCCAGGCCACGGTTTGACAGTTACAACCGGCTGGCGGGCGCGGAGCTCGTATCGCTCGCCGAACTGGGTCGCCCGCGTATTGACGTGATCGCGACGCTGTCGGGCGTGTTTCGCGACCTCCTTCCGCTGCAAACGCGGATGCTGGCGCAAGCTGCACTGCTGGCCAGCGAGGCCGACGAGCCGGTCGAGCAAAATTTTGTCCGCAAGCACAGCCTTGCGCACCAGACCCAGCATGGCTGCGACCTCGAAACGGCGGCGCTGCGGGTCTTCTCGAACGCCGATGGCGCTTATGGCGCGAACGTCAACCTGATGATCGACGCCAGCACCTGGACCGACCCGAATGAACTCGCCGACAGTTTTGAGCGGCAAAAGGGTTATGCGTACGGCGTGAAGGGCGCGCCCGTGCGCCAAGCGGCGATCCTTTCCTCTGCGCTGAAGACCGTCGACTGCGCCTATCAGAATTTGGAAAGCGTTGAGCTTGGCATCACGTCCATCGACCAATATGTCGACGCACTTGGCGGCATCAGCCGGGCAGTAACCCGCGCCAAGGGCGAGGCGGCACCCGTCTATATCGGCGACCAGACGCAAGGCGCCGGCAAGGTACGGCGCCTTGAAGAGCAGGTCGCCCTTGAGACCCGCACGCGCATCTTGAACCCGGTATGGACCGAGGGCTTGCTCCGCCATGGTTATGAAGGCGTGCGTCAGATCGAAGGGCATGTGACAACGACAATGGGCTGGTCCGCCACGACCGGCGAAGTCGCGCCATGGGTCTATCAGCGGATTACCGAGACCTATGTGCTGGACGAGGCCATGCGCAATCGCATCGCCGAGCTGAACCCCAAGGCGTCTGCCCGAGTCGCCGGGCGCCTGATCGAAGCGGTTGAGCGGCAATATTGGGCGCCAGACGAGGCAACGCTCGCTGCTCTCCATGCTGCAAGCGACGAATTTGAAGATCGGCTCGAAGGCATCACCCCCGCGGTTGCGGCATAAAGGAATTTTGACAATGGCGCTCCTCGACCCCCCCCTTTCCCGCCCGGACGGCGAAGGCAGCGTGCAGGTCCGGCTCGACCCTGCCGACCGCATCGGTTCGGCCAAGGTGATCGCGGTCTATGGCAAGGGCGGCATCGGCAAATCGACCACTTCGTCCAACTTGTCAGCCGCGCTGTCGCTGCTGGGCAAGCGTGTGCTGCAAATCGGGTGCGACCCCAAACATGATAGCACTTTCACGCTCACCAAAAAGCTGATGCCGACTGTCATTGACGTACTGGAAACCGTCGAATTTCACAGTGAGGAGCTTCGCCCCGAAGACTATATGTTCGAGGGCTTTAACGGCGTGATGTGCGTGGAGGCGGGTGGCCCGCCGGCCGGCACCGGCTGTGGCGGCTATGTCGTTGGGCAAACCGTGAAGCTGCTCAAGCAGCATCATTTGCTCGAAGAAACCGATGTGGTGATCTTTGATGTGTTGGGCGACGTGGTGTGTGGGGGCTTTGCTGCCCCCTTGCAGCATGCCGAACGCGCGGTGGTGGTCGCCGCCAATGATTTCGACAGTATTTTTGCAATGAACCGCATCGTCGCCGCCATAAAGGCAAAGTCGAAGAACTATGATGTGCGGATGGCTGGCGTCATCGCCAATCGCTCCGCCGAAACCGACGAAATTGACCGGTTCAATGCCGCAACCGGCCTGAAGCGCCTCGCCCATTTCCCGGATCTCGACGCGATCCGCCGCAGCCGCCTGAAAAAGTGCACGCTGTTCGAGATGGAGCAAACGCCTGAGGTAGAAGCTGCGTGCAACGAGTATAAACGGCTGGCTGCGCAACTTTGGGCAGGCACTGATCCGCTCGACGCAAACCCAATGAAAGATCGCGACATTTTCGAGTTTCTGGGGTTCGAATGATGACGAGCGCGACCTATACCAGTCACCGGCACAAGCTGGAGACGTATTTCGACCGTACAGCGGCCAAGGCATGGGAGCAGCTCACCTCCGACGCCCCGGTCAGCGGAATTAGGGCCACGGTGCGGGCCGGGCGCGACCGGATGCGCGCGACGCTGCTGTCTTGGTTGCCCGGTGACATGCGCGGCATGCGCTTGCTCGACGCTGGCTGCGGGACGGGCGCGCTTGCCGTCGAGGCGGCCCGTCGCGGGGCGCACGTCGTTGCGATTGATGTCGCCGGCAGCTTGGTCGACGTTGCGCGCCGCCGCGCACCAGCGGGCCTGGCGATAGACTGGCACGTTGGCGACATGCTCGACCCGTCGCTTGGCCGGTTCGACCACGTCGTCGCGATGGACTCGCTGATCCATTATCCGGCCATCGACATTGTCGAGGTGGTGCGCGGGTTGGCCGAACGGACGCGCGGTTCGGTGGTGTTCACGGTCGCGCCCCGGACGCCTGCACTGACCGTCATGCACAATGTCGGCAAATTGTTCCCCAAGAGCGACCGTGCGCCCGCCATCATCCCGGTCGGTGACCGGCTGCTGCGCTCGCTCATCAAGGGGGCGCTGCCCGCGGCCCGGATTGGCCGCAGCGAACGGGTTGGCGGCGGGTTCTACATCAGTCAGGCGGTGGAGGTGCTGTCCTGATGCGTGTTCGGTTTTCTGCGGATGTTTGGGCAAAGGCGGGGACGCGTTTCCTGCCCTTTGCCGATGTCGCGAGCGCCGAACTGCCTTTGTCGCGCCTGCTGCGCCTGTCGCTGTTTCAGGTATCGGTCGGCATGGCGGCCGTGCTGCTGACCGGCACCCTCAATCGCGTGATGATTGTCGAGCTTGGCATGTCGGCGAGCATTGTTGCCGCGTTTGTATCGCTGCCGCTGTTCTTTGCGCCGCTCCGGGCGTTAATCGGCTTCAAATCCGACCATCACCAGTCGGCACTCGGCTGGAAGCGGGTGCCGTATATCTGGTTCGGCACGCTGCTCCAGTTCGGCGGCTTTGCGCTGCTGCCGTTTGCGCTGCTCGTCATGTCGGGCGGCGGGCACGGTCCGGCCTATATCGGTCAAATCGGCGCCGGGATCGGCTTTTTGCTGGTGGGCGCCGGCATGCACACGACGCAGACGGCGGGCCTCGCGCTTGCGACTGATCTTGCAGCGGAGGAAGCGCGCCCGCGCGTTGTTGCACTGCTCTATGTGATGCTGCTCATCGGCATGATGGCAAGCTCGCTCATCATCGGGCGGCTGCTTGTGGACTTTTCGCCCACCCGGCTGGTGCAGATCGTGCAAGGGGTCGGCGCGCTGACGATGGTGCTGAACATCGTCGCGCTGTGGAAGCAGGAAGCACGTGACCGGGGTGCAACCGCCGTACGAGAAACGCGCCCCGAATTCGGCGCAAGCTGGCGCTTGTTTGTCGCCCGCGCGACCACGCGGCGGATGCTCGTTGCGGTCGGCCTGGGGGCAGCGGCGTTCAGCATGCAGGATGTGCTGCTGGAGCCTTATGGCGGGCAGGTGCTGGGCCTGTCCGTGAGTTCTACAACGCTGCTGACGGCGCTGTGGGCGCTGGGAATGCTGGTCGGCTTTGGCTATGCTGCGCGCGTGCTCGGTCGCGGGGCGGACCCTTATCGACTGGCCGGGTTTGGCGCAGCGGTTGGCATTGGCGCGTTCCTGTGCGTGTTGTTTGCCGGGCCATTGCATCTGGTCGGCCTGCTGGCGATTGGCGCAACCGCCATTGGCCTGGGCGGCGGGCTGTTCTCGGTGGGCACGCTGACGGCCGCGATGAACATATCGGATGAAGGCCATACCGGCCTGGCGCTCGGCGCCTGGGGGGCGGTGCAAGCGACGTGCGCCGGCATCGCGATTGCGGTCGGTGCGCTGGTTCGTGATTTTGTGGCAAGTGCCAGCATCGCGCGCGCGCTTGGGCCAGAACTTACTGGCCCTTCAACAAGTTATGCGTTTGTGTACGGCGTAGAGATCATCCTGTTATTAGCCACCATCGTCGTGCTTGGGCCATTGGTGCGGGGGGCGGAAAACGCTTCCTCTGCACGCTTTGGCCTGAGCGAATTTCCAATCTGACGCGATCCACCTGGGAAGGACCTGACCATGAATCTCACCCTCACTCCCCATCTCGATGTGGCGGCGCTGGTGTTTTACGCCTTTGTGCTGTTTTTCGTTGGCCTGGTCTTTTACCTGCGGCGGGAAGACCGGCGCGAAGGCTATCCGCTGGAAGACGACATGACCGGGCGGGTCGAGTCGCCGGGCGGACTGCTTCACAGCGCAACAACCAAGAGCTTCAAACTGCCCTTTGGCCATGGCACGGTTACCGCGCCGACCAAGGGCCGCGAGCCAGTAGACATTGCCGCGCGCCGCACCGAGAACTTCCCCGGCGCCCCGCTTACGCCGACCGGCAACCCGCTGGTCGACGGCATTGGCCCGGCGGCCTGGGCAGAACGCGCCAAGCGGCCTGATCTTGACTGGGAAGGCCACCCCCGGATCGTGCCGATCAGCACTGCCGAGGGTTTTTCGGTCGAGCAGCGCGATGCCGATCCGCGCGGCTACAAGGTTGTCGCGGCCGACGGCAATGTCGCTGGCACCGTTAGCGATTTGTGGATCGACAAGGCAGACCGCCTCATTCGCTATCTCCAGATTTCCACCACGGGCGGGCGCGAAGTGCTGGCGCCGATGACGATGGCCAGCGTGCGGCGTGCGACGCAAACGGTGACCATCGATGCCATCACCGCCGCCCAATATGCCGATGCGCCGGCCATCGAGGGCATGGGCGTCATCACGCTCTATGAGGAAGAGCGAGTCGTTGCGTATTTCGGCGGCGGTTATCTGTATGCGACGCCCGCTCGATCGGAGCCGATGATATGACCGAATATGAGAACGAGCCCATCCCCGGCCTGCCGGGCTTGCTTCCCAAAGGTGAGCACATCCTGTGGCAGGGATCACCCAATTGGCGCGTATTGGCGCGTACGGCCTTTCATACGCGCGCGGTCGCGGGCTATTTCGCGCTGCTTGTCGGCGTTGCACTGCTCAGCGCGATTTGGGCGGGCGTTGGCGGGTGGCGTGACTTTGGCGGTGTTGCGCTGACGCTCTGCTTCGGCGTGGTGGGCGTGGCGCTGCTCCATCTGTTGGCCTGGGGCTCAGCGCGGACGACCATCTATACGCTGACGGACCGTCGCGTGGTGCTGCGCATCGGCATCGCGCTGCCCAAGTGCATCAACGTGCCGCTGGGCCTGATCGGCAATGTCGACCTTGCCAAGCGCGATGCGGGCACGGGCGATCTTGCGCTCGCGCTTACTGGCGACCAACGGCTTGGCTACGCGGCGCTATGGCCTCATGCGCGCGCCTGGCATTACACGCGCCCGCAACCAATGCTGCGGTGCGTGCCCGGTGTTGAAGAGGTCGCGACGATGCTCGCCAGGGCTTGCATGGCGGTACAAACCGGCGGTCGCGTGGTGCCCATCGAGTCCGCTGGCTGGTCCACGTCAGTTGGAGAGGCGCAAGCAGCATGAGCATCGCCCACAGCCACGAAAACATGCTGCCGCGCGGCGCATTGATCGGCGCTGGTGCGCTGGTGTTGGTGGCACTCACCGCGACCAGCGTCGCACGGATCAGCGGCATGACACCTGCCGCGACCCCCGCCGTTGCACGCGCGGCCGACAACGCCAGAATCGTTAGCTCACGCCAGTTACGCTTTTCTGACCGGGAGGACGGCGCGGTGGTGATAACTGACGTCCGCACCGGGCTGATCGCCGAACAGATCAAGCCCGGCAGCAACAGCGGCTTCATCCGCGGCGTCATGCGCGGTTTTGCCCGCGACCGCAGGATGCGCGATGTGGGGCCAGATGCGCCGTTCACGCTAACCTTGTGGAATGACGGCCAGCTGTCGCTGATCGACCATGCAACAGGCCGATCGGTGGAACTGAACTCGTTCGGGTCAACCAACCGCCAATCCTTTCTCGAGTTGCTGACCAAGCCGGAGACGGAGGCATGATGGCACTCAAGCGCGAGCGGTTCGACACGCCCTGCCGGATCGAAGTTGAGCATAGCGATGCGCATTTTCACGCCCATGTCGAACTTGCCGACGGGCTTGAGATCCATCCTGGAGACAAGGTGCGCGTGCACGGCGCCCCGATTGCCGTCGGCTTTGGCGAAAGTGCTGTGTTCAGCCGAATTGCAACGGTTGAGCGGGCCACGCGCATCGAACGGCTCTGGACCAAATTTGCCGGCCATTTCGAGATGACCGAACTCTACGAAGTCAGCTTCACGCCCCGGAGGACCATATGAACGCCGTAACGCCCATCACTGCTGCCGGCACGCCCGACGTGATGGCGATCGCGCGAGAAAACACGGTGTTGTCGCCGCGCTTCTACACCACCGATTTCGCAGCGGTGGACCGGATCGACGTGTCCAGCATCCGCCGCGAATGGGACGCGCTGATCGCCGAAATGGTGGCCGACCCCAACCGGCTGCACTTTAAGCGCACCGACAAGTTTGACGGCGTGATCGAAAGCCTGCCGGACGGCTTACGCGAGGAGTTCATCGACTTTCTCGTCAGCTCGCTGACGGCCGAATTTTCCGGCTGCATCCTCTATGCCGAAATCGCCAAGCGCGCCAAGAACCCGGACATCAAGCAGCTGTTTCGCCTGATGAGCCGCGACGAAAGCCGCCACGCTGGTTTCATCAACGACACGCTCAAGGATGCCGATATCGGCGTTGATTTGGGCTTCCTGACCAAAACCAAGAAATACACTTATTTCCGGCCCAAGTTCATTTTCTATGCGACGTATCTATCTGAAAAGATTGGATACGCGCGCTACATCACAATCTTCCGGCATCTGGCGCAGCACCCCGAGCTTCGGTTCCATCCGATATTCAACTGGTTCGAGGAATGGTGCAACGATGAGTTCCGCCACGGCGAAGCGTTTGCGTTGCTGATGCGCAACGACCCCAAGCTGCTGTCGGGCCACAACAAGCTGTGGATCCGGTTCTTCCTCGTCGCGGTCTATGCCACCATGTATGTCCGCGATCACAACCGGCCGTCCTTCCATGCTGCGCTAGGCATAGACCCGACCGAGTATGACCGGCGCGTTTACAGCATTTGCTCGGACATCACGCGGCAGGTTTTTCCGATGACGCTCAACACGGAAAGCCCGAAGTTCCTTGCCGGGCTTGAGCGTATGCGGCGGATTGCGGCCGGCATTGATGCGGCAAAGGCACAGGGCGGCGTGATTGGCGGGCTGAAACGGGCCGGGCTCATGGCGGCGGCGGGTCTCAACTTCGCGCGGCTATATGTTCTGCCGACCAACTCCAACGCGCTGCCCGCGAACATGCGGCTGGTGCCGGCCTGGTGAGCGTGCCGCCGCTCCTATTTGCCCTGCTGATGTGGTTTGCCGGGACGGCCGCTGTGGTGTGGCTCGATAGCCGGGCGCGCAACACGTTTCGGTTGTCGTTCACTCTTGCTGGCGTGGCCGCATTCGGCGCGCTTGCGGCTATGGCGATCCTCGCGCGCCTGCCCGGTGCGACGGCTGCTTATGCAAGTTTCACGGCGGCTATCGTGCTATGGGGCTGGCACGAAATGGGATTTCTGATGGGCTTTGTGGCGGGGCCAAGCAAGGCGCCCTGCCCGCCCGGCTTGCGCGGCTGGGCCAGGTTTCGGGCCGCAACCGCGACCGTTATTCATCATGAGGTAGCACTCGCCGTCACCGCGCTCACCCTGTTCGCGATCAGCTGGGGGCAGCCCAATCTGGCAGGGCCGCTGGCGTTCCTTCTGCTCTTCGTGATGCGCCTGAGCGCCAAGTTCAACCTGTTCCTCGGCGTGCCGAACTTGAGCGACGAAGTGTTTCCGGCGCATCTGGCGTATTTGAAAAGCTATTTCCGCAAAGCGCCGCTCAACGCGTTGTTCCCGTTCTCGCTGGCATTCGGTCTCGGTGTGACCCTGTGGGCTTGGCTGGCAGCGGAGCAGGCAAGCAGTGATGGCGGGGCGGCAACCGGTGCGCTGCTTGCCGCACTCGCCTTTCTCGGTACTGTGGAGCATCTGTTTCTGGTGCTCCCGATGCGCGACGCGGCGCTGTGGCAATGGGCTACAAAAAGCACGACCACGCCGGAAACCATCTCGTCGGTTTCCAAACAAATTGTAACGATAGAATAGCAAACGGGGGGATCCCATAATGGATTACGAAGCATTTTTCGACGGCCAGCTGAATACCCTGAAGGAAGATGGCCGCTACCGGATTTTCGCCGAACTGGAACGCAAGGCAGGCGCCTTCCCCCGCGCCAGCCACCATACCGACGATGGCATCGGTGAAGTGACCGTGTGGTGTTCAAACGACTATCTCGGCATGGGGCAGCATCCGGCAGTTCTGGCGGCCATGCACGAGACACTGGATGCGTGCGGCGCTGGCGCTGGAGGCACGCGCAATATTTCGGGCACCACGCATGCCCATGTGTTGCTGGAGCGTGAGCTCGCCGACCTTCACCACAAGGAAGCCGCGCTGCTGTTCACCTCGGGCTATGTTTCCAACTGGGCCGCGCTGTCGACGCTTGCGTCGCGGCTGCCAGACTGTGTCGTGCTGTCAGACGCGCTCAACCATGCATCGATGATCGAAGGCATTCGCCACAGCCGCGCCGAATGCCAGCGCTTTGCCCATAGCGACCCCGAGGATCTTGACCGGTGCCTGGCCGCAATTGAGCCGGGTCGCGCCAAACTCGTGGCGTTCGAGAGTGTCTATTCGATGGACGGTGACATCGCGCCGATCGCGGAAATCCTCGATGTGTGCGAAAAGCACGGCGCGCTCTCCTATATCGATGAGGTTCACGCCGTTGGACTATACGGCCCGCGCGGCGGCGGCATAGCCGAACGCGAAGGGCTGATGGACCGGATCACGATTATCGAGGGCACGCTTGGCAAGGCGTTTGGTGTGATGGGCGGCTATATCGCCGGCTCAGCGGCGATGTGCGATTTTGTCCGCAGCTTTGCGAGCGGATTCATCTTCACGACCGCGCTCCCGCCTGCGCTCGCGGCAGGTGCGACCGCCAGTATTCGCCATTTGAAAGCGAGCAATTTCGAACGCGATCGTCAACAAGAGCGCGTCGCCAAAGTCCGTGCGAGACTTCATGCCATTGGGATTCCGACGTTGGAGAATCCAAGCCACATCATTCCCGTGATGGTCGGCGATGCCCATAAGTGCAAGCGCATCAGCGACTGGCTACTGGACAATCACGGCATCTATGTTCAGCCCATCAACTACCCGACTGTGCCCGTAGGCACCGAGCGGCTGCGGATTACGCCGTCCCCGGTTCATAGCGATGCGGATATCGACAAACTCGTCTCAGCGCTCAGCGAAATCTGGTCGCAGTGCGAACTGGCGCGCCAAGCGATGGCTGCCTGACTTAAAAGGCGGCGCCCCCCGAAATCGGGTGCCGCTTTTACGTGTCGTTAACCGGTATGCGCTAAAATTAGCGAATGGCGAAGGCTCTCCTCTTTGCGGCGCTGTTTCTCACGCTCCTCGACTATGCCGTTGACAATGGCGACATCGTCAAGTCGGTTGTTGCGGGAACCATTCAGGTGGCGACCAAGGTTTTCCACGCGGCGGACGGCAGCATTTTCGCAAAATAACATTAAAGGCGTCGAGCATGGCGTCCCCGCGCGCGGCTGCTTATCTGGCGGCTGAAGGTTCCTCCGACCAGCCACCGCCAATCGCCTTGAACAGGGCCCCGGTCAGCTGGAACAGTCTGCCCTCGCTATCGATCACCAATTCGCGTGCTGCCAATACCCGCACATCGGCGGCCAAAACGACGTCTTGCGCTGCTACGCCTGCCTTCTGACGCGACGCAGCAACCCGCGCTAGTTGCTTGGCGTCATTGAGCGCCTGACGAAGGACCGCGTTGCGCCGGCGCTCTGCAGTGAGTGCCGCCAGCGGATCAGCCACGTCACGCAGCGCACCGAGCACGGCAGCCTGATACCGTACATAATCCTGCTCGCGCACCTCCTTGCTCAGGCCAACACGCGCCTTGCCGCGTCCCCAATCAATCAGCGGAAATTTGACTGCGCCGGTGCCGACGAACTGGAAGCTGTTGCCGCTAAACAGATTGCCGAGCGACGATGACAGCACCTCGACCAGACTCGTGAGGTTGAGCTTGGGGTAGAGATCAGCGACCGCAACGCCAATATCGGCGGTGGCAGCAGCCAACCGTCGCTCGGCCGCACGCACATCAGGCCGGCGGCGCAGGACGTCAGCCGGCAAGCCGACCGGCACGACAGGCAGCGGCGTTTTCACGTCCCCGGCAATTTGCGGCGGCAGGGTCACGGGAACCGAAAGGACCGCTGCAAGCGCCTCCGGCTCCCGCCCGGTCAGAATGCCGAGCGCGTGAATGCGGAGATCAACATCGATCCGGTAAGGCTCGATCCGCGCCCGCGACGCAGCGACCTCGCCCCGCGCGCGGACCGCGTCAATCCCCGGGGCGAGACCGGCTGCCGCCGTATTCGCAGCGATCTCCACCAGCCGCTCCTGCTTCGCGATCTCGGCGCCGACAATGGCGATTTGGGTCTGGTCTACTCGCAGCGCGCGATAGGCATCGGCTATTTCGGTAACGAGCGTGACGGCGGCGTCACGCCGCGTCCATTCGGCCGCCTCGGTCAGCGCGCGCGCCGACTCAGTACCGCGACGTGCACCGCCGAACAGATCAAGCTCCCAGCTTGCGTCAAACCCGATGGCATAGGTGGTGATCCCGCCGCCCGGCAACGCGATGCCGCCATTGCCGCTCCCTGCACCGCTATTCGCGCCGCCCGAAAACTGGCGGGCCAGTGACGAAAACCCTGCGTTGCGGCTGAAATCAACCCGCGACGCGCTGGTATCGGCGCCGACATTGGGCCGACCGGCGGCGCGCGCCACAATCTCCTGCAGCCGCGCCTGGCGCACACGCGATGCGGCAATCGCGATATCGGGGTTGTCCGCGAGGCCTGTGGCAATCAGCGAATCAAGCTGGGGATCGTGAAAACTCTTCCACCACTGCGCGACCTCGACACTGTCGTCGCCAGAAACTGTGGCCGGCGCATGAGCAAATTGCGCGGGCAGCGCGACTGTTGGCGCAACATAATTGGGTCCCACCGTACACCCAGCGAGCACCAGAGCGCAAATGGCGGCGAGCGATATCTTAACGGTCAATGTGCTGCTCCTCCACTGCCGCCCTTGCCGGGCCGCATCAGGAAAACGACGGGCGCGATGCAGAGGATAACGACCATCAACGTGCGAAACACGTCGAGAAACGCCAGCATCGATATCTGCCGCTGTGCTTGTCCGTAAATTACAGCAAGCGTCGTTTGATCGCCCGGCATCGTGCCAAGCGTATGTGAGGCCTGATCAACCCAGTCATTATAAGCCGGATTACCGGGGTTAAGCCCCTCAACCGTGGTCGACTGGCGCACTTGCCGATAGCTCGACAACAATGTTTGCGAGGCCGATATGCCAATAGTCCCGCCAAGATTGCGCGCGACGTTAAGGAGGCTTGAGGCTTGCGCCGTCTTGTTTTGCGGCAGACCGGCATAGGCGATGGCGTTGATGGGAATGAACAGGAACGGGAGCGCCGCCGCCTGAAACAGGCGCGCGACCGCTGCATCTGTAAACGACAAATCCGCGGACAAGTGGCTCATGTTCCACAGCGCCAGCGCTTGCACGACTAGCGCCGGAAACAGGAGATAGCGCACATCAACCATCCCGCTCAGCCGCCCGGCAACCGGCACCATGATTAGGGTCGCGACCCCTGCATAGGTGAGCGCCATGCCGGCATCGAGCGCGCTATAGCCAACCACTTGTTGCAGCATCTGCGGAATAAGCGCGGTCGTGCCATAAAGGATCATGCCGGTCGTGCCCATGACCAGCAAGGTCAGGCTGAAATTGCGATTGCGCAGCAGCGACACATCCACCACCGGATCCTTGTGCCGCGACTCCCAGAAATACAGCGCAACGAGCGACGTCGCCGAAATGATCGCGGTTGCAAAAATGAGGTTGCTGGCAAACCAGTCCTCACGCTCCCCGCGATCAAGCGTGAACTCGAACAGCCCGAGACCAAGGGCCACCAGTGCCACGCCAATGTAATCGATGCGCAGGCCGCGCTTGAGCAGCGCCTTGCGATCATCCTTCAGCACCTGAGGCTCGTCGACAAAGATGTCGGCCAGAAACCACGCCGCGATCCCCACGGGCACATTGATCAGGAACACCCAGTGCCAGCTCCAGGTCTCGGTGATATACCCGCCCAGCGACGGCCCGAGCACCGGCCCGACGACCACCACGATAGCATAGGCGGCAAATGCCATGCCGCGTTGCTTGGGCGGGAACGTATCGGCCAGCATCGACTGCTCCACTGGCGCCAGCCCGCCGCCGCCGATTCCTTGCAATATACGCGCAATAACCAGAGTCGTCAGATTTGGTGCCAGCCCGCACATCAGCGACGAAAGCGTGAACAGCGCAATCGAGATGAGGAAATAGCGCTTCCGGCCAATCGCGTCAGACAGCCAGCCGCTGATCGGGATGATGATGGCGTTGGCGACCAGATAGCTGGTCAGCACCCATGTCGCCTGGTCAACCGAAATCGACAGGCCGCCTGCGATATTGTCGAGCGACACATTGGCGATTGACGTATCGAGCACCTCCATGAACGTCGGCAGGCTGATGATCGCGACAACTAGCCACGGGTTATTGCGCCCTGCGGCTGACCGCTCCGGCGTCCAGCCGTCCTGCGCCGAAGCGCGTGCCATCGCTCAATGCACCTTGACGGAAGGTTGCACCGACATGCCTGGACCGATCGCAAAACGGCGCGGATCAGGGCCGTTCTTGATGTCAAACTCGATGCGGACCGGCACGCGCTGAACCACCTTCACGAAATTGCCGGTCGCGTTCTGTGCGGGCAGCACGGCAAAGGCCTGGCCAGCGCCGCGCTGAATCGAGTCAACACGCCCGAGGAACTTGATGTCGGGAAAAGCGTCCACCTTGATCGTCACTGGCTGTCCGGGGCGCATGTGCCGTAGCTGCGTTTCCTTGAAATTGGCCGTCACCCACAGCCGGTCCGGCACGATCGACATCAGCGGGGAGCCAGGCGCGACATAAGACCCGATATTGACCGACCGGTTGACGACCTGGCCCGATACCGGCGCCGTCAGTTGAAGATCGCCCAGCGTCACTTTCGCCTGCTGCACACGCGCTCGCCGCGCCTCGATCGCCGCTTGCGCTGCGGCAACCTGGCGCTGCGCGACAACGACGCTGGCGCTGGCGCTCGCCACCTGGCCTTGCGCCGCCGCTGCTTCGGCGGCCGTCCGCTGCGCTTCCGCACGCGCCGCATCGACTTGTTGCGCAGCGACTGCAGGAGCATCGATTCGCTGCAGCGCCCTATATCGCGCCAGATCCTGCGCGGCCTTGGCGGCGGCAGCAAGCGGCGCGCGCGCTTGCGCGGCCGCCTGCGCTCGGCCCGCATCGGCCGCAACGACCTCAGCCCGCGCCCGCTCCAGTTCCGCCCCGGCCTGGGAAACGCCGGCATCGGCCTCGGCCAGCATCGCCTCGGGGCCGTTGGGCGTAATCACTGCCAGCAACTGCCCGGCCGCGACATGGCGATTGTCGACATCAGCCACTTGTCTCAGCGTGCCCGCCACTGTTGGTGCAAGCCGCACAATATGGGCATCAACAAAGGCATCGTCGGTCGATTCATAATTTTTAGAATCGAGCCAGTAACGACCAGCGAAAATGACACCTACCGCAAGCACGATCAGCGCAATCCAGAACGCGGGGCTCTTGAACAGCGAGCGCTGCGGCGCCGCGGCAGGCAGATCGGCGGGCGCCGGGGCAACGGGGTTGACCGTGTCTGTGCTCATTGAGGCTGCGGTCCTTCTGCGGTCATGGTGTCGAAAATGGCATCGAGATTGCGCCCGATTTGACGCTTCATGTCGGCTATCAAGCCGTCATCGACTTCGCTTCGCTTGAGCAACCTCAGGCACGAGGCTCGCGACGAGCGCAGCACGATCACCTGCCCAATCAGCGTAATGGTAACCAGCCGCGCGCGCGCTTCATCGACCCCGGTTGCCGCCCCAATCAACGTCGCAAGGCGCTCCAACATCTGGCCCATCATGCCCGCATAGATGCGATTAAATGCCTCGGTCGGGCGCATTTGCTCCCGCATGATGAACAGCGACCAGCTCTCCGTGTCGCTGCTGGCCATCTTGTCGACAAAGCGGCTGACAATAACGTGAATCGCGGTGCGCGCTGCGCCCGCCTCGGCCGGAAGGGCATCAAGCGTCGGCAGCACATCGCCCATATCGGACGCCAGCCGTTCGGCGATATGGTCGGCAGCAGCAAGGTAGAGCCCCTCCTTGCCGCCATAGTGATACGTGATCGCCGACATTGCGGTGCCCGCGGCTGCCGCAATGCTGCGCGTGCTCGCTCCGTCCAGCCCGTGCAGGCCAAACTCGCGAATCGCAATGTCGATGAGCCGTTCTTGCGCCATTTGACCTCGTTCCCGGCTCGGTAGTTCGTTCGAACGAACACCGCAAGCGCAAACCGGTTGGCTACAGCTGCAGACACTGCAATCGGGCGCTTAACCGGAGCGCTGAACCGCCAAGCGATCCGGCGCCGACGCCTGCTACGCCCGAACTGATGCCCTTGCGGGATCTGGATTGGAAAACTCCATCTCGTCATCCACCGAACCGAACCGCAGTGTCATCAGGTCGCGCGCATAATTCTGGTGAACCTGCCATGGTTGTTTGTCGCCCTGTTTGGGGAAGCGTTCCATCGCGCGCGTGACGTACCCCGAGCTGAAATCGAGGAAAGGCTTTGCCTCCAGATGGCCGGCAATACGCGGCGTCGCTTGGCGCAGCCGGCGCTTCTTCATGGTGTTCAACAACCGGCAGACATAGCCGCAGGTCAAATCCGCCTTCAGCGTCCATGACGCATTAGTGTAGCCGAACGACGACGCCATGTTCGGCACGTTTGAATACATCATGCCCTTGTAGTTGAACGTATCGGCAAGGGTCACGGGCTTGCCGTCCACCGTAAAAGCAACGTCGCTCAGTAGCTGGAGTTCAAGCCCGGTCGCCGTCACCACGATGTCGGCATCGAGTCGCTTGCCGGATGCAAGCGCAATACCACCGGCATCAAAACGGACAATCTGGTCGGTTGCCACCGACGCGGTGCCCGCCTTGATCGCCTCGAACAAATCGCCATCTGGAACTAAGCAAAGGCGCTGGTCCCACGGATTGTAGCGCGGTGTAAAATGCGTTGCGACGTCATAATCATCACCAAGATGCTCGCGGACCATACCAATGATCCGCTCTTTCACCCTCGCTGGCTGGCGCCGCGCCATGCGGAAAAAGAACATGCCAAACAGCACATTTTTCCAGCGTGTAATGGCATAAGCAAGCTTGGATGGCAGCAGCGCGCGCAGGCGGTTAGCAACGGCATCCTCTGCCGGGCGCGACACCACATAGGTTGGCGAGCGTTGCAGCATGGTGACGTGCGCTGCCTGTTTCGCCAGCTCGGGCACGAGCGTAACCGCCGTCGCGCCTGAACCAATCACGACGATGCGCTTGCCCGCATAATCAAGGTTTTCGGGCCAAAACTGCGGATGGATCAATTGCCCCGCAAAAGCGTCAGCGCCGGGAAAGTCCGGCGTGTGGCCCTTGGCGTAATTGTAATAGCCCGAGCACATGAACAGGAAATTGCAGCTATACTGCGCCTCCTCGCCATCCTTCATCGCCGTCACGGTCCAGCGCGCCGCTTCCGTTGACCAGCTTGCCGCCTTCACATGGTGATTGAAGCGGATGTGCCGGTCGATGCCATATTTTGCCGCCACCGCGTTCACATATTTCAAAATGGCGGGCCCATCGGCAATCGCCTTTGCCTCCGTCCATGGCTCGAACGAGTAGCCCAGCGTGTACATGTCGGAATCGGACCGAATGCCGGGATACCGGAACAAGGCCCAGGTGCCGCCAATCGCCGGGCGCCCCTCCAGTATCATGTAGGTGCGATCCGGTGATTTGTTCTGGAGGTGATAGCCGGCGCCAATGCCGGAAATACCGGCGCCTACAATGATTACGTCAACATGCTCCATCTGCGGCGCTCCTCGCGCATACCCGATATTCGATTTCCATTTGCAACGCAAAGGGCGCGTGACCGGGCATCGTGGTCAGGCGCTATGCTCGCGCTTTGGCTTGCTGGCGAAATTTGTGGAGCAGCGGCTCGGTATAGCCACTTGGCTGGCGCCCGCCTTCGAATACCAGCGCGCGCGCCGCTTGCAGGGCGATACTGTCCGGGTGCCCCACCATCGGGCGGTAGAGCGGGTCGCCCGCATTCTGGGTATCGACCGTCGCCGCCATTCGGTCAAACGCGGCGTCGACGTCGGCCGCGGTCGCTACGCCATGAAGCAGCCAGTTAGCGATATGCTGCGACGAAATACGCAGCGTCGCGCGATCTTCCATAAGCCCGATATCGTTGATGTCGGGCACTTTCGAACAGCCAATGCCCTGGTCGATCCAGCGCACGACATAGCCCAAAATTCCTTGTGCATTATTGTCCAGCTCGCGCGCGACCTCGTCCGCCGCCCAGTTGCGGCCTGGCGCTGCGAACGGCACCGTGAGCAGGCCACCGAGCGCTGGAATTGCCTCGCCCGCAATTTCCTTTTGCCGGGCAAACACGTCGACCTGATGATAGTGCACCGCGTGCAGCGTCGCGGCGGTGGGCGATGGCACCCAGGCGGTGTTGGCGCCCGACATCGGGTGGCCGATCTTCTGCGCCATCATGTCGGCCATTCGGTCCGGCGCGGCCCACATGCCCTTGCCGATCTGCGCGCGGCCCGACAGGCCATGCGCCAATCCAATACGGACATTGCGATCCTCATAGGCCTTGATCCAGGCGCTGGTCTTCATCTCCGTCTTGGGGATCATCGCACCGCCGTGCATCGCGGTGTGCATCTCGTCTCCGGTGCGATCTAGGAAACCGGTATTGATAAAGACGATGCGGTCCTTCACCGCCTCAATGCACGCCGCGAGATTGGCCGAGGTGCGGCGCTCTTCGTCCATCACGCCCACCTTGACCGTGTGGCGCGCAAGGCCAAGCAAATCCTCAACGGCATTGAACAGCCGATCAGTAAAGCGGCATTCCTCTGGCCCGTGCATCTTGGGCTTCACGATGTAGACGCTCCCCGCACGGCTGTTCCTGCACTTACCGAGCGCGCGCAGATCGTAGAGCGCAATCGTTGACGTCATGATTGCGTCGAGAATGCCCTCGGGCGCCTCGCTGCCATCGGCGAGGTGGATCGCGGGCGTCGTCATCAGATGCCCCACATTACGGACAAAGAGCAGCGAGCGGCCGGGGAGCGTGAGATCGCCATATACCCGGTCTGGGTTGAGCCGCCGGGTGAGCTGCTTGCCGCCCTTGTCGAATGTCTCCTCCAGATCGCCCTTCATCAGGCCAAGCCAGTTGGTGTACGCCGCGACCTTGTCTTCGGCATCGACCGCCGCGATTGAGTCTTCGAGGTCGCAAATGGTCGTAAGCGCGGATTCGAGGATAACGTCTGAAATGCCCGCCGGGTCGGTCTGGCCGATCGCCGAATTGCGGTCGACGACAACTTCGATATGCAGCCCGTTGTGCCGGAACAGCAGCGACTCCCCCCTCTGTCCAACGCGCTGCGCCGGATCGACCAGTATCGGGTCTCCGCCGGCGAAATCTGCCCATTTTCGGGACGCCAACGGCACAGCTTCATCGAGAAACGCCTTGGCCGCTGCAATCACCCTGCTCCCGCGCTCGGTGTCATAGCCGCCCGGCTTGGCTGCGCCCGGCAGCGCATCGGTGCCGTAGAAGGCATCATACAGGCTACCCCAGCGCGCATTGGCGGCGTTCAGGACGAAGCGCGCGTTGAGGATCGGCACCACGAGTTGCGGCCCCGCCATCGTCGCAATCTCGGCATCGACATTCTCGGTGCCGACTGTGAAAGGCTCGGGCTCGGGCACCAAATAACCGATCTCGCGCAGAAACGCCTCGTCGACCGGTTCGCTCGCCTGGTACCGGGCATCTATCGCAGCCTGTAGTGTTTCGCGCTTGGCGAGCAGTGTGGCATTCTCCGGCGCGAACATCGCAAAAATATCGGCAACGCCCTGCCAATAACCCGCCGCCGCGATCCCCAGCCCCGGCAGCACGTGCTCTTCGACAAAAGCGGCAAGCTCGGCAGCCACCGACAGCCCGGCACGATCAACCTGCAGCGACATAATTCCTCCTCAAAACGATAATGACGAACGACCCGGGGAGGCTGCCAAGCGCTTAGAACGCGCACGCGCCCAACATCAACCCTATTCCGGCTGCAGTGCAACGGCCGCCTTTGACACGCGCTCGAGCATCGCGACAAAGATTTCTAGCTCCTCGGCGGAAAATCCCTCAAAGATCCGCGCTTCCAGCTCAAGCGCCTTAGGCGCGACGCTATCATATAGCAGCGCGCCCGACTTGGTCAGCGACAATAAATGCGAGCGCTGATCCTCCGGATTCGGCCGCCGCACGAGCAACCCGCGCTCGACCAGCGATATGGCAGCGCGGCTAACCGATACCTTGTCCATTTCGGTAGCACGGCCGAGCGCCTGCTGCGTCATCCCGTCACTTTCCGCGATGATGGCGATCAGCCGCCACTCCGGGATTCGCAAGCCGAACAGCGCCTGATATGCCGTCGCCACCGCGCCGGAGACACGATTGGACGCAATCGAAAGCCGATAGGGCAGGAATTTGTCGAGTTTCAAACCGGTCATGGCTGCCTGTTTGCCACCCCGCGGGGTCGCCTGGCAATGAGCGCGACCAGCAGCGCCGCCCCCGCCGCGATCCACAGCGCATCGCCGCCTAACTTGAAAAATGCAAATGCGCCCGCCGCCCCGCCACCGAGCAGCCCGCTCCACAGCAACAGGTGCGGCACCCAGCCCCATGTGTCCTCCCCCACGATCGCCGCCGCCAGCATCTGCCCAAGCTTCACGAGCCGCCCGGTCATGTAGGTCAGGCCGATTCGCACCTCGGCCCCTTCGGCGAAGAAGATATTCTCCACCCCCATGGCGACCGCCATCAGCACCGCGGCTGGCCAAAGCTGCCGGAAGTCGCTCAGCAGCGCCGCTGCGCCGAGCAATGCGGCAAGCGCCAGCGGCACCACCTCCCGATGCCGCTGGCCCGCCATCCGCGCAACCAGTGACCCCGCGATCACGCCGATCAGAAAGCTGCCGATCAGCATCGCGGCAACCGCGGCATTGCTCGACTGCTCAGCAATCCCCACCCCGAGCCGCGTCGAATTGCCGCTCATGAACGAAACGAAAAACCCGCCGGTCGCGAGGAAGCCAATCGCATCGACATACCCCGCCAGTGCGGCAAGGCCGATGGCGAGGAGGCGGTCTTGGCGATCGAAGGATTTCACGAGGAGGGTTTAGGGGGTGTGGCGGCGGATGGGAATCTGGAAAAAGACTTCATTCCGAGCTCGGCCCAGTGTCCGGGTGGCGATGTTGGGGAGGCAAAGCAACCGATGGACCTTCGACCCCAAACCCGCTATATAGTTTCATCTGATACCATATGCCGCCACGGAGACCGCTGCCATGACGACCGCCACCCTGCCTGCCTCGGACACCGCGACCGACAACCCCATGGGCCTGAACGGCTTTGAATTCGTCGAATTCACCTCGCCCGACCCGGAGGCGCTGGCGGACCTGTTCGTCAAGATGGGCTTCACGCACGTTGCCAATCACCGCTCAAAAAATGTCCGCCGCTATGCGCAGGGCGATATCAATTTCCTGCTCAACATGGAAAATGCGGGCCAAGTTGCGGGCTTTCGTGACACCCATGGCCCCTCGGCCAATGCGATGGCGTTTCGCGTGGCGGATGCCGCCAAGGCAGTGAAGCTCGCCACCGACCGCGGTGCAGTGGCGGTTGAGGGCAAGGTCGGGCCGGCCGAGCTTAACGTGCCCGCAATCGAAGGGATTGGCGGCGCCAACCTCTATCTCGTCGACCAGCGCGGCGGCGCCACGCTCTATGACATTGATTTCGAACCCGTCCCCGGCGCGACCCCGAGCGACAATAGCGTTGGCCTGCACACGCTCGACCACCTGACGCACAATCTGATGCGCGGGCGGATGGATTACTGGGCCAGCTATTACGAGCGCATCTTCAACTTCCGCGAAATCCGCTTCTTCGATATTGAGGGCAAGTCAACCGCGCTGGTCAGCAAGGCAATGACCGCGCCAGACGACAAAATCCGCATCCCTTTGAACGAAAGCCAGGACGAGCATTCGCAGATCGAGGAATTCATCAAGGATTATAAGGGTGAAGGCATTCAGCACATTGCGATGGCGACCGACGATATCTTCAAAACGGTGGATACGCTGCGCGCCAATGGTATCCACTTTCAAGACACGATCGACACCTATTTCGACCTGATCGACAAGCGCCTGCCGGGCCATGGCCATGACGTGGAGGAAATGCGCGCACGGAAAATCCTGATCGACGGCGCGCCGGAGACAGGCGGCGGGCTGTTGCTCCAGATTTTCACCGAAAACATGGTCGGCCCGATCTTTTTCGAGATTATTCAGCGAAAAGGCAATGACGGTTTCGGCGAGGGCAATTTCAAGGCATTGTTCGAATCGATCGAGCTGGACCAGATGCGCCGCGGGGTGATCCCGACGGTGGCGACAGAATGAGCAGTCGGATGGCTGCTATCAGCGCAATTGCGCTTGCGAGCTGCCAACCTGCCGCGGATAGCAAGGCGGTGCCAGCGCCAGGGGCGCGTGACACCAGGAGCGGCGTGCGCACCAATCTTTACCAGTGCGAGGGCTGTGAAGGCGCTGCGGAAGCCGATGCAGCGACGCTGACAAACAGCGCAACGATCGGCCCCGGCATCGACCGGGGCGAGCCGCTGACCATTGACGGCACGGTGTATCAAACCGACCGCAAGACGCCCGCCGCCGGGGTCGTCATCTACGCCTATCAAACGAATGCAGAGGGCCGATATGCCAATGGCACGCCGGCGACCGAAGCAAGCCGCCGCCACGGGCGCCTGCGCGGCTGGGTAAAGACCGGCGCGGACGGCCGCTATCATTTTGATACGATCAAGCCCGCGCCCTACCCCAACGATACCATCCCTGCGCACATCCACTTGACCGTGCTGGAACCCGAACGGCGACCCTATTGGATCGACGACATCGTGTTTGACGGCGAATTCGGCGTTACCAATGCCTATCGCCGGTCGGTTGACAACAAGGGGGGCAACGGCATTGTCCAAGCGACGCGCCAGCCAGATCAGAGCTGGCGGGTTCAGCGCGATATCCTGCTCGAACGCCATCCAAGTGAGGTACCCGGCCAATGACTCACCCCTTCGCGCTTAACCGCATCCACCATGTTGCCTATCGCTGCCGCGACGCCAGGGAGACGGTGGAATTTTACGAACGCGTGCTGGGCATGCGCTACACCAACGCGTTTGCCGAAGATCATGTGCCGTCAACGGGCGCCTATGATCCTTACATGCACGTCTTCCTCGATTGTGGGGGCGGCAATGTGCTCGCGTTTTTCGAACTGCCCAACCAGCCTGACATGGGCAAGGACCCCAACACCCCCGCCTGGGTGCAGCATCTGGCCTTTGAAGTGGCCGATCTTGACACGCTGCTTGCGGCGAAAGCGCATATCGAAGGGCAAGGTCTGGATGTGCTTGGGCCAACCTATCACGGCATCTTCCGCTCGATCTCTTTCTTCGACCCCAACGGCCACCGGCTGGAACTTGCCTGCAACCTCGGCACGCCCGACCAATATGCCGAGCTGGAGCGGGTCGCCCCATTGATGCTGGAGGAATGGAGCCAGACAAAAAAAGCGCCGCAGCACGCCGCCTGGCTGCACGTTGAGGCAGCGGAATAGCGATCGGCTGGCCTGTCAAGGCCCCGGCCGCCCGGCGTCAAATTTTCATCTGGCGCCTCACCGTCGCCATCAGCGCTTTGCCATAAGGCGGTTTCAGCCCGGCGAGTTTTGCCACATCGATCTTGGGCTGTTTGTACACCGCCTTGGCGTGGCTGAAGGTCCTGAAGCCGTCCGGCCCGTGATAAGACCCCATGCCTGATGGACCAACGCCGCCAAACGGGAGATCTTCCATGCTGACATGGAAGATGACGTCGTTGACGGTTACGCCGCCCGAAATCGTCCGGTCGA
>JBJXEC010000065.1:0-9630 GCA_046155125.1 Sphingomonas sp. | reverse complement strand
AGCGCGACGCTGCGACAGACCGACATTGTACTGCACCGAACCGGAACGGTCCGCGTGGCCAGCCAGCATGACCTGAGCGTTACCGCAATTGCCATAAGCAGCCACGGCGTTGTCCAGGATTCCCGCTGCGTCCGGCGTGATGTCCGACTTGTCGAACTCGAAGAACACGATGAACGGCCCGGGTGTGCACACTGCCGCCGCGAGCGGGGGTGGCGGAGGAGGTGGCGGAGGAGGTGGCGGTGGCGGTGGCGGCGGAGGAGGCGGTGGCGGAGCCGCCTCTGCCCCACCGAAGTTATAGGTCAGGCCGCCGAGCAAGCTGTGCGACCGGAACGTGCCCTCAAAATTGCGGCCACGCACGTCAACGAAGTTGGCGTTGGGCGCGGTGAAGAAGCGATACTTGATCGACACGTCCACATGCTTGTTGATGGGCGCACGGACACCAGCCAGCCCCTGATAGGCAAAGACCGTGTCAGAGTCGGAGAGGAAGTTTCCGCCCCGCGTGATACGAGCCTGCGCCTGCACGCGAGCGACACCAACGCCGCCGCCAACAAAGCCCTGGACTTCGTCGTCTGCACCAAAATCGAACAAACCGTTCAGCATGAAGCTAAGGGCGGAATTCGACCCACCGGCTGGGTACGAGCCAGCAGGCGCGTTGGACAGCGCGCCAGTTGACGAAAACTGCGGAACGAAAACCGTCGACGCGAAATTGTCGACGCGTGCGCGACGGTAACCAACTTCGGCTTCGGCACGGAACGGGCCGAAATCATAGCCAATGTTAGCATCAACATCATAGCCATAGCGCGTCCCAGAGGTGCCGGCGTTCGGCGCGGTGCCGATGTCATACCGAATATCCTCAACCAGCAACACACCGCCGTCAACGCCAACGTACCACGACTTGTCGCGGGCGAGGGCGGGAGTGGCGAGCGCGGTGGAGGCGAGCGCCAAAGTAATGGCAAGCTTCCGCATCATAATCCCCTTTCATAAGTGTCACAACGGACAGCATGAACTCCCTACTCAAAGGAAGGTTTCCGCGCAAGTCAGCAATTGGGAAGCGACTGTGACTAAATGGCAACATTTTTTCCGAATTGGGGGCTTGTGTGCATCGGGCTGAGCAACGGGAGCTTATGGAGCAATCAACCCGTGGCTGCGCAGCGCCACGAGTATCGCGGACAGCGCGGCACGGGCCTGTGTATCGACTGTCAATCCCCCCTGCGGTGTTCCAATTGCGGGCTGGCGCGCGCCAACCACCGGCAGCTCAGCAATCATCACCACGCTGGTGCGCAATTCCCCGACATGCCAGGCGTCCGATTCATATTGAGCTGACAGCCGGTCTTGCTCGCTCCACACGGTCATACCCGCAACGGGTGCCACGAACCGCCACCCGCCGGCCGTCCAGCCCGCCAGCGCTTTGGCCTGGCCGGACCAGACGCCAGTTGGCGCCGGGCCAACAATCCAGCACTCACCGGGCTTTGGGTCAGATGGCGGCGACTCCAGGCCAACTGCTTTCACTGACGCCTGAAGGCCGATGTCGATCAGCGCCAGCGCCTCATTGTGGTAAAGCTCCTTCTGCGCCTGGCCAGGCTGCAAATGAGGCAGGCGCAACCGCGCGCTGGTATCGTCGTTCATTGCTGTTTTCCTCCATGAGACAAGTCAAAGCGCCAGCGTTCGTGACGGCGAGTCGCCGTTGCGCCCGTGCTGCCGCAGCTCAACCGTGGTCCATTGCGCCAGGTCGGCCTCGGCCAGCACGAGCGACGTCGTCGCCACATCGATACTGGCCGCCCGGTCACCGCCGATAAATGTGAGCCGATAGGCCTCCGCTTCCTCGGCAAGCGGCACATCGGCGCCATCGATCCAGCGCCAGCCCGCCCGACTTCGCCGCGCCCAGCGCAGGGTGCCATAGCCGCCGGCGCGATCTGTGATCCGGAAGTGCACGGGCGATGGCGGGCGCACGGACACACCGGAAATGGTCGCGCTGACCTGGGCGGGTTCGGGCACGTCGCCAACGCCCGACGCCAGCACGAGCGCTGTGCCGTCGAGTGCCGAAAGCGGAATCTCCAATAGGGCGCTCGCATCGCGATCGAGCAGGACGAACCGCTGGCCGGGGACAATGTCTGCCACAACCGAAGCGCGCCGCCCGCGCAACAAGCGGTCCAGCCGCCAGTGCCGCTCGCCAAGCCGCGTGGCGCGCCCGAACTGAACAAGCTCATTGCCCACAAGCGCCAGATTGGCGCCGGCATCAAGCGCTGCATCGCTGGCATCGGCAAGCAGCATCGCGTCGTGCGCAAGCATGACCTCAAACTGCCCCGCCAGATCGCGCAAGACCGCCGGCGCCGCCCGCGCGCCTGCGGATACCGTGCCAATGACCCCGGGCGCTGCGGTAACGCCCGCGCTCGCATAACTCGCGCCTCCGTCAGTGCTCAGCAACAAGGCAGCGCGGCGCCAGCCCGACAGTTCTCCGGCCGCAACCACGGTGAGGCGCGGCGCGGCATATACCGAGTCGTCGAGGGATGGTAACTCAACCGCCCGCAACAGGGTTGGGCCCTGCACAATGTCTGGAGACGGCAGCACCCGGCCCGAACTGGCGGGCACGCGCTCCGGCGAAGGGCTGGCCGTGCCGCCACTCGGGTCAGCGCCTCCCATCACGCCGACACTGAGGCGAACAAGGTCAAGCCCCACGACATTGTTTTCGAGCGACCAGCCGTTCGCCCGCCAGCGCCCGCCATCCCCCGGCAGCACAATGACTGCTCCCGGCGGCACAGCCAGTGCGGCCTGCGACAAGGTGACCTGACGCCGCTCGCGCGCTGCCTCGGCGCGCACCAGCACACGTTCGGCGATCGCCTTGGCCGTACCGCCGTCGATCGCGGCTGCAAGGTCGACCCGTTCGGTGCGGTTGCCCGCACCCGGTCTGCGCGCCCGCTGCAGTCCCGCCTGATAATCGCGTGACGGATCATAATGCGATATGGTGACGGTCTGGGGCACGGTTTCGATCGCCGCCACCGTGCGCGACCTGCTAGCCCGCCGCCCGCGCGGAGCGGCATAGCCGGTATCTGCCAGGGCAAACGGGATCGCCACTTCCGTTCGCATCACCAATCCATCGCCGGCCGGCGCGAACCAGCCGCCGCTCGCCGTCGCCAGTGTTTCAAGCACGCCGCGCACGCTGTCGCCATAGGCCGAAAAGCCGACCAGCGGCTGCGCCACGTCGCGGCCATCGACCAGGCCATCGGACAGGGTGGCCGCGATGGTTCCAACGGACACGTCGGCGACATCCGCCTCGACTTCGAAGGTCAGCGACGGGATACGGTTGCCATAGTCCCCAAGCTGAAAATTTTCGAACACGGCGTAGGCGCTGCCCCGGTGCGCTGGCGTCAGCGCAGCGCCTTCCGCAGACGCGATCAGCGGGTCGGCCGGCTGATCCTCACCGCCGAGATGGAGACGAAACATGGTTTGAGTCTTGAAGTCACCCGCGGCCCCGCGCAGCAATTTGCCGTCCGCCCAAATCCGGCGCACACCCATGATCGCGCGGGCCGACAACAGCACCGCAAACGATGCCGCATAATTATAGGTGGACGTGCTCGGCTGGCCTTTCCCGCCGCTCGACCTTGCGCGCGATTCGATCAGGTCGGTCGCCCAGATGACGCTGCCAGCGACCCGCAACGTGCCAAAGAGCTTGGGGATCTGCGTGCCATAGGATGAGGTCTGGATGGCCAGCTCCGTGAGCCGTGGCCCTTGCCGCCCCTTGGGCGCAAACAGCACGCGCTGATCGATCGCCTGGCCCGCAAGGGCGCCAATCGCGCCACCAATCGGCCCGCCAATCGCGGTGCCAACCGCCGTCAATATTAGCGTCGCCATAATCTATGCCCCGGTTTCATTGGTTGAATCAGCCAGCCGCCAGCGGCCCAGTATCGGCCAGGGAATCGCACCGGGCCGTTCCACGACACGGCGCAGCAAGGCGTCGGCATGGATGCAGCCATCCTCGGTCGCGATCGCCAGATGAAGCTGGCCTGGCCCCGTCGCAAGCAACAGCACGTCACCGGCCAGCGTATCGCCAACGCGTACCAGCCCAGCGGCATCCAGCATCGCGGCAACCTGATGCGGCACCCCGCCGCGCAGCGCGTATCCCGTCGGCACTGGCCCCGCGAACCCGCCGGCCGCCAGCGCATGGGCGGCCAGGCCAATACAGTCGAACCCGTCCGCCACTGCCCGGCCGTGCAACCGGAACTTTGCTCTCACTGCCGCGCGCGCGGCTGCCACCACGCGGTGTCCCGGGGTCATCCGCCGGGGTAGCGCGTGAGCAGGTCGAGCCCCGGCAGATAGGGCTCGCCGCGAAAATTTGGTCCGTTTGCAAAGCGCGCCGCGCACGTGCCGATGCTTTTGTCGCAACCTTCGGTCAGTTCGACGAGCACGCCTGCCTCCACCGCAAAGGGCGGCACCGTGCGCAGCGTGATGGCAACGCCCGACGATGCCGAAACAGCGCTTTCCAGGCCGGAATTTGGCCCCGTCAGCCAGCGCAGCAAACCAAAGCCATACGCATTGGCGCTTGGCTCCGGCGCATCGACCGTCAACACAGCGTTCGCCGCCGTCAGCACGCGCGCAAACCGGCGGCGCCCCGCCATCGGCACCCGGCACCGCTCGTCACCAAGCTCGGCGCGGCATTCGGGTGATGTTTCTTCAACGACCGGCCGGTCGAGCGCAGCGCTTGCCCCGCGCAGTTCTGCCGTAAAGCCATTGTCCAGCGTTTCGACAGCGCCGATCGTTCCTTCTCCAAGCGGCACTTGCGCGCCCTCGGGATCGGTCCAGTCGACCGCAAACAGCCGCACCCGCGCCCCGTTCCAGCGGCCAGCGAGCAAATCGGCCTCGCCAATCGCGGAACTGGTGAGCGCGCCCGACACATCCATCGTGTCCGCGTCCAGGCCGTCGCTGCGCTTTACCGCCGACGGGACCATGCCGGGCGCCGCGCGGTGGATGAGGCCATTGATCGTCAGGTCGCGGTCGTGGCCCGTCAGGCCAATGGCGGCGCCGTCGCGACGCTCCAGCCGCCAGCACAGCGCGATGGTGGTGAGCGCACCGTCGAGGAAGCTCATGCGTCATCCTCGCGCACTTCCACAAGCGGCACCGATGGCGCAGCGCCTGCCAGAAACGTCGCCCGGCTGACCGACAACCGGTCCTCGGCAAAGCGCACGGCCACGTCGAACAGATAACCGGCCGTCACGGTCTGGCCGGGTCGGGGCGGCGCATCGAACAGCACATAGCCGCCTTGCGCCAACGAAAACGCGCTGGTCTCGGTGCCGTCAACCGCCACCCGGACGCTGCCGGCTACGGGCCGTGTGATCCGCCGCACACCCCCGCCATAATGTTTCACGAGCGCAAAGCGGGTGGCGATGCCGTCGCCCACGCCGAGCACCTGGTCAGCGGCCCGGGGCTCATCCTCGCCCGACGCATAATCGAACGGATCGCGTAACCGAAAGCCCCGCGCCGGCCCCATCCGCGCCCGGAAGAACGCCAGCAATGTCGCGATGTCCGCCTCGGCCCTTACGCCGGGGCCAACATCATAGGTCGTGCGCCCGCTCGCCCAATTGGCGTTGCGCGCCTCATGCCCGCTGGCGCTGGTGACGATCGCGGTTGAAAATTCCGGCGCGACCTCCGCCTCGCGGCCAAGTGCGAGCGGGAACAGCACGTCGTCAAACGCTTCCATGGCGCTTTCCTCCACGTCAAAATGAACAAAACCGTCGCGCACCACTTGCGGCAGCGCCCACACGAACGCGCGCGCGACGCCCCGCCGCCGGGCAGCGTCCGCGGCGGCATCAATGAACCGCCACGACGCCGCCTCCTCAGGCCGCAGAATGAACCCGGACAGATAATGCTGCTCAGCTACCGGATAGCCCATCCGCACCTCGGCCTCGGCCACCCCGCGCGCAGTGGAGGCGGTATCGCCAGCCGCCACCCAGTCATAATCTTCAAGCTGCAACACGTCGAAGGCGGGCCGCGCCCAGCCGAGCGGAAAATTCATGCGCCTGACATGGGGCGCATCGGCGGCAAGCACGCTTGGCAGATAGACGAGCAAATGCGTCTCGCAGTCCGGCGCAACCGCCCTGACCGCAGCAATCAGCGCCGCGGTCGATTGCGCCAGCAGCGCGCCCGCTGCATCCATCAGTGCCTGTTCCGCGAGTGATTTTGCACCGCGCACATCGGCAATAACGGGCAGATTGCTCCCAAACACCGCCCGCGCCGCATCGTCATACAGGCACGGCCGTCCATCCGGCATCACCCACCACCATGGCTCGCCCGCCTGAAATTTGGGCGGCAAACCGGCGGCCACCGCGATGGTCATAAACGCCTGCGCGACCTGATGCAGATACCCCATTGCCCCGGCATGTGCCGGGCTGAGCAGCGTGGACGGCGGCACCCATCCGGTCAGTGCAGGATCGCCCTGCGCCGTGCGCTGCTTCCAGTCATTCCAGGTGTGAATGTTGAACAATTCGTAGCTCAGCGACCAAATGATATCGAGGCCGAGCGCATTTGCCCGTGCCGCGAAATCGCGGTGCCAGGCCGCGCACGCAACGTTCAGCGCGCCGCCCTGAAGGCTGGCATAAAGCCCGCCGGCATCCGCTTCGAGCCGCAGATAATGGCTCATGCCGACATAGTGCGTGATGGCACCGCGATAGCCGAGCTGCAGCGCGTTGCGCAGCAGCCGCGCGGGCGTGACGTTATAACTATCATCATAACCACTGGCGATTTGCAGGCCGTGCTCGGGCACCACGACATCGCCAATGGTGAGCACTGACCCCGGCCCGTCGCAGACGATGCCGGTCAGCTCGACAAAGGCTTCCGCGCGGTTGGGCAAGGGCGCGTCGGCGCCGGTATAGCCCGGCGGTACGAGCGAAATGAACATGCGGTCAATGTCACCCGCCCATACCGGAACCGCCTCTTGCGGCAGCAGGAACCCGCCGCTCACGCCCGCGAAATCAATCACGATATCGGCATTGTCGGGCGTCCCGCTCGCATAGTTCCACAGCCGCACATACCAGGCACGGGCGCCGCCGCTTTCGTCACGCCCCTCGATGGTCAGCACCGGGCCGTTGATCGCGTTCAGCGGATTGATGCCCTGGGAGCGCCAGTGGAAACGCAAGCGACACGCCCGAAAATCCCGCGCCGTCTCATACGCCAGCAGCGGGTGGTCGATGGTGTCCTCGGCTTCCCAGATCAGCCCGGCAAGGTCGTCCGCGCGGTAGAACACAGCGTCCACGCGCAGCGCGTCGGGCGCGGTCGTCACCACGCTGGCCATCATCGGCCGCGGAAAATTGACCGTCCAGAAGCGCGGGTCGAAGCGCGAGATAACGCCCGCCTGTTGCCCGGTGCGCGCGCGCGCCAGCCACCAAGCCATCAGCTCTGCGCCCCGTCAATCGCGGCCTTCACGGCGCGCGCCACCTGTCGGCTCGACTGGGCAAGCGCCCCTGCACCCTCCCCGCCGCGCGCGTTGATGGTGATTGCGACCCGCACGTCACGCGCGCCGCTGACGCCCGTGGTCGCAATCTGGCCGCTTGATGTCGGCACGAACAGCTCGGGGCCACGCTCGCCCACGACATAGGCCCGGCCGGGTGAGACGGGGCCGCCGGTCGCGCGGCCCGGCGCGCCGAACAAGCTTGCAATCGCCCCGCCGATCCCGCCGCTGTTGCCGACGATCGCGTTGATGCCGCTGCGCAGTGCAGAGCTCGCAATATCGGACAATACGCCCAGCGCCACCTTGCGCAGATCATCAAAGCCAAGCTTGCCCGTCCGCACCGCGCGCAGCAGCGCGTTCTCGATGCCACGCCCGGCAAGCGCTGCGCCTTGCGCCAGTGTCCCGTCGAGCGAGCCGCGAATTTCGGCGATGTCGCGCGCAAAGCCTTGCGTGTCGGCGCGCACGCTCACGACAAGCCGGTCGATTTCCTCATCCATCGGGGAATATCTCCATCAATTTGGCGATTGTCTGCTGGTCGGGTGGTGGCGCAGCGCTGTCGCCCGCCATCGCACGCACGACGCCGGCGAGCTCGGCCGGCGTTGCGCGCCAGAATGGATCAGGCGCCCAGCCGAGCACCGCTCCCGCAAAGCCCGCAAGCCGGGCCGCAGCGTCGGCAAAGGTTGCGCCCGTCATCGTCCGGCAAGAATCTGGCTCAGCAGCGCCCGCAGAGCCGGGGTCGCGGCTGCCAGCCCGCCGCCAGCGACGGCATCGCCAAAGCGCTCGCGAGTGAGACCCTCGGGCGCATCGGCCAAACAGTACCAGAACAGCGCAACCATTTCCGCCAGTCGCAACTCGCCCGCCGCCGCGCGCTCAACCAGCGCGAAAAGCGGCCCCAGCTCCTGCTCGGCGGCGACCAGCGCGGCAAAGCTCGGGCGCAGGACCAGCGCCGCACCGCCAATCTTTAGCGCTGCCTCACCACGCGCCGGGTTCGCGCTTGTCACGCGCTCACCACCGGGCCGGAGCTTTCGAGCGCCAGCGTGTAGCTGCGCTCGCCATTGAAATCGCCGGCATAGTCCAGCCGCGTGACCAGGAACCGCCCGGTCATGGTTTCGCCGCTTTCAAAGCTAAGCTGATAATCGTCGATGGTGCCAGCCAGTGCCGAGGCCTTGATGCGCTGCTCTGCGGCCGAGCCCGTGAACACGCCCGCGCCCGACACATTGACCGAACGCACGCCAGCGCCCGACAACAGCTCGCGCCAGCCGCCCGACGCCTTGCTGGTAATCGCCACCGCCTCGCCGTTCACCGAGAGCTGCGTGGTACGCAGCCCGGCGACCGTCGTAAACACAAGCGGCGCTGCGCCATTGCCAACTTTGAGCAAGAAGGCGCTGCCTTTTTCTGCTGCCATGTCCGTTTCTCCTAGGTTGATTGGGTGAGCAGGCGCGCGCGGTGTTCGACAATTGCCGTCCACCCCCCGGGCACTGCGCGAATGAGGCGGCTGCGGATCAGCACGAGGCTTACGATGCTGAAGCCGGCAAGGTTGGGTGCAAGCGCGCGCATCACGGCATCCGCTACGCCCGCCAGCGCCTGTGCCCGCACGGGGCTTTCCGCCTTGTCGCGGATGATGATCGCGCTCAGCAGTTCGCGGCCAAGCGCGTCCTTGGTGCTCCAGTCGGTCGCCAGCAGCTCTCCAAGCTGTGCATAGGGCTCCGACCCTTTGACTGGTGGCCCCTCGAACACGCCGTTGAGCGCACCGCCAAACTCCGGCGCGGCCTTCAGTGCTGCAAGCATGGCCGCATGAAAAACGCTTTCCGCGCTCATCGCAGCAACCCCCTGATCCAGCGCAGCCGCGGATCAGTCACCGCCCGCATCGCGAGCCGCTTGCCCGCCAGCACCACGCCGTCGCTCGCCGCCGTCACGTCAAGCTCGGGGAACGCGGCCGCGAGCGTTGCCCGCACCGATGCGATCACCGCGCGCTGTCGCCGCTCGCCAAGCCGCCTGGCAATATCGCTTGCCCGGCTCATATCGCGGGCGCCATCGACAGGCTGATCCGGCGGAACGGCCGCCACAATGCGGTGATCTCCGCAGGCGCCGGTGCCGTCGTGGCACGCTCGCTGAACAGATAGGCCGCGAGCATCACCACCCCTTGCGAAAGCGGCTGCGGCAGGCGCGCCCAAGCGGCCGACAAGCCAGCG
>JBJXEC010000064.1:0-6434 GCA_046155125.1 Sphingomonas sp. | reverse complement strand
GGCATCCGCCGCCCGCGCGCGGACATAGGCCGCGAGCGCCTGCTGCGACGTATCGGCAAAAGCCGGTGTGGTCGCAAGCACGGTGGCCGCCACCACGGCCCAGAGGCGCTTACATATTGGGATAGTTCGGGCCCCCTCCGCCTTCCGGCACCACCCAGTTGATGTTCTGGGTCGGGTCCTTGATGTCGCATGTCTTGCAATGGACGCAGTTCTGCGCGTTGATCTGCAAGCGCGGGTCGCCCGTTTCCTGGCCGACGATTTCATACACACCGGCCGGGCAATAGCGTTGCTCGGGGCTGTCATAGAGCGCAAGGTTAACCGCGATGGGCACCGCTGCGTCCTTGAGCGTCAAATGAACTGGCTGGTCCTCGGCATGGTTGGTGTTTGACAGGAACACGGACGAAAGCCGGTCAAAGCTAAGCACGCCATCGGGCTTGGGATAATCTATTGCGGGGACCAGATCCTTGCGCCACAGCGTCTCATTATCGCGGTGGTGCTTCATGGTGAAGGGCATCCTGATGCCCCAGCTTTCCAGGAACATCGTCGCGTTGGCGAGCACTGCCCCCACGAGCATGCCGTATTTGTCGACCAGCGGCTGCGCGTTGCGCACAACCGACAGCTCCTTTTCAACCCAGCTGCCAGCAAAGGCTGCGGGATAAGCAACAAGCGCATCATTCGACCGTTGGCTGGAAATGGCGTCAAACGCTGCATCGGCGGCCATCATGCCAGACTTCATTGCAGTGTGGCTGCCCTTGATCCGCGGCACGTTGAGGAAGCCTGCCGAACACCCGATCAGCGCGCCGCCCGGGAACACTAGCTTCGGAATCGCCTGCAGGCCACCGTCGCTGATGGCGCGCGCACCATAGGACACCCGCTTTCCACCTTTAAGGATCTTGGCGATTTCAGGGTGTGTTTTCCAGCGTTGGAATTCCTGAAACGGCGACAAATGCGGGTTGGAATAGCTGAGCCATGTCACTAGCCCGAGCGCGATTTGCCCATCCGCCTGATGATAGAGGAACGCGCCACCGCGCGCATTGTCGCCCAGCGGCCAGCCTTGCGTGTGGATGACGCGGCCGGGCGCGTGATTTTCCGGCGGCACGTCCCACAATTCCTTGATGCCAATGCCATAAACCTGCGGCTCGCTGTCCCTTGCCAGATCGAAAATGCGGATCAGTTCCTTGGCGAGGCTCCCCCGCACGCCTTCGGCAAACAGCGTGTACTTGGCGTGCAATTCGAGGCCGGGCTGATAATCTGCCTTGCGGCTGCCATCACGCGCGACGCCCATATCGCCGGTTGCAACGCCTTTTACTGAGCTATCCGCGTTGAACAGAATTTCCGCCGCCGCAAAACCCGGGAAGATTTCAACGCCCATCCCCTCGGCCTGCTCTGCCAGCCACCGGCACAGATTGCCCAGGCTTACAGTGTAGGTGCCGTGATTGTTCATGAAACGCGGCAACACGAAATGCGGGACGCTGTATTTCTTTGTCGACGTCATGATCCAGTGCTGGTTATCGGTCACTGGAACACGCGCGAGCGGGCAATCCATCGTCCGCCAATCCGGCAACAGCTCGTCCATTGCCTTGGGGTCCACGACGGCGCCGGACAGGATATGGGCGCCGACTTCCGAACCCTTTTCAAGCACGCACACCGACACATCCTGCCCTGCCTTGGCTGCGTGCTGCTTTAGTCGGATCGCGGCTGCGAGCCCGGCGGGGCCCGCGCCAACGATCACCACATCATAGGGCATCGACTCTCGTTCGCTCACCAATAATCTCCCGCCCAGGCGTCTCAGTGTCTGTCGTCGCAATATGGCAACGTCTTGTCCAATCCCGCGTGCCCGTTAATTGACCGCAACGTCAACAGCGACTCTAGCTTAGTAGCATGGGGTCCGACCAGAATTTTGATTGGAAAAAGAGTGCCGCAAGTGCGCTCGATTGGTGGCATGACGCCGGAATCGAATGGCTTACGGGCGACGAGCCACGCAATTGGGTGGCGCTTTCGGCCGAACGATCGGAAATGCCGGTACGGGGTCGGCCAGCGATGGCCGATCGGCCATCAGCCCCTCCACCGCTGGCGCTGCCCGACACGCTGCCCAACACCTTGCTCGCGTTCGAGCAATGGCGGCTGAGCGACCAGGCCCCCGACGCGGCAATCGCCGGCGCGCGGGTTGGATCGCGTGGTGCGGTAGGCGCGCCGATCATGGTGATCGTCGACACGCCTGATCGCGGCGATGACGCCGCCGGCTGCCTCCTGAGTGGCGCGACCGGGCGCCTGTTCGACAACATGATGGCAGCTATCGGCCTGTCCCGCGATACGCTGTACATCGCGCCGATGTGCGTGGTCCGTCCGCCGGCCACGCGGCTCGCACCCGAGCTCGAGCAGGCGTTGGGCGTGTTGCTGCGCCATCACATTGGCCTTGTCGCGGCAAAGCGCCTGCTGATCATGGCCAATGCGCCCAGCCGTGCCCTGCTTGGGGCAGACATCGCGACGGCACGCGGATCTTTACACTTTTTTAACCACGCTGATGCTCAACTCAGCGCGATCGCGACGTTTCATCCGCGGTTTCTGCTTGAGCGGCCGGCCGCCAAAGCCGAGGCGTGGAAGGACCTGCAATTGCTGGCATCAGGGAGTAAAATGTGACGGTACGGATTTCCCTGGCAGTTTCGCTGGCGCTTGCTTCCGCCAGCCCCTTGGCCGCAGCTGGCGGTCCGGCGGTTGACGCCAAGCTTGCTGCTGCCGCGATACGGTCCATTCCCCAGCAGTTGGACGAGGCGCAGCGCGCAGGCTACCGGGCCGTATTCAAGAGCATTCGTGAAGGCAAATGGGCCGATGCGCGCTTGCAGCTGTCAACCATGAAGCCGGGCCCGCTGCACAGCGTGGCCATGGCCAAGCTGCTGACCGAAAAAGGCACACCAAAGGCCACGCTTGAAGACCTGGCCAAGCTGCTGAGCGATGCGCCGGAGCTGCCCCAGGCCGAACAGATTGCCGAGCTCGCCAAGCGGCGTGGGGGCAGCGATTTGCCCTCCCTGCCCTATGCTCAGGCGCTTAGCTGGCTCGGCAGCGCACCGGTTCGGGCCCGCGCGAAGCCGACGCGCAGCGACCTGGCCGCGGCAGCACTTGCTGAAAAGATGCAGCCTTTTATCAAAGACGACCTTGGCGCCGATGCGCAAGCATTGCTCGAGGCAACCGACAGTCTTTCAGCCGAAGCCACGACGGAGTGGCAGCAGCGGGTCGCCTGGATTTATTACACCGCCGGCGACGATGCCAACGCCCGAGCCATGGCGACAAAGGCCGCCAAGGGTAGCGGTGACTGGGCGCGCCAGGCCATGTGGGTGAACGGGCTCGCCGCCTGGCGTCAACAGGATTGCGCGGCCGCCGACGACGCCTTTGCCGCCGTTGCGACCAGCGCAAGCGACATTGAAATGCGCTCAGCCGGGCTTTACTGGGCCGCGCGCGCCGCAATGGCTTGTGGACGCCCGGAACGCATCGAAACCCGGCTGAAACAGGCCGCGCAATATGACGAGACATTTTACGGGTTGCTCGCCCGTCAGGCGCTCGGCATCGTGCCCAAAGCAGTGCGCCCCACCCAGCAGGAGGTTTTGGCTGATTGGGAAGCGTTGTCGCGCAGGCCAAATGTGCGGGTCGCCGCCGCGCTCGTTGAAATCGACGAAACCGATCTTGCCGATCAGGTTATCAAGCGGCAGGCGCGGATTGGTGACCCCAAGGAATATTCAAGCCTTGTCGCGATAACTGAGGCGCTCAGCTTGCCCGCGACCCAGATTTGGCTCGCGCACAACGGACCATCCGGGTTTTCGCCTTCGGTCGCGGCGCGCTACCCGGCGCCAAACTGGACGCCTGATGGCGGCTGGCGCGTCGACAAGGCGCTGGTTTTTGCGCACACGTTGCAGGAATCGAGCTTTCGAACCAATACGGTCAGCGCTGCCGGCGCCTATGGCCTGATGCAAATCCGGCCCGGTGCCGCTGCCGATATCGCCAAGCTTCGGGGGACCCGATCGGACCGGGCGTCGCTCGCCGTTCCCTCGATCAACATCGAGATTGGCCAAAGCTATCTGGAACAACTGCGCGACCGGGCCGCAACCGGTGGCCTGCTTCCCAAGGTGATCGCCGCCTACAATGCCGGGCTGGTGCCGGTTGACGCATGGAACACGCTGGTCCGCGATGGCGGTGATCCGCTGCTGTACATCGAGTCCATTCCCTATTGGGAAACGCGTGGTTATGTCGTCACGGTATTGCGCAACTATTGGGTTTATGAACGCGAGGGCGGCAAGGAAACCTCCCCTAGCCGGTCTGCCCTTGCACAAGGCCTGTGGCCCCGTTTTCCGGGGCTGCCGGGCGCGCCTGCCGTAAAATTGTCCGGGACCAAGCCGGTTTTGACCGCCAGTGCCAATTGATCCCGAACGGGCGTTTCTGCCCGTCAACATCGCCATCCTGACGGTATCTGATACCCGAAGCATTGCCGATGACCGGTCCGGCACGACGCTGGTGGATCGTTTGCAGACAGCAGGCCATGCGCTCGCCGACCGCGCCATCGTCATCGACGAGGTGCCACTTCTGGTCGAACAGCTTAGCCGATGGATCGACGACCCCGGCGTCGATTGCATCATCACGACAGGCGGCACGGGCGTAACCGGCCGGGACGTGACGCCAGAAGCACTCGAACAAGTGCAGGATAAGGCCATTCCCGGCTTTGGCGAGCTGTTCCGCTGGCTCAGCTTCCAGACCATCGGCACCTCAACAATCCAGTCGCGGGCTTGCGCTTGCGTGGCGCGCGGCACCTATATCTTCGCGCTTCCAGGCTCCACGGGCGCTGTCCGTGATGGATGGGACGGCATTTTGCGCGATCAGCTCGACAGCCGCCACCGGCCCTGCAATTTCGTTGAGCTGATGCCGCGACTGATGGAACGCTAAACCGCTAATCCGCTTGCGCCACGGCCAGTTCATGCCCGTCTGGGTCGCGAAACTGGAAGCGGCGCCCGCCAGGAAATGCGAAAGTTTCGACGCATATAACGCCGCCTGCCGCGCGCACCGCCGCCTCGGCTGCCTCCAGATCATCAACGTCGATCACTGGTAGCGCGTTCTTGCATGCCGCGGCCGGATCTGCGTCCAGCCCGATATCGGTATCGCCCGTCATCGTCGCGGCATAACTCGGCCCGAAATCCGTAAAGGCCATACCGAAGGCGGCTGCATAAAACGCTGTGGAGCGCGCCCGGTCGGTCACCGGCAGTTCAAGATAATTCAGCCGCGCTTTCATGTCTCACCCCAACTCACTGCCAAAATGTTCTTTGTTTGTTCTTGCACATCTGCTACCATCTGTCAATGCCCGTCCGAAATCGCCCTGCGCGCGGCGCGCCCCATAATCGGCGCAGCCAGCGCTTTGCCCTGCCAGCGCTGGAGGAGGATGGCGATTGGCTTGACGCGCGCGCGGCAATCGACGGACCTATGCCACCGGTGCGCACCACGGTTACGATAGAACGCGCGCGCACCATCATCTCGACTAACACGTCGCCCGATATTCCCTTTGATCGCTCGATCAACCCGTATCGAGGCTGCGAACATGGCTGCATCTATTGTTTTGCAAGGCCCAGCCATGCCTATCATGATCTGTCTCCCGGGCTTGATTTTGAAACACGGCTGTTTGCCAAGCCGGATGCCGCGGCGCTGCTTAGGGCAGAGCTGTCGCGCAAAAGTTATCAGCCATCCACCATTGCCTTTGGCACCAATACCGATCCCTATCAGCCTATCGAGCGAGACTGGCGGATCACGCGGCAATGCCTGGAGGTGCTGGCTGCGTGTCATCATCCGCTTACCATAACGACCAAGTCAGATCGGGTGGTGCGCGACATTGATCTGCTGGCGCCGATGGCCGAACGCGGCCTTGTCGCCGTCGCGATGTCGATCACGTCGCTCGACCCGAAAATCGCCATGACTATCGAGCCGCGGGCGCCGCACCCGGAAAAGCGCCTGTCTGCGGTGCGGGCGCTTGCGGAAGCAGGGATCCCGACTTGGGTATCGATCGCGCCGATCATCCCAGCGATCACTGACCACGAGATCGAGCATTTGCTGGCGCGCGCGGCACATGCCGGCGCGGTTGGCGCAACCTTCATCGCGGTGCGCTTGCCCTGGGAAGTCGCGCCGCTGTTCCGCGCGTGGCTGGACGAGCACTTCCAGGAGCGCGCTGCCAAGGTGATGGCGATCATCCAGTCGCTGCGCGGCGGGCGCGACAATGATCCCGATTTCGGCACGAGGATGCGCGGCCAGGGTGTGTGGGGCGATTTGCTGCGGACCCGGTTTCAGCGCGCGTGCACGATTCATGGCCTGGATCGGGCACGGCCTGCGCTGCGTACCGACCTTTTCAGGCCGCCGCCCGGGCAGCAGGGGGAGCTGTTCTGACGTTGGCGCCGCTCGATGCAGGC
>JBJXEC010000063.1:0-8290 GCA_046155125.1 Sphingomonas sp. | reverse complement strand
CTCGTCTATGTGCTGCGGCAGCGGCTGGCGGAAACCGCCGCGTTCGACAAGCTCGATGGCACCCGCCCAAAGTCAACCGCGCTTGCGCTGTGGAGGGCGCACCCGCGCGAATTCCTGATCGTGGCGGCAATTAGCGGCGGCGGCAGTTGCGCGTTTTACGCCTATACCACGTACATGCAGAAATTCCTGGTCAACACGAGCGGCATGGCCAAGCAAACCGCAACCGAAGTGATGACCGCGGCGCTCATCGTCTTCATGCTATCGCAACCCGTGTTCGGGGCGCTTGCCGACAAGTTCGGTCGCAAGCCAATGCTGCTGCTGTTCGGCTTTGGCGGCATGGCAGTGTCGGTGCCCGTCTTCGGCGCGCTTGCGGGCACAACCGATGCGGTGACGGCGTTTGTCATAATTCTGGTGCCACTGACCTTGCTAAGCGCCTACACCTCGATTTCCGGGCTCATCAAGGCCGAGCTGTTTCCGCCGCACATCCGCACACTTGGCGTTGCGCTGCCCTATGCGGTTGGCAACACCATCTTTGGCGGCACGGCGGAATATGTCGCGCTGTGGCTGAAAGATGCGCGGATGGAATCGGTGTTCTACTGGTACGTGACCGCAATCATCGCGATGGCGACCATCGGATTCCTGATGCTTCCAGAGACCAAACGGACGAGCTTGATTGCGGAAGATTGACACGCATTAGCTATTTTCGGCCTATTTCGGCGACCCCAAGGCGCCGCTTTGCCGATACCCTGCCGGGCTGCGCCGACGGCAACGCGCGCCCGGCCCTGCAAGCGCTTCAAAGCATCAAGGCTTTTTGAACTTCAGGATGAACCGGTCGCTTTTGCCACGATTTTCAGGCTGGAACACGTCTTTGCTATAATCGTCGGCCGGCATCCGCAGGATGTCGCTTTTGCCAACGAACACAAATCCGGCTCGCTTGAAATCGGCCATTACTACCGCCGGATCAATCCGGTGCGTTTTTTCAACAAGCGCGCGCGTGTCACCAGCCGGCCCGGCATGGTCCACCACGCCCACGATGCCGCCCCGCTTCATGGCAATAAACAACGCCCGTACAAGCGCATCAGGATCGCGCCGCGGGATTTGGTTCTCCACCGACTCCCAATACAGGTCATGGTACACAAGATGGAGCAACGCGAACCCATAACTTCCGGCAGGCGCACTGAAGGCATCAATCGGCTGTTTCAGTTGCGACACATTGGGGTGCCGCGCAATAATGTCGCGCCACCGCGCAGCGAGTGGTTCCCCACCCTTGAACTGGCCGCCGTCCCAGGCGGTAACGCTCCCTTTAGGGCCTACGGCCTGCGCCATGATATCCGTATAATATCCGCCACCCGCACCGTAATCGAGCGCGGCATCCCCCTTTTTGATGCCAAGGAAGGTCAGCACCTCAACCGGTTTTCGCGAGGCATCGGCCGAAATCGAATTCGCCGACCGCCCCGGCTGCGTCAGCCAATCGACAGTGGCTGGTGCGGCCGCACTGAGCAGCATGAGGGCAAGCGGTCCTGCCAGAAAATAGCGCTTCATTCAGGAAATCCTTTCGAGTCGGCAACTAACGACACTATAAGCCTGAAAAAACAACGCGTTCAAGTCTGCGCGCGACGCCCGCGTCGATTGGCGGCGACAGGCGTTGTCCGCCAACATTACCTATTCGCAACGGCAGCGTTGAGGCGTATCATTGCATCACAGAAAACAACGGAGAGGGACCATGGCTGCACCGTTACCGGCTTTTGCCATCGTGTTGCTAGCGAGCGCGCCGCTCGCAGTTGCTGCCGCACAATCGACTGCGCCGACACCACCGGCTGCATCACAAGTGGCCCCCGCGCCGCCGCCCTCACCCGCTGCCCCTGCGGCACCGCAAGCGTCATCCGCACCGCCCGCGCCTGCCGCCCCGGAGGCCCCGGAGGCCCCGGCGGCTGACTCCTCACCGCTTGATCTGGTACTGATGAGCGCGCATCCGCTTGCGTTCCCGGCCAAGGGCAACATCGCCAAGGTGACCAAGTCTCATACCGAAAATTGCGTGGTAACAATTTCGCTGGAGGACGGTCGCACCGTGGCAATCGACTTGAAATCGGCGACCAATCTGTCGACCAACACCAGCCTGATGGTGCATCAGAAAAGTAGCGGCGTGCAGTTTGAGTTTGACGGGAAAGGCGGCGCGGCAGACGCGGCGAAAGCCGACAAGGCGCTCACCGAGCTTGCCGATAAATGTAGCTGAGTGCGCAGCGGGCGCTGTCGCAGCGCCCTCTTCCCCCGCCTATCGCCCGCGGCGGCTTTTGAAGGTCTGGCTCTTACCAAACCGCGTCTTGCGCGTGCCGGGCTTCCCCTCGTTGCTGCGGCCCATAACCGGCGCGCGGCGCTCGTCGGGTGGCAGCCCAAGTTCCTCTGCCTCAAGCGAACGGATCTCATCGCGCAGCCGCCCGGCTTCCTCAAATTCCAGGTCAGCGGCGGCCGCGCGCATCTTCTTTTCAAGGTCTTCGATATAACTGCGCAGATTGTGGCCGACCATGTGCGGCCGCTCGTCATCAATCTCGATCGTCACCTGGTCACGGTTCGACACGTCCTTGATGATGTCGCCAATGTTGCGCTTGATGGTTTGCGGGGTGATGCCGTGCACCTCGTTATACGCCAGCTGCTTTTCGCGCCGCCGCCCGGTTTCGTTCATCGCCCGCTCCATTGATCCGGTGATGCGGTCGGCATAGAGAATGACGCGCCCGTCGACATTGCGCGCGGCGCGGCCAATCGTCTGGATCAGCGAGGTTTCTGAGCGCAGGAACCCCTCCTTGTCAGCATCGAGAATGGCAACGAGCCCGCACTCGGGAATGTCCAGCCCCTCGCGCAGCAAGTTGATGCCGACGAGGACGTCATACACACCCAGCCGCAAATCGCGGATCAGCTCAATGCGCTCCAGCGTTTCGACGTCGCTGTGCATATAGCGGACGCGCAAGCCAGCTTCGTGCATGAACTCGGTCAAATCCTCAGCCATGCGCTTGGTGAGCGTTGTCACCAGCGTGCGATAGCCGGCCTCAGCCGTCTTGCGTGCCTCCACGATCAGGTCCTGCACTTGCTCCTCGACCGGCTTGATCTCGATGGGCGGGTCGATAAGGCCGGTCGGCCGGATCACCTGCTCGGCAAACACACCGCCCGTCTGCTCCATTTCCCACGCGCCGGGCGTGGCAGAGACATAGGTGGTTTGCGGGCGCATCGCCTCCCACTCGTTGAAGCGCAACGGGCGGTTGTCGATGGCGGACGGCAAGCGAAAGCCATATTCGGCCAGCGTCAGCTTGCGGCGATGGTCGCCGCGCGACATGCCGTTGATCTGGCCAATCGTCACATGGCTTTCATCGACAAACAGCAGCGCGTTGTCGGGCAGATATTCGAACAAGGTCGGCGGCGGCTCCCCCGGCATCCGCCCGGTCAGGAAGCGCGAATAATTCTCGATGCCAGCGCAACTGCCCGTCGCCGCGATCATTTCAAGGTCAAAATTGGTGCGCTGCTCCAGCCGCTGCGCCTCCAGCAGCTTGCCTTCGCCGACCAGTTCCTTCAGCCGCTCGGCAAGCTCGAAGCGAATGCCCTCCATCGCCTGTTTGAGCGTCGGGCCGGGCGTTACATAGTGCGAATTGGCATAGACCCGCACATAATCGAGGCTCGCAACCTTCTTGCCGGTCAGCGGGTCGAACTCGACGATTTCCTCGATATCATCGCCGAAAAAGCTGATCCGCCATGCAGTATCCTCATAATGCGAGGGGAACAGCTCGAGATTATCGCCCTTCACGCGAAAATTGCCGCGCTGGAAGGCTGCATCGTTGCGCTTATATTGCAGCGCGACGAGCTTGCGCACGATCTCGCGCTGATCGACCGTCTGGCCCTTCTTCAAGTCAAAGATCATCGCCGAATAGGTCTCGACCGAGCCAATGCCGTAAAGGCACGACACTGAGGCAACAATGATGACATCGTCCCGCTCCAGCAGCGCGCGTGTGGCCGAATGGCGCATCCGGTCGATCGCCTCGTTTACTGACGATTCCTTTTCGATATAGGTATCGGAGCGGGCGACATAGGCTTCGGGCTGGTAATAGTCGTAATAGCTGACAAAATATTCGACCGCATTGTCGGGGAAAAACGATTTGAACTCGCCGTAAAGCTGCGCTGCCAATATCTTGTTGGGGGCCAGCACCAGCGCCGGGCGCTGCAACGCCTCGACCATTTTGGCCATGGTGAAGGTCTTGCCAGAGCCCGTTACGCCCAGCAGCACCTGGTCGCGCTCGCCTGCCTGCGCTGCTTGCACCAGCTCGGCAATCGCGGTTGGCTGGTCGCCGGCGGGCTGATAGTCGGACGACAGCACGAACGCGCGCCCCCCTTCGGCCTTTGGCGGGCGCGCGGGTCGATGCGGCACAAAGGACTGTCCCGTATCAGGCTCGTCGAGCGACGTTCGAATTTGAATTGCCATCAATCAACGATATGGTGGAAGGGTTACCGGGACGCAATCGACTCCATGGAACAAACAGGGGATTTATTATGCGCCACGCACCGTTCATTGTCGTCGCAGCCAGCGTCTGCGGTGCCTTGGCTGGATGCAATCAGGCGCCAAGCGTCGTGGCCGCCAATGCCAGTATCGGCGACGTGGCAACCAAGGTTGCCGAAGCCGCCAAGCGCGGGTCGTTCGTCTCGCCCGGCCACTGGCAGAGCACGGTTCATTTCGACAAGATGGACGTTCCGGGCATGCCGCCCGAGCTCGCCGAGCGGATGAACCGCGGCATGGCACGCGCCCGGACCGCAGAAAGCTGCCTGACGGCGGAACAAGCACAGCGGCCAAATGGCGGCTTCTTCAACTCCCAGCTCGCCAAAAGCTGCACCTATGATCATTTCTCAATGGCCAATGGCGTCATCGACGCGGCGCTGAAATGCACCGGCGCTGCCACCAAACAGGCCATCGTGATGAAGGGCACCTTCAGCCCCGATACCTATCAGGTGAAAATGGACAGCCAAATCACGCGTACCGACGGCGGGCCGCTTGGCACCATGGTGGTGGCGATGACCATCGACGCAAAACGGACGGGGCCGTGTACCGGCAAAGAGCAGAGCAAAGGAGAGTAACGATGATCGGCTATGTTACCCTGGGCAGTAACGATATGACCAAGGCGCGCGCGTTTTACGACGGGCTACTCGGCTCGATTGGCGCTGCGCGCATCATGGAATTTGGGGATGATCTGGGCGGCTTCACCATGTGGGGCACCAGCTGGGACCAGCCCGGCATTGCCGTCACGCGCCCGCACAACGGCAATGCCGCCGTGCCCGGCAATGGCAACATGGTCGCCCTCACGCTTGATGAGCGCGCCAAGGTCGATGCGCTTCATGCCAAGGCGCTGGCGCTGGGCGGCAGCTGCGACGGCCCGCCGGGGCTTCGCGGCGATGAGGGGCCGCAAGCCTTTTACGGGGCTTATTTCCGCGATCCCGAGGGCAACAAGCTGTGCGCGTTCCGCATTGGGCCAGCCTGAGGCCAACCTGGCGCCATCCTCACGGCAGCGGCACTCGATTATCGGGCGCGGCGATAGGCAATTCGCCACATCACCGCGCCAATGATGGCAGACGGGAGCGCCCAGAACAGGCTGGTGGCAATGGCGCTCGTCCAGCGCAGGGCCAGGATGGCGGCACTCGCCGAGGCGTCAACCAACCCCTGGCGCTGCGCGACGAGCAGCAGCGCGACCGTAACTAGCGCCCCCAGCGTCGCGGCATGGCCGGCCCTACGCCATCCGCGACGGTGACACAGCCACCACAGGGGCCCGGCCAGCAGCACGATACTGCCCGCAGCAGCCAATCCGCCGGCGACCAATGCCATCAGCACGCCAAGCCCCGGCGCGCCCGCGCCAGGCACGAGCAGCAATATCGATAGCAGCCCCGCCAGCAGCGTACCGGCCCCCAGCGCCATCCCGACGCGGTCGGGCGATGTCACATAAGCGCGCTGCCGTACCAGCAGAATATCATCGCGGCGCGCGCGCATTCAGTCGATTCCCGTGATAGTCAAACCGCCACCTCATCGAAGCGCCTGCACAGCAGGCGTATCGAGGCAGCGCAACAGCGCCGCCCTTGGCACTGGCGGCACAGCGGCAGGTGGCGCGTACGCAGCGATGCGTTCCGGCGCGCCGATGCGCACCGTGTCGAACCGGCCGCCCTGATGGGTGCAGGCCATTGCCGCGCTCAGCAATCTGGGCGGCGTATCATAGGCCTCGCTGCTCAGCCGGAACGTGCCCCAGTGCATGCCAATGGCGCGCGAGGCGCCAAGCCGCCGGGCAATCTCGACCGCATCGACCGGGCCGATATGGCTCCAGTCGCCCATCTGGCCGGGGCGAAACCGGAACGCGCCGATGGGGATGAGCGCGAGCCGCACCGGGCCATAAGCGGCCGCTTCGTCGGCCCACTTCAAGTCGCCTGCGCCGGTATCGCCAGCGAAAAACAGATTTCCGCCGGGCAACCGCACGACAAAGCTCGACCACAGCGAGCGGTTCTTGTCGCTGATCCAGCGCGTGCTCCAATGGTGGTTGCGGGTGACGATCACCTCGACGCCGGATTTTACCGCAACGCGCCCGCCCCAATCGGCAGCGGTGGCCGGCACGCCCGCTTGCCCGATCACGCTGTCATTCCCGAGCGCGGTCACAATGCGGGGGTGGTCGCGGTCCCACAGTCGCTTGAGGGTCGCCAGATCCATATGGTCGTAGTGGTTGTGGCTAACGAGCACCAGGTCGATCCGGGGCAGCTTGTCAAACGTAATGCCGGGTGCTGCCACGCGCGCGGGGCCAATACCGAACGGCCCGGCCCGGTTGGACCAGATCGGGTCCGTCAGAATGTTGAGGCCAGCCGCCTGCACGAGAAGGGTCGCGTGTCCCACCCATGTCACGACCATCGCGCCGCCATCCACGCGCGGCGCCACAGGCCCCTCGACGACCGCCACCCAATCGGGCCATTCCGGGCGGCGCTCGGCATTCGAGAGCACGCGCCACAGGCCGCCTGCGCGCCGGCGCGCAGGGCGCGGCGGATTGATCTCATCGTCGCGGTCCGGATTGGCAAAGCGCGCGCCATCAAAATGTGCGGTCGCTGGCCCGGCATAATAGACCGCGTCGAGAAAATAAGGGACGACCGCGATGCTGAGGCTAAGCCCGATCACCGCAAACAGCACCGCCGTGCCCAGCCAACGCATTCCTCGCCAGATCATCGCCGCCGGGCCTGTCACAGAGCAGCGGCGGGCGCAAGGCAGTGATTGAGGCTTGGGCACTCGGTACCTATTGACATTCACGATGATTTGTTGTCTTTACACAATATATCGTCGACTCGGGACATATTTTGTCGTGATCTACAACCGCATTGCCCTTCTCCGGATCGACCATGGCCTGTCCCGCCGCGACTTGGCGGATGCGGTCGGCGTCAACCCGCAAACCATCGGCTATCTTGAGCGTGGCGATTACTCCCCCAGTCTGGAACTGGCGATGAAGCTTTCGCACCATCTCGGCGTTGCAATCGACCATCTGTTTTCCTTTGAACCCTTTGAATCGGTGGCGGTAGCGCTCCGCCGCTCAGGAGAAACGCAATGATCCAATACAGCATCCCAGGCGTCATGGTGCCGCTTCGCCGCGACCGGGTGCGGCGCCTGAGCGGCTTTGCGCTGGTTGCCTACCCAATCGGCTTTGCGCTGTTCGTAGCGGGCGGCGAAGGTAATCCGCCCGGCCCCGTGCGGCTGGGCGGCGCCCTGCTGATGCTGGCCGCCTTTGTGGCGGCGCTGTTCGTCATCCCAACCGGCATCCAGCGCATTGCTGCCGGCATTGAACAGGGGCTTGACGAGTTTCAGCTCGCTGCCCGGCTGCGCGCGCAATCAAACGCCTATCGGTGGTTTTCGCTTTGGGCGCTTTTGATGGTCGTCGGCGCAACCGTCGCTGAAATGCTGGGCTATCCGTTCACGACCGCGGACCCGGCATTTTCGACGATTGTGTTCTGGGTCATCGCCTATTCAACCGTGATGCCGGCCTGGTTCCTGACCGGCGCCCTGCCCGACCCGGTCGACGAGGACTGAGCAACCGCCGCTTGCCTTACGCCAGCAGCCCCTCCTTCGCGATCCGGTCGCGCCACACGAGCGGCGCAAGCGCATGGACGTTGGCGCCGGTGGAATCGACCGCGACTGTCACTGGAAAATCGCGGACCTCGAACTCGTAAATCGCCTCCATGCCAAGGTCGGCAAACCCCACGACCTTCGATCCCTTGATCGCGCGTGCGACCAGATAAGCCGCCC
>JBJXEC010000062.1:0-2857 GCA_046155125.1 Sphingomonas sp. | reverse complement strand
TGATCCGCCGGTCGAGTGCCTCGATTTCCTCGGGCTTCGACTCGACTTCCATGCGGATGCGGCTGGCCGCCTCATCCATCAGGTCGATGGCCTTGTCCGGCAGAAACCGGTCCGTGATGTAGCGGTTTGAGAGCGTTGCCGCCGCGACAATGGCGCCATCGGTAATCCGCACGCCGTGGTGGAGCTCATATTTCTCCTTCAGCCCGCGCAGGATCGATATCGTGTCCGGCACCGTCGGCTCGCCGACAAATACCGGCTGAAAGCGCCGCTGCAGCGCTGCGTCCTTTTCGACATGTTTGCGATATTCGTCGAGCGTGGTTGCGCCCACACAGTGGAGTTCGCCGCGGGCAAGCGCTGGCTTTAACAGGTTGGAGGCGTCCATCGCGCCTTCGGTTTTGCCCGCGCCAATCAACTGGTGCATCTCGTCGATGAACAGGACGATATCCCCTTCAGCCCCGCGCACTTCGTCGAGCACGCCTTTCAGCCGCTCCTCAAATTCGCCGCGATATTTGGCGCCGGCGATCAGCGAGCCAAGATCGAGCGCCATCAACCGCCGGCCTTTTAGCGTATCGGGCACGTCGCCATTGGCGATGCGCAGCGCAAGCCCTTCTGCAATCGCGGTTTTGCCCACGCCCGGCTCGCCGATGAGCACCGGATTGTTCTTGGTGCGGCGGGCGAGAATCTGGATGGTGCGACGGATTTCCTCGTCGCGGCCAATGACCGGGTCGAGTTTGCCGTCGCGGGCTGCCTGAGTCAGGTCGCGCGCGTATTTCTTGAGCGCGTCATAACGGTCCTCGGCGCCTGCGGTGTCAGCCGCTCGTCCGCCGCGCAGATCGTTAATCGCCGTGTTGAGCGTGTCCGCCTTCAGCCCCGCCGATGCCAGCGCTTTGCCGGCCGCGGTCGTCGTCGCAAGCGTCAGCGCGAGCAGCAGCCGCTCGACGGTAACGAAGCTGTCGCCTGCCTTTTGCGCGATTTGCTCGGCCTGGTCGAGCACGCGCACGGCATCATTGTCGAGGCCCGGCGTCGCCTGCGCACCGCTCCCGGAAACTGCGGGGATCTTCGCAAGCGCGGCATCGGTTTCGCTGGCCGCGCGCCTGGCGTCACCGCCTGCGGCTGAAATCAGCCCCGCGGCCATGCCTTGGTCGTCCTCCAGCAGCGCCTTCAAGACATGCTCTGGCGCAATCCGCTGGTGATTGAGGCGAATGGAAACCGTTTGCGCGGATTGCAGGAATCCCTTGGCGCGATCAGTGAACTTTTCGAGATTCATGTAGCCTCCTGTTGGGCGCGATATAGTGTTGCCCAATTGCCACACAAGGCCCCGGCGCTAAAGCGCACCGGAACCTTGCCTGACGCGGTAGGGTACAGAAGCAGGGGGTATCAGAGCTTCTTGCGGATGGTGAAATATACCTGACGCGGCGCCCCGCTGAGCAGCGTCTGATTGTCGCCACGCGCCACCGTGCCGCCGGAATTGATGGTCGCGATATAGGCCTTGTCGAACAAATTGGTGACGTTCACTTGCGCCGACAGGCCATCCAGAAACGGGCTGCCTGCAAAATTATACCCAAGCGTGATGTCGGCAAGGAAGCGATCCGGCACGGACAGGTCATTTTCGAAGGTCACGAAGCGCTTGCTCTGGAAGGTGCCGCTCAGCGTGCCGAAAAACCCGCCCTGCGTAACCGCGATATCGCCTTTGATAAGGTGCTGCGGCTGGTCGGGCACGGTGCGGCCGCGTGTTGCGATCAACACCGTGTTGTTCGGCCCGGCCACGTTGCTGCGATAAACCGAGTTGTTGAACGAATAGGTGCCGGTAAGTCGAACATTGTCATTGAGCGTATAGGTGGCAGCCGTCTCGACACCAATGCTGCGAACACCGCCAAGGTTGGCAACGACACCGGGGATGCCCTGAATCTGTGCGCCTTGGGGCAAAATGCCCAGCCGGTTGCGAAAGTCGATGTAATAGGCCGAAACGACGCCGCTCAGATGGCTCGCCTTGAACCGGCTACCCAACTCATAGTTGAACGACGTTTCCGGGCGAATGCCCCCGGCGTTGGTCAGCGCGATCGCCGCTTGCGACAGAGCGGCAAAAGGCGACCCGCCAGTTACAGCACCTGCCCAGGCGCGCAGGTTCTTGGCGAAGTTTCCAAACAGCTCCAGGTGGTTGATCCCGGTATACACAAAGCCCGCTTGCGGCAGGAATGCGTCATTGGCGCGGATCGTGCCGTTGATACGCTGGCCGGGGAAGAACGCGACCTGGGTGCGCACGCTGTTGCGCGTGAAGACGGATTTGAAGCCGGCATTGAGCAACAGTGCAGGCGTAACCTGCCAGCTATCCTGAATGTGTGTCTGAGTGGTGTCGGTCTGGAACTGGAACTGCCACTGCGTGAAAAAAGCTTCGGCTGCGTTGAAGAAATCCGCCGGATCGCGCGACGGGACGTCGCCGCTGGCCAGACCATAGAAGCGCCGCGCCTGGCCAAAGTCATTGCGCTCGAACCAGATACCGCCGTTGATCGCATGAGTTCCAAGCTTCAGGTCGAAGCTGTCAATCGTGCCCTTGCGATAGCTGCTATATTCGGTGGTGCGAACTGATAGTGGCGCACCACCGGGCGTCGCCAGGAATGGCGTGTAGAAATCGCCCTGACCGCGATTGTGATGATAATAGCCATTGATTGATATCGCCACATTGCTGTCGACCTGCCAGTCAAGCGTCGTCCCGGCCAGCTGGTCTTGCCTCAGGCCCGATCCGGCATAGTAAAGATCGTTCACATTGGTGACATTGGCCTGAGGCAATACGGCATAGGACGTGCCAGCGGCCGCATTAGTGATCGGCTGGCCGGTTTCACCCCGATTGGCGCCGATT
>JBJXEC010000061.1:0-3856 GCA_046155125.1 Sphingomonas sp. | reverse complement strand
CGCCTGAAGAAGTCAACCCGCGTACCCGTGGCTATGACGCCCTCCAGCCCCATGCCAGACAGGATCACCCGACAAGGGCCCCCGCCCCCGTGCACCATCCGCACCACCGTCCGCGCACCCAGCGAATACCCCCCCAGATCATAATCGGTCAGCGCCAGATGCTGGACCAGCGCCAAGCCGTCGCGCGCAAGCGCATCGGGCGGATAGCTTGCGACGTCATGCGGCTTGGCGCTCGATCCGTGGCCGCGCAAGTCAGGCATGATAACCCGAAAACCCGATGCCGCGATGGTGTCGGCATGCCCATACCGGACCCAGTTGGTCATGGCGTCGGACATGTAACCGTGGAGTAGCAATACCGGGCGCCCAGCGCCGACTTCGCGCCAGGCCAGCGTTGTTCCGTCAAAGCTGTTGAATTGGTGAAGGCTGAGCTCGGCGGTCATGATGGGCGCGGTCCATTGTGTCGGGTGCGCAACCTTATGCCCGGCTGGCTGCGCGCCGCAAAGCCAAATGACGTCAACTGGATCCATTGCCCCGTCGACGCTGGTGTACGTTGCCCGGCTGGCGTCACCACGTTCGCGTTCCTATATCCGGGCCATGACTGCGCTGCTTGAGTTTCTGATCGGCGACGTGGCTCGCCTGTTACGGCGACGCTTCGGCGAGCGCGCCAAAATGCTTGGCGCCACGCGGCCACAATGGCGAACGCTGACGATGCTTGCGCGGCACGAGGGCATCGCCGAACCCGGCCTTGCTGATTTGCTTGAAGTGGAGCCAGCGCCGCTTTCGCGCATGATTGACCGGATGGTCACAAGCGGGTTGGTCCGGCGGCGGCCCAGCCTTGACGGTGGCGTCGACGCGCAAATTTACCTCACCGACGCAGCGCGCCCAGTGATGTTCGAATTATTGCAAATTGCAGACCAAGTATTTGAAGAAGCGCTGGTCGGCGTGTCCGCACAAGACCGCGCGGTGTTGCAAACAGCGCTCTCGACCATGCGCTCGAACCTTGCCCAGCCAATGGCGGCACGCGGCGGTAAGCCGCAACACTGACTCGGATTAGGACGCGTTCCGCATAAGCAGCGCAGCAAATTCCGCCTCAGGGGCATTGGCGGGATACATCGGAACGTCATCCGCCAGCACGACCCAGGGTTGCTTGCGCGAAACCCACAAATGCGCGCGCGGCGCAAGCGTGCTTGTGTCATCCAGCGTTCCGCCGCGGATGATGACGATCGTCGGCCGCGCGCTGTTCGTCGTCCATAGTCGCGTGTGGCAAACGGCGCACATGTGGTGCGTAGACACGCCGACCGCCGGTCTTGGCAAATCAAACCCGGTGACAGCGCCTTCGACCGCAATCATAGCTGCCAAAACCACCATCTGCACCGCAAAAGCGCTACCGGTCGATCGCTGACAGTCCCGGCAATGACAGCAATAAACGGGCGGCTGCCGGCTCGCGGCGACCGTGAAGCACACTGCGCTACAACGGCAGGCGCCCGCGATATCAGTCGCGGCCGCTGCCAAGCCTCAGGCCGCTTTTTTCAGATGCCGGCGCCCGAGCAGTTCAGCGATCTGCACCGCGTTAAGCGCCGCGCCTTTGCGCAAATTGTCTGACACGCACCACAGCACAAGACCATAGTCCACGGTCGGGTCTTCGCGCACCCGGCTCACAAAGGTGGCGTAGTCACCGACGCATTCGACCGGCGTTACATAACCGCCATTCTCGCGCCGATCCACGAGCATAACCCCGGGCGCCTCGCGCAATATGCTCTGTGCCTTTTTGGCCGAGATGTCGTTTTCAAACTCCACCGTAATCGCTTCCGAATGCCCGACAAACACGGGCACCCGCACACAGGTCGCGACCACCTTGATCTTGGGATCGAGGATCTTCTTGGTCTCGACGACCATTTTCCATTCTTCCTTGGTGAAACCATCATCAAGGAAGCTGTCGATATGCGGAATAACGTTAAACGCAATTTGCTTGGTGAACTTCTTGGCTTCCGCTGAGTCGCCGACAAAAATATTGCGACTCTGTTCGAACAGCTCGTCCATCCCGGCCTTGCCCGCGCCCGATACTGACTGATAGGTTGAGACGACGACCCGCTTGATCTTGGCATAATCATGCAGCGGCTTGAGTGCGACGACCATCTGCGCCGTTGAGCAATTGGGGTTGGCGATGATGTTCTTGGCACGATAGCCATCTATCGCTTGCGGGTTCACCTCGGGCACGATCAGCGGCACGTCAGGGTCCATGCGGTACAGCGACGAATTGTCGATGACGGTACAACCTGCCGCGGCAAATCGCGGTGCGTGCAGCTTCGTTGCTTCCGACCCGATGGCGAACAGCGCCATGTCCCAGCCGCGCGGATCGAAGTTCTCGATGTTCTGCACGCGCAAGTTCTTGCCGCTATCGCCGAATTCAATCTCGACGCCATGGCTGCGCGACGATGCGACCGCGGCGACATCAGCCAGCGGGAATTCGCGCTCGGCAAGAATGTTGAGCATTTCGCGACCAACATTGCCCGTCGCCCCGGCGACAACGATCCGGTACCCCATATCAATACTCCAACGGCGTATGTTTGTTACGTGCGCATACGCCTTCGCGCAATTTTGTCCAGAACCCTGTTGCGACGCAGCATCACTTTGCGGCTGGCATTCGCTTATCTAGGAAATCGAGAATGGTCGTCCAAACATGTTCGCTCACCCCCGGCCCCCCGACGCGGTGGGTTTGCCCCGGGTAGAACATCATCTCAAACGGTGTCGCGCTATGCTGCATCTTTGCGGCGAACGCCGTCGAGTTTTCGAACACGACATTGTCGTCGGACATGCCGTGGATTAGCAGCAGCGGATCGGCGATCTTTTCGGCATTTCCAAGCGCATCCGACGACGAATAACTCGCCGGATCGGTGCGCGGATCGCCCAGATAGCGCTCGGTATAATGCGTGTCGTACAGCGCCCATTTCGTGACCGGCGCGCCTGACACGCCGGCCGCGAAGACGCCGGGTGCTGCTTCAAGCATCTTGAGCGTCATATAGCCGCCATAGGACCAGCCGTTGATCGCGATCCGCTTGGCATCGACAAACGGCAGCGACTTCAGGAATTTGGCGCCCGCAAGCTGATCTGCAACTTCAACGGTGCCCATCGCATGATAAATGTGATTCTCAAACGCTTTGCCGCGATTGAACGACCCTCGATTGTCGATCTGAAAATAGAGGTAGCCGCGCGACACCAGATATTGCGGCAGCGCGCCGTTCCAGCTCCGCGTTACCTGCTGGCCAGTGCCTGGCCCGCCATAATGCTGGTAAAACACGGGATAGGTTTTGCCGGGCTCCAGCTTGGGGGTAATCATTTCCCAATAAAGCGTGGTACCGTCATCGGCCTTGAACGTGCCGAATTTCCGCTCCTGATGCGCCGCTAGATAGGGATGATAAGGATGTCCCTCAACCAGCGCGTTCTGGTTGATCCATGACAGGCGCTTGCCGCTCGCATCCGCCAGATAGCTCTGTGTGGGCTGGTTCGGGCCTGATCGCGCCACGATGATGCGGCTGGCGCGCGCATCCATGGCGGCGCTGTTCCACCAGCCTGCCTCGGTCAGCCGTGTCATGACGCCGGGGCGGGCGATGTCGACCGTGTAGAGATGTTGTTCGAGCACGTCATCCTTGTTGCCAGTGAAGAAAAGCCGCCCCTTCGCCTCGTCGACGCCAACCAGCTGCTGCACTACCCAGTCGCCGCTTGTGAGCGCTGCCCATTCCCCACGCGCGAACCGATAGAGATGCCCAAAACCGGTTCGCTCCGATCGCCAGATGAGGCTGCCATCCTTCATCGCGTGATAGGCATCGGAGAGGTTGATCCAGCTGCGATCGCCCGA
>JBJXEC010000060.1:0-5088 GCA_046155125.1 Sphingomonas sp. | reverse complement strand
CTGGTCAATGCGCTCGAGCAGGAAAAGGCGATGAACCGGGCTGGCCAGCTTGCCGATCGGCTGTTGCGCCTCGATCTCATCATCCTCGACGAGCTCGGCTATCTGCCGTTCAGCCCCTCAGGCGGTGCGCTGCTGTTCCACCTCTTGAGCAAGCTTTACGAGCGCACGAGCGTCGTCATCACCACCAATCTGAGCTTCAGCGAATGGGCTGAGGTGTTCGGCGATGCCAAGATGACTACCGCGCTGCTCGATCGGCTCACGCACCATTGCCACATCCTCGAAACCGGCAATGACAGCTTCCGGTTCAGGGCCAGCGCCGCGGCACCCAAAACACGAAAGGAAAAAGCCACCACTTGACCCACCCCCGCACCGCGGGACACTATATCCACCCGGGTCACTTCTCGATGAAAATCCCGGGTCAACTCTCAGCGGAAATCAACAGGTCGGGACTATTTTGCTCTCAGACTGATCCGTGCCCGCTTGAGGTAGTCGCGATAGTGCGGCTCATGACGAACCACGTGTCTGGCCTCGGGCCTGCTCAAACCCACCATCACAGCGATAGCGCGTGGTCGCGCTTCACCTTGGGCTCGAGCGCGCTCGAACATGCTTTTTGCAAGGGCGACTCCTTCGTCGGTGTATGGCATTGATTGCTCCTTCAGGGACAGGTTGCCTGCGGAGCTTTTCGCTTCAAAATAGGCGAATCCCTTCGCAGGGATTCGCCGGTTAACCTCGCGAGGAGGACGGGACCTCGAATGCTCGAGGTTGGCAGCTCATGCCGCCATGCGAAACGAAGTATATATTTTCGAGACCCGCATCATGACAAGGGCAGATCAGGTGCGTGCTATTCCTGTCCGAAATATGTCTACATTTTTCGGACACCCCGGAATAGACAATGTCCGAAATTGTGATACAAATTTCGGACATGGATGCTCAATCGCCCCGCCTCAAAGCCCTCATCCTCGACCGCATTGGCCAAGGCGTGGCGGGGGCTGTCTGGACGCCCACAGATTTCCTCGATCTTGGCGGACGCGACGCAGTAGACAAGACGCTCCAGCGCCTCGTCAAATGGGGTGAGTTACGGCGGATCGACCGTGGGCTTTATGACAAGCCGCTGTTCAACAGCCTGACACAGCAACAAAGCGCTCCCGATCCAAGGGCAGTCATCGACGCCGTTGCCAGGCGCGACCAGATCCGCGTGCTGGTTGACGGTATGACCGCTGCCAACGATCTCGGCTTCACCAACGCCGTGCCGGCAAAAATCGTTGTGCACAGCGAGGCCCGGCCCAAGTCGATCAAACTCGGCAATCTCTCCATCACATTCAAGCACACGGCTGCCAGCAAACTTCATTGGGCGGGTCGCCCCGCCATGCGCGTCGTCCAAGCCCTCCACTGGCTGCGCGACACGATGCCCGGAGACGACGATGGCCAATGGCGCCAACGACTGGCCAGTCTGCTGGCTGATCCCGTGCACGGGGCAGACCTGCGGGACGATCTTGCCGGCGGAATGACGACACTTCCGTCCTGGATGCAGGACATGCTGCGGCCGCTCATCGCCGATGAAGAATCCGCCGCATGAATGCCGCGCGCAGTGGCGCAGAACCACCCGCGTTCGATGCAGTGATTGATGCTATTGCCACATTGGAGGCCGACTTGAACGCTCAGGGGCGGCAACCGTGACGAGCTTCTTTCAGCCGATCTTCTCGCCTGGCTCCTCAAACGGACATTTGCCGACAGCAATTTCGGTGATTACCCGGTGATTGCTGGAGCAGTTTCAGGCCCACCAAAACAACCAAAAAACGAAGCAGAGTCAGATAGATGGTTGAAAAGCGACACAAAATCTGGTACTTTCGATATTTGCGACGCTAGCGCCACGCGCCTCACCCCTGCCCGCTGCGCGACCACAGGCCCTTGAGCAGCCGGCCGGCAAAAGCGGGCAGACCGGGGCGCAGCAGCAGCCAGTCGCGGATCGCCGGGCCCTTGCTCGCGCCGATCACGCTTTTGTAGCCGCTGTCGCCCGCGCCCCAATCGACGCGGGTAATGCCTGAACCAAGCGCTGCCACCAGATTGCGGTAATAGAGGAGCTTGCCGGGCGAGTGCTTGGCAAAGGCCGGGTCATAGCTGTTGGCGATCGCATATTTCAGCGCGCCAGCGTTGATGTCGAACGAGAAGGCGGCGGGCGCGCCCTCTACACATAACAGCGCGGCATGCAGCATCGCGCCGATCACCGGGTCGCTGGCCGCTGCGCGCCAAAAGGCCCCATGGCCGGTCAGTGTGAACTTAGCGTCACTGCCATCGGTGCGCGCGACAATCCAGCTCTTGTCCTCAATTTCGGCCAGCGCATCGAACCCGCCAGCGGCCAACATCGAGCCGTTCAAGAACTGCCAGTCGAGCGCGCCATGCTCGGCGAGGTGCTTTTCGTGGAACCGGTTTTTGCGCAGCGTCGAGTTGCGCGGCCACGTGCCTGCATCGCGCTCGGCGCTCATATCAAACAAAAAACTGTCGGCAATAAATCGGTCGAGCACAGCCCAGCCGCGTCGGCGCATCGCCGCGATGAGCCCTTGCGTGGCAGCATCATCGTCATAGACCGGGCCGATGCGCAGGGCCCTCACCTCGCCCGCCAGCCCATCCGCCAGCGCCGTGAACACGGCATCGTCTGCCCGCGCGTCCGCCGGAAAACTGCGAAACGGCCAATAGCAGCCGGGCACCGACGCCAGTCTCAGCCAGTCCGGACCAAAGCCAATAAAGGGGAGGGCGGCAACCGCGCGGCCTTCGCGCTCGACAAGCACGGTCCGCGCCGCGCCACCATAAGCCCCCAGCGCTGCTGCATACCATTGGTAGCGCAAAAAGCGGTGCGTCGCAGGCGCCGCCTCGGCCGCACGATCAAGCGCGCTGGCCAGGCCATCGACCGCCGTCACCCTGAGCGCGGACGGCAACCGGTCAAAATCAGCAAGGCGTAGCGGCTTGGTCATGCCAGACGCTGATAGCGCACACGCGTTACCATCTCGTTGGCACGGCGGCAGTTTTGTCGCCAAACCGGTTCGCGCTTGACCGACGCGGCGCGCGAGCGGCAAACCCGGTGCATGGAACCCAACCTTGCCGTCACCACCATCGCCCAGACCATCCAGCTATCGCTGAGCCCGGTGTTCATGCTGGCAGGCATTGGTGCTGTGCTGAACGTCATTTCGGGGCGACTGGGGCGCGTCGTCGACCGCGCGCGCGACCTGGAAGGCCGGCACAGCGCCGCCGAGGGGCCGGAGCGCGCCCGCTATCAGGCGGAACTTCGCTTGCTCGACCGGCGCATGTCGATTGTCAACGCAGCCCTGTTCCTGTGCGTCTCAAGCGCGGTGACGACCTGCCTCGTCGTCGCGCTCCTGTTCATCGCCGAGCTCACCAAATTGCCGATCGGTACCGTCGTTGCGGTGATTTTCATTCTGTCGATGGCGTTGCTCATCGCAGGGCTTGTGATGTTCATCATCGAGGTGCGGCTGTCGCTCCGCGCGACCCGCGTGCGCGTGGAGCTGCTGGAGCGGGCCGGCCGCTAACGGCGGTTACTTGACCCCGTCAGCCCCCGGACCGGCATCGGCCTGTGCCAGGTAGCGCGGCGCGCGGCGCGCCTTGCTCGCCTGTTCATAGACATAACCCGCGTTGAGCAAATTCTGCTCGGTAAAGGCCGTACCGATGAACGACAGGCCGACCGGCAGCCCGCGCACCAGCCCCATTGGCACGGTGAGGTTGGGATAGCCCGAGACCGCCGGCAATTCGGACGAAGACGGGCCGTTATATTGGTCGCCGTAAACGGGGTCGATCAGCCAGGCCGCGCCATAGCTTGGTTCAACCAGAATTGCCGCATCGGCCTTGGCGAGCAGCGCGTCGATGCCATCCTTGCCGGCCAGCCGCCTAGATTTCGCGCGCGCGCCGAGATATTCGGCGTCGTCCAGACCGTTGGTTTTTTGCGCCGCCTCAAAGGTCTCCTGCGCGAAAAACGGCATTTCCGTTGCCGCATTGGCCTTGTTGAAGGCAATGACATCGGCAAGCGTGCGGGTGGTGACGGCGGCCGGCGTCGTCGCAAGATACGCATTGAGGTCGGCCTTCAGCTCGGTGAGCAGCACCGCAAATTCGGCCTCGCCAAGCCCGTCCAGCTTGGGCCGCTCAACATCGACGAGCACCGCGCCCTGCGCCTTCAGCACCGCAAGCGCTGCGTCAAAGCTCCTCGTGAGGTCGTCGGTCATCTCCGGCCGCAACACCGCAATCCTGACGCCTTTCAGCGAGGCGCTGGCCAGTGATGCGGCATAATCCTTCGCGCGCGCCTCAGCCCCTGCGGTCGCCGGGTCGGCAGGGTCTGCCCCCACCATCGACGAGAACAGCACCGCTACATCGCGCACCGAGCGCGCCATTGGTCCCGGCGTATCCTGGCTGTGGCTGATCGGCACGACATGGGTGCGGCTGACCACGCCAATGGTCGGCTTCAGCCCCGCAAGCCCGTTGATCGACGAGGGACACACCACTGAGCCATCGGTTTCGGTGCCTAGCCCGGCGGCCGCAAAACTCGCCGCAATTGCCGAGCCAGTGCCGCTTGATGAGCCGCAGGGCGTGCGATCCAACGCATAGGGGTTCTTCACTTGCCCACCGACGGCGCTCCACCCGCTGATCGAGCGCGACGACCGGATATTGGCCCATTCGCTAAGGTTGGCCTTGCCGAGGATCACCGCCCCTTGCGCGCGCAGCAGCGCGACGACCGGCGCGTCGCGGCCAGCCAGATTGTTTTTCAGCGCCAGGCTGCCCGCGGTCGTCGGCACCGGATCCTTGGTTTCGATATTGTCCTTGATGAGCAGCGGCACACCATCGAGCGCGCCCCGGGATTTGCCGGCCTTGCGCCGCGCGTCTGCCGCCTGCGCCTGCGCCATCGCATCGGGGTTGGTGGCAATGACGGCGCGCAGCGTTGGCCCCTTGCGGTCCATCGCGGCGATGCGGGCAAGATAGGCGCGCGTAATGGCTTCACTCGACGCTTTGCCGCTTTTCATCATCGCCTGCAGGTCGCTGATCGAGGCTTCTTCCACTTGGGGCAGCGCCTGCGCGGCGGCGGGCGCC
>JBJXEC010000059.1:0-3055 GCA_046155125.1 Sphingomonas sp. | reverse complement strand
GGCCGTGCGCTGCATCGCGGCCCCATTCGTGCTGGCGTTCAGGAACGGCTTTGAACCGCGCGCTGTTGACCGCCACGACGTTGCTTTACTTTGCGATAGGTTTGGGCTGGAGCGGCCGAGCCGCTTCAGGACTGGAGGTCGATAAGGCACCCAGCCAGCCTAAGCCTCAAGCCTGCTCCATCGCCCCGCGCGATACCCTGACCCCCGCCATTTCGCGCCGTTTCAACTCCGCCTTCAGCACCTCGGGCCTTGGGGCGATCAGAAAACCGAAGCTGACCGTGCCGGCCTTCGTGTCCACCACATGGTGCAGCCGGTGTGCCTGAACGATGCGCTTCATATAAGTTGAGCGCGGCACGTAGCCCGTCACCACGCGCCGGTGGACAATGATGTCGTGAAACCCGAGGTAAATCGCGCCGTAAGCGGCAATCCCGGCCCCTACCCAGGTCGCCCATGCATCCCAGGTGCCGCTTGTCCCCAGCAGCAGTAGCGCGATCGAGGGGCTGGCAAAAATAACGAAATAGGCGTCATTCAGCTCCCAGCGGCCCGTGCGCGGCGCATGGTGGCTCTTGTGCAAAAACCAGCCAAACCCATGCATCACCCAGCGGTGTGCGACATAGGCAACGCCCTCCATCGCCGCGACGGTGAGCAGGAAAAGGAGAAATCCAGCGAGTATCGACATAACCCCTTCTATAGCGCTGCACCGCGCCGATGGCGAGAGCGCACAGTGCATCCTTCCACCACTGGATTCGCGCGCCGCACTGTGCTTAAGGCACAGCATTCTGTTTTTATGTCAGAGCGAGGCCAGCGCCATCCCATGAACATCCACGAATATCAGGCCAAGGACCTGCTTGCGACCTTTGGCGTGCCCGTGCCGACAGGCTTCGCCGCGATGAGCGTGGACGAAGCGGTTGCAGCGGCAGCCAAGCTGCCCGGGCCGCTATATGTCGTGAAGGCGCAAATCCATGCTGGAGGCCGCGGCAAGGGCAAGTTCAAGGAGCTGGGGCCAGACGCCAAGGGCGGTGTCCGCTTGGCCAAAACGCTGGACGAGGTGCGCGCCGCCGCCACCGACATGCTCGGCAACACACTGGTGACAATCCAGACCGGCGAGCACGGCAAGCAGGTCAACCGGCTGTACGTGACCGACGGCGTTGATATTGAACGCGAATTCTACCTCGCCCTGCTCGTCAACCGCGCCAGCGGGCGCATCGGCATGGTCGTCTCCACCGAAGGCGGCATGGACATCGAGACGGTCGCGCACGACACGCCGGAAAAAATCCACACCATCGACATTGATCCCGCCACCGGCTTCATGCCGCACCACGGCCGGAGCGTCGCGAACGCGCTTGGCGTGACCGGCGACCTCGCCAAACAGGCAGCGTCCACTGCGTCGAAACTCTATGACGCGTTTCTGGGCACCGATGCGGCGCAAATCGAGATCAACCCGCTGGCCGTTACGAAGGATGGCAAGCTGCTGGTGCTCGACGCCAAGGTCGGCTTCGATTCGAACGCGCTGTTCCGCCACAAGGACTTGCTGGGCTTGCGCGACGAGACAGAAGAAGACCCCGCCGAGCTGGAAGCGTCCAAATATGACCTCGCCTATATCAAGCTCGACGGCGATATCGGCTGCATGGTGAATGGTGCAGGGCTTGCCATGGCGACGATGGACATCATCAAGCTGAACGGCATGTTCCCGGCCAATTTCCTTGATGTCGGCGGCGGCGCCAACAAAGAAAAGGTAACGGCGGCGTTCAAGATCATCCTTGCTGACCCCAATGTGAAGGGCATTCTCGTCAACATCTTTGGTGGCATCATGAAGTGCGACATCATCGCCGAGGGGATTGTTGCGGCGGCAAAGGAAGTTAACCTGTCGGTGCCGCTCGTCGTTCGGCTTGAGGGCACCAATGTTGCGGCGGGCAAGGCGATCCTCGCCAATTCCGGGCTCGCCATCGTGCCGGCGAACGACCTTGGCGATGCGGCTCGCAAAATCGTGGCCGAAGTGAAGGCGGCGGCATAACCCCCTACGCGGCGCAGGTTTTGGATTACTGGAGTACAGGACGACATGAAAATTCTGGTTCCCGTCAAGCGCGTGCTTGATTACAACGTAAAGCCTCGGGTGAAGGCAGATGGCTCCGGTGTTGATCTGGCCAACGTCAAGATGAGCATGAACCCGTTTGACGAAATCGCGGTCGAGGAAGCGATCCGGCTGCGCGAAAAGGGGGCCGCGACCGAAGTTATCGTCGTCTCCATTGGTGACGCCAAGGCGCAGGAAACGCTGCGCACTGCGCTTGCCATGGGCGCCGACCGTGCGATCCTCATCGTGAGCGAGGAAAAGGTCGAGCCGCTCGGCGTCGCCAAATTGCTCGCCAAGGTGGCGGATGAAGAAGCACCTGGCCTCATTATTCTGGGCAAACAGGCGATTGATGACGATAACAACCAGACCGGGCAAATGCTCGCCGGGCTGCTCGGCTGGGGCCAGGGCACGTTTGCAAGCGCCGTGGTGGTTGAGGGCGATACCGTGACCGTAACGCGCGAAGTGGATGGCGGGGCGGAGACGGAAAAGTTTACCATGCCCGCCATCATCACCACTGACCTGCGTCTCAACGAGCCGCGCTATGCGTCGCTTCCCAACATCATGAAGGCAAAGTCCAAGCCGCTCAGCACAAAAACGCCCGCGGATTACGGCGTTGATGTGGCCCCGCGCCTCACCACGCTGAAGGTTGTTGAGCCGGCCAAGCGGATGGCGGGCATCAAGGTGGCAGATGTCGACGAACTTGTCGGCAAACTCAAGGCAATGGGGGTGGCAAAGTGACGGATGGAGTGAAGGCGCTGGTCTGGGTCGAGCATGACGGTGCCGCCGTGAAGGACGCAACGCTTGCCGCGGTGACGGCCGCATCAAAGCTGGGCGAGGTGCATTTGCTGGTCGCAGGCGCAGGCGTTGGCGGTGTCGCTGAACAGGCCGCAAAAATCGCGGGCGTCGCCAAGGTGCATGTCGCCGACGATGCGGCCTATGCGCATGCGCTGGCGGAAAATGTGGCGCCGCTGGTGGTTGAACTGA
>JBJXEC010000058.1:0-9624 GCA_046155125.1 Sphingomonas sp. | reverse complement strand
GATCGCGAACTAGGCCGCCGCTTTTTTTAGGATGTCGCGCTCCGCCTTCATCCGGGCCAGCTCGCGGCGCAGCCGCTCAATCTCAAGCTGTTCCGGCCTCAGGTTACCGTGGCCGGGAAAGGCCGATCCCGGATCGCCTTCCGCTTCGCGGACCCACTTGCGCAGCACGTTCGCATAAACGCCCAGATCTCGCGCCGCCTGTGCTGCTGAAACGCCCCGCTCCAACACCAGCTTCACCGCCTCGAACTTGAACTCCCGGCTGAACTTCCGTCGTTGCATCATCACCCTCCGGTTCCAAAAGCACCTTATCTTGGTGTCCACGAAACCGGGTGCAGCTCACTGTGCCATCCACCGGGCTTGGATAGGCAACATTCGCCCCGCGCTCGACGATAAAGTGGTTTCAGCGGACACCGAAAGCTGCCGGTGATTTCGCCGTTTTTGCGCCATTCCGAATGGCGATGTTTCGGACTTGCCGTCGTTTGCGCATAAACTGGTGAATGACAGCTTCCTGCGAAAGCTGCCATTTGCGCATTCGGCTCCGGCAAGTCCCGGGACAGGCAATGATGGCCGATTGGAGACCGCCAGCTTTGAGCAAAAACAGTTTAAACAGCTCCTGTTTTGCGACCTAGATCGCTTGCCGTGCAATAGCTCTGAACCTGCCTTCCAGCGGCGCGAACATTTCGCCCATCATCCCGCTGACCGCTGGCGATGTGGTTGCCATCGTGCCGCCGGGAAATGGAGGCTCGGGGTGATATTCGGCCTGGAGCATCAGCGCCTCTGCATAAGCCTTACCCCGCAGCGCCGCGACGAGCGCGATCCCGAAGTCCAGTCCCGCCGACACCCCTGCGCCGGTTGTAACCTTGCCGTCGGTGACGACGCGGGCATCGACCGGGATTGCCCCGAAATCTGGCAGCGCGCCACGCGCGGCCCAGTGTGATGTCGCGCGCTTGCCTTTGAGTAGCCCCGCCTTGCCGAGGATCATTGAGCCCGTGCACACGCTGGTGATGTGTTTTGCGCGCAATGCGCGGTCCTGAAGCCAGGCGATCGCGACGGGATCTTTCATGACCTTCATCGTGCCGTCGGTGCCGCCGGGGACGAAGATGATGTCGAGATCCTTCGGGCAATCCTTCATAGTCGTCGTCGGCTGGATCGCCAGACCTAGGTCGGAAGGCACCGCCGCGTTGGGCGTTCCCGTCGTCACCAGATGCACCTTTGCGCCGAACATGCAGGCGAAGAAATAATGCGGCCCAACCAGATCGAGCGCGGTGAAGCCGGGGTAGAGCAGCATCGCCACTTCTTCCTTGCCCCACAGCCCCGGCCCCAGAACCTTCTCCATTGCCCCCATATGCCGGGCAGCCATCGCCTTTTGCTCCTCGACGCTGGAGTTGGCGCGCGGCGCGGCGCTTGCCGCTTGTGCTGCCATGGCCTTCTCAAGCGCCAGGAATGGCCCGAGCGCCGCGGCGCCGGCCATACCGCCCAGCAGCATTCGTCGATCGATCGTCATGGTCTTTCTCCTTTGCTTCCGAGGCAGTTCCCCGGTTTTGTAGACGCAAAGCGCTGCACACCCAACCGAGCCAGCGCCCGGTTGCTCAACGGGCCGCGCCCCTCGTCAGCCCTCGCTGCATCAGCGCGATCGCTCCGACGGCGACCAAAGAGGCGCCGACCAATGGGAACAGCAGGGCAAGGACAAGGCCAGTGGCGATGAGCGGCAATGGCAGTCGGTCACCAGCTTGCCGGGGCGGGATGCCAAGCGTACCCGGCGTGCGGCGTTTCCACCACGCGGTTAGCCCCGCAATCACCGCACCGATGATGGCGAGGCAAAAGGCCAGATTGACGAGCTGATTGGCGAGGCCGAACTGGCGGCCCAAATGCGTCATCACGCCCCATTCGATGGCCTTTGCCGCCGGGCTGTAATCCGCCCAGGCGACATCGCCGATAACGCGCCCATTGCCCGGATCGACATAGATGGTGCGTTGCCCCTCAGCCTTGTCCGGCAGGAAGTTGATCATGAAGATCCCATTGGCGCCGCGCGGATAAAAGATGCGGATACCCGGCCCCCAGCTTTGCTGATCGAGCATAGGCAGCAACGCTTCAACTTCGGCGATTCCCACCGCCCGCGCGCCGGAACCCGCTGGCGGTGTGCTGTGGCGGATCGTCCAGGGAATTCCGGCTTCGGCCTTGTGGTCCGCATGCGGGCCGACCATGCGCACCGGCGTTGACGCAGCCGCCGCCGGTTGCGGAGCGGGAGCGCCGAAATTGGGCGACGGCGCGATGAATGGGATCGTCTGGCCAACCCGTGCGAGTTGATCGCCCCAAAACACCGACCAGGGCAACCCACTCAGCACCAGAAAGCCCAGGAACAGCGCGACGATGACCGATGGCACCGCATGCAGATCGCGCCACAATAGTCGCCCCCTCGCATCCAGCCGGGGGACGAAAACACCCGAAATTTGCCACGTCCTTGGCCACCACAGAACGATGCCGGAGATGATCATCGCCAAGGTCCAGCACGCGGCCAGTTCCACGACATAACGCCCCCAAGGCTCCAGCATCAATCCGGCATGCAGCCGCCACGCGATGTCGAGCGGTTGATAGGCCGGGTCGACCGATCCCGTCACGCGGGCACGGTAGGGATCGACATAGACCTTGCGCGCGCTGTCATCGGGCAGGCCGATCCCCCATTCGCTGGCTTCGCTTGGGCTGTGCGGCACCCGCACCTGCCGAATCGCTGCCTTCGGAAAGGCGGTACGTACCGCTCGTTCCTGGACAAGCAGGGGCGCAACCCGCTCTCCGGGCTCCACCCGCGCATAGGCGGCGTTCCACCACCCCTCGATCTCGCGATCGAAAAGATAGAGCGAACCCGTCGCGGCCAGGATGATCAGCACTGGTGCTACGAACAACCCGACATAAAAATGCCAGCGCCAGATCGCGCGGTGGTGCGCCGGAGAGAGAGTTGCCATTTTCGCGCGCTCCTTAGAAGTTCACGCCGAGGCGGAGCGACACGGTCCGCGGATCGCCGGGAAAGACGGCGTTGGCATTGCCGGTGCTGGTAAAATAGCGGCGATCGAACAGGTTGTTCGCGGTCAGATCGGCGCGGAACCGGCCGATGGTTGCCCCTATTCCCAGATCGGCAAGAATAACCTCGGGGATCAGCACGGCACTGGCTGTGGCGGCAGCACGCGGCCCCTGGTAATTGACGCCGCCGCGAAGGTCGAACGGCGTGCCGGGCACCGCATAGCTGGCGCGAATATTGCCCGAATGGCTCGGCACATCGACAATGCGGCCGCCTACATCGCTTGCCGTGGCACTGCGCGACACCACACCGTCGAGATAGGCATAGCCAAAGCTCAGCCGCAGGTTTTTGGTCGGCTCCACTTCGCCCTCCAGCTCAATTCCGCGCACCCGGAAAGCGCCGAAGTTGCGCGAAAAGCCGGGATTGTCGGGATCGTCGCCCGCCACATCGCGCCGCCGAATCTCAAAGGCGGCAGCGCTAAGTCTCACACCGGACTGGCTGAACCGTGCGCCAAGTTCATATTGTTCGGACGTTTCGGGTGACAGCCGCTGTCCAGTCACTGTCGGTGCACCGCCAAAGCTGTTCTCGACATCATAGCCGCTGTTATAGCCGCCAAAGGCGCTGAACCCGCCGCCGAGCTTGTATGTCGCCCCGGCCTGCACGCTGGTTTGTTCGACCCGCTCGGTATCGGGGGTGCCAAAGGTCGACGGATCGCTGCTGAAAAAGCCGTCATTACTCAGCCAGGCATGACGCACGCCGAGCACCAGCCCGAGCCGCTCGCCAACCGCCACCTGATCCTGCGCATAAAGCGCATGGCCATCGAGCCGCTGGCGGAAGTTGAACGCAAAGGCGAACGCAGGCTGTTGAGCTGCGCTTAGATAGACCGGGTTGAGTGCGTTGATCGACGGCACGGCGACGAAGTTCGACTGGATGAACACGCTGCGTTCGCGATCATATTCATAACCGACCAGCAGCTTATGGGTAATCGCCCCGGTCTGCACGGTGCCGGTAAGATCGAGCTGCGCGATCGTATAGCTATCGTCTTCCGATCCGATCCGTCCGTTGCGACGGACCAGCGTCGGATTGGCCGCATCGACCCCGAGCACGCGGATTTGCGTGAAGGGCGTGTTGAGCTCGGAATATTGCGCGCGCGGGGTGATCGTCCAGCCGCCTCCAAGATCGACCGCGACCCAGGCCTGGAGCAGCGGCGAATTGGCCGATAGTGGTGAAAAGGCTGGTTCGGCCAAAAAGGCGCCGCGCCGGATCGGGGCCACGCCATTGCTGGTAATGGTGCCCACCGTCGGCAGGCCCGGATTGCTGAGCGTGCGCCGCTCGACATATTCGGCGACGAGATGGGCGTCGACTCCCGGCGTTGGCTGCCAGTTGAGCGTCAGCGCGATATTCTCGCGATCGATATCCTGAAAATCGACGAACGTGCCCGATCGCTCGATTTCACCCGTCACCCGAATGCCGAGTGTTGAGCTGATTGGCCCGCCGACATCGATCGTGCCAACGCGCTGGTCAAAGCTGCCGACGGTGAACGCCGCCGACCCCGCCCATTCGGCGGTCGGTTGCTTGGTAATGATGCTGGCGATGCCCCCCACGGCGGACTGGCCATAGAGCACCGCCGATGGCCCTTTCAGTATCTCAACCCGCTCGATGTTCGACAGCGCTGATGCATCGACATCCTCATAATAACGCTGGCGGATGCCGTTGCGCATCTGATCAAGCAGAAAGCCGCGCACGTTGAGGCTGAAGCTTTGGTAACGCGACACACGGCTGTTGCCGATGCTGGCGGAGGGCACGGTGCGCAGAATATCGGCGATACTGGTTGCCCCGCGCTTGGTGATCTCGTCCGAAGTGATGATCTGGACCGACTGGGGCAGGCGTTCGATCGGAATGCCGGATTTCTCGCCAAAGTCGCCGGACTTGGTGCCCGTGACGACGATATCGGTTGACTGGCCGTCAGGTGCCGCCGTTTCGGCGAGTGCAGGCATTGGTGCGCAGAGCATGGCCGTCATGGCCAGAATGGATGATTTCATGTTGTGTTCCTTTTTCGTCAGATTTCCGGTGTCAGCCGGCGGCGATCAGCCGCTTGAGCTTGGCGAGCGCGGTGTCCTGCGCTTCCTGATGGTCGATGGTGGTCACGAACTCGCCCTTTCGCCCCATCAGGAAGACGGTCGCGGTGTGGTCGATCGTGTAGTCGCCGCCCGGCTGGGGCACCTTTTCGTAGAAAACGTGATAGGCCTTCACGACTTGCGCGATCTGCGCATCGGTGCCGGTCAGCCCGATGATCGGCGTGCCGAACAGCGCGACATATTGGCCGATGTCAGCCGGTTTATCGTGGCCAGGATCGACAGAGACGAAGACGATGTTGAATTTGTCCCTATCGGCACCAAGCGCCTTGCGAAGGGCTGCCATCCGGTTGAGCGTCGTCGGACAGACATCCGGGCAGCGCGTGAAGCCGAAGAAGATCGCGAAGGGCTTTCCCTTTAGCGTCTCATTGCTGACCGGCTTGCCCGCTGGATCGGTCAGCAAGAACGGGCCGCCGATCGCGCTGGCATAGCTTTGCGCGGGTTGTGACGGCGTTGCTGTGCGCGCTTCGAGCAGAAGATAGGCCGCCATGCCAACCGCAAGCGCGACCAGCCCCCACAGCGCGATCCGAACGAGGCGCAGGACTCCGCCTGCCTCAGTGACCGGCATGGTGAGCACCCGCTGGACCGCCATAGCCGATCGCTTCGACCTTGAACTGGATGCTGATCTTGCCCGCGCGCTGGAAGCGCAGTTCGGCGGGGACCATCGTGCCCTGCTTCAGCGGTGCTTTCAGCCCGACCAGCATGATGTGGTAGCCGCCGGGCTTGAGTGTGACGGTTGCGCCCGCTGGTATCTCCAGCCCGCCCGGCAGTTCGCGCATGCGCATCACGCCGCCGGTCATTGAAACCGTGTGGATCTGCACCTGTTCGGCGGCAGGCGAGGCCGCCGAGATCAGGCGGTCGGCCTGCTTGCCGTTGTTGGTGATTGTCAGGAAACCGCCGCCAGCGCTCTGGCCGGGGGCAGTCTCTCGCGACCACGGATGGCCGATCTTGAGAGCGCCGACAGTGAAGTCGTGCGCCCCAAGCGGTGCGGCGATGATCGCGGCGGTGAGTGCTAGGATGTGTCGGGCAAAGGTCATCGGTCATTCTCCGAATGAATTGAAAGCGAAGTCGCCGAAGCGGTGGCCGGTCCGACCGCCAAGGGCGTGATGTGGAAGGGCGTGAACAGCAGGATCGCGAGCCAGGCGGATCGCCTGATCTGGCGCAGCTTGCGGATGTGCCACGGGAGCGGTGGCGCGGCGGCGGTCATGCCCACCCCCGTGCATCACGCAGTGCGCGGTCGAGCACGTCGGCCACTTCCCGGCGCTCATAAAGGGCAAGGCATTTGCCGACTTGGTGCCGCTCGCCGCGAAATCGCAGCCACAGCGTCAAGTCGATCGGCGACCGCTCGACCGTCTCAATCCGTGCCCAGAAGGCTGGCACGGTGACGGTGCGGCCATCGCTGCCGTGCCAGACAAGTTCATTGCCACGCAGCGACACTTGTTCAGCAGGGGGCGGACGCCGCCGGAAGATGACCAGTGCGCCTGTGAGCAGCGCGATGTCGAACAGCGAGAAGATGGCGACCGGCCAGGCACCGATCGCCACGAAGCGGGCGGATAGCAGCAGCAATGCCACCCCAGCGGCGATCATCACGTGGATAACCGGCAGCGGCATCGTTGAGCGGTTCGCCTGCATATGCAGATCGAACGCGCCCTCACGCGACCGCTCGGGTCGCGCGACGACATGATAAGTCATTGAATGTATCTCTCGTCACGGCGCACCGCCGCCACGATGGGCAGCGGGCGAGTCAGCAGATCAGACGGACAGGATCAGCCGAAGACCGGCGGCGCGCGTAGCGGCGGCCGCAAACGAGAGGGCGCAGGTTGAGCGCGGGAGACGACGGGCAGGAACCCGAGCGTGAGGACATAGGCGATGGCAAGCCCGAGCAACACCAGGTCGGCACCCGGCGCTGCCGCCATACTGAGACCGGAAAAGGCGCAAGGCGGATGGGCGTTCTTCCCATCCTGATGATCGCCGCCGTGATCTGCGGCGCCCTTGCCCAGATCGAGCGCAACCATTTGTGGCCCTTGGCCCGAGCATATCGAGACCATAATCGTGCCGTTCGACGGCATAACCATGAAGCCCTGCGGCACGATCGCCTTGGCGAGCAGCGCCAGCGCGACCAGCAGCAATGCTAGCCGTTGATGCTTCAGAAAATAGGCGCGCCAAAGTGCCATTCGCGATCCGGTAGCCCAGAATGACGCGGATGTCACCCGTCGCCGACCCAATGGTTGCCACCGTCCAATTTCGTCATTGTCAGCGCCGCTGGACGCCCTATCTCTGCGTCGTGAGGTTTTTGGCTTCCACGCGCGGCAATCAAACGCCGTCAAAGCAAGGCGCGGGACGACAGGTTTCGGATACGCTCGAGGTGATGATCAACGATCGAATGTAGGGCGCATTGCAGCCTGACGGCCACTGGCTTTAACTGGAAAATCGAATTTCAAGAATCCGAACCCAAGCGCCACCGCATAAGCCACCCGCAATCCGCTGCGCAGGGCTGCAAGGTTATCTCGTCAACAACGACAACGAGGTAGCGAGACATGAAGCTTTTCGAAATCACACAGGCGTCCGGCGCCAAACTTTCTGTCTTCGCCACAGGATTTGATGAAGCGGCGGGTATCTTCACCGCCTAGTATGCAAACCATCACGACAACTACCTATCCGGGTTCGAGGTTGCCGAGCGTAACGCATCATGGCCTGGTCTCAACACCGAGCAACTGCGGGAGGCGCTGGCCCTCAAAACCTCCAGTGTCGGCCGATATGATCCTGACAAGGGCTGGACGATCCTGCCCACCAACGCGCCGGTGGGGGAGTCCTGATGGTGTATCAAATGACATGGCACTCCGACGATGACGACGATCAAGCGATCATTTTTGCAAAAGACTGGGAGCGCGCTGAGCTCATCTGGGAAGTGATCGATGAGCGGTTTTGCCTCATGCCAGAAGGGTGGCTGGGTTCGCATAATGGAATCAAGAGAAGTCCAAGGAATCGGAGCGACTTCTCACCCGGATGGTGCCGACTTGCCGGTGGGGTTCGTCGCTGTGCCATCCACCGGCGCGGATAGGCAACATTCGCCCTGCTCTCGATGATAAAGTGGTTTCAGCGGACACCGAAAGCTGCCGCCGTTTTCGCCGTTGTTGCTCGCTGCCGATCGGCGACTCTTGGGACTTACCTGCCATTCCCAGCGGTGGCGACGAACGACAGCTTTCGGAAGGAGCCGACAATCAGACGTTTGCCGAAGTCTGGTACCGATAGCGCAAGGTTGGCCGATCGCGGAACGGCAACTTCTCTGGGACATAGCCAACCACGTTCATGTTACGGTCTGGGCCAAAGGAGTGTCAGCTCCTCGTCCGCGGCAAGGGGTGAGTGAGATTAAAGTTTCCGAGCGACCCATCAAATTTTTAATAGGGCGTGGCGTCCGCCACCCGCTGATGTGCTGCCGCAGCGGCCCACCATTCGAGATCGGCGGCAAAACGCGGGAACCGCTGATCGAGCATTTCGCCGCCCTTCCCCTGTGGGTGGCTGTCGGCATCGAGAGCATCGCCGACACTGCCGAGCACGATTGTGCTCGAAATGACGACCATGCCCATCTCGGACAGCGTCGGATGCCAAGCCATAGCCGCGCGGGCACCGCCGACCTGCCCCGGTGAATAGCTGACGATTGCCGCCGGTCGCCAGAACCATTCTTCGAGGAAATGGTCGGTTAAATTCTTGAGGCCAGGCTGCATGCCCCAGTTATATTCGCCGATCACGAACACAAAGCCGTCCGCCGCGCGAATCTTCGCCGCCAGATCGGTCATCGCCGGGGGCGCCTCGCCTGGCGGATATTCTTTGAACATCCGATCGAGCATCGGCAGATTGATCACTTTGGCGTCGATCAATTCGGCATCATGGCCGCGATCAGCGAGTCCTTGTCGGACATAGTTCGCAAAACGAATGCCGACACGGTCGCGGCGATAAGATCCGTAGAATACGAGCATCTTCATGTTGGTTTCACCTGTCGATTCCGGCCTGCTTGTATTCACGGCTGTTTACCGGCCGTTGCAAGCGAATGGGCCCCGCCCGCCTTAACAGCAGAGCCCATTCCTTGCTATCGATCCGATCGATCGGATCAGTTGCCGTGATGGACGTCTGACGACAGCAACACCGTCGGCACCTTGCCGCGATTGATCCAGTAATGCGAAATCCCATCGGCTTCGCGCGCAATGTCGCCAGCCTTGTGCAGGATCGGCACCGCACAGTTGCTGCGATATTCGGTGATCTGGCCGCTAACGGTGTAGATCAACGCCGGACGGTCCTTGTGGCTGTGCAGCGGTACGATGCCGCCCGGCTGAACGACAAGGCGACGGGTACGCAGCTGACGATCAGCGACGTTTATTTCGGCGCCGAGATCGACTGAGCCGAGGACGGTATCCGTTACGCCCTTGGGCATCGTCGGCGCGCCGGTGAGCGCATTGGCTGCATTTTTGTTGACTGGGC
>JBJXEC010000057.1:0-4104 GCA_046155125.1 Sphingomonas sp. | reverse complement strand
AGCAGGTTCTGCGCCCAGCTTGCGCGCCGGTGCGTCGGGTATTTGGCGACGACGCTTTTCAACTGCGCTTCGGCCTCGGGATAGAATTTTGCTGCCCAGAGACGATAGCCATAGACATAGCCATCGTCAGCAGGGTCGGTCGTGACGGGCTTTTCGACCGCAGCCACAAGGGCCGCGCGAGCCGGGTCCGCCGCCACCGGTTTGGCAGCGCTGGACGCCGCCGCCGCCGGCTTTTTGGGCGCTGCGGATGCCGGAGCAGAGGGGCCCGCCGCCGGAGCCGTGCCGCCGGTCGTCGCGGCGCTGCCGGTCGTGGCACCGCCATCCTCAAGCGCCTTGAGTCTGGCATCGGTCGTGCGCTTATAGGTCGCAAATGCTTCTTCCAGCAGCTGCACGCGGTGGAGCGCCTGCTCGCCTTGGCCGGTGACGCTGCGCATCTGCGATTCCAGCGCATTGATGCGCGAGAGCATGTCGACATCGGGCGCGCTGGCCGGGGTTCCCGCCTGCGGCCCGGTGGTGGCGGGTGCGGTGACTTCGGGGGTGAACAACTGGCTATTGCCGCCTGGAAACACCTTGCGCTGCACCGCGCGCATTTCGCGCTCAAGCCGGTCAACCCGGCCGTCAATGGCGGTCTGGGCCTGTGTAACCATTGGCACCAGCGCTGTCGTGCCTGCCAGCATTGCGGCGATCATGAGTTTACGCATCGGACACCCTTTTTATGCTCTGCGCCAGTCATAGCCCGAGCGCGCTGCCCGCCGCCAGCCCCTATGGCGCCGCAGATGGGGCGATGGGGGGCGCAACCGAAGGCATGGTCCGCGCGAGCAAAGCAGCCGCGCTGATCTCGACATCTTTCAGCGCGCGCTTGCCGTCGCCAAGCGGTGGCACGGCCGAGCCATTCACGGTGATCTGTACTTTGTCCGGTCGACCGATGTTAATGAGCGGATGCGCGATGTCGGCTGGCACGTCATACCGCTCGCCCGCTTTCAATTCGCCTTCATGGATCGATTTGCGCGTTGCATCATAGATGCGCAGCCACACGACGTCGGTGGCGATTAGCGATACCTGGCCACTCCCGGTTACCGGCGGCGCTGCGCCGCTGGCGTCGGGTGCCTGGTCTTCACGAGCGGCGTCGGGGAGGACGGCGCTCGCGACCACTGGCCCTGCCACCTGATCGGTCCCAAACCAGTTCGTGCCATAAACCACCGCGATGCCAACGAGCAACAACACCGCGACCACCGCGACGATGATGCCTAGCCCGCGTGGCGGCAGGCGGGCAGGGTTACTGTTGTCGAACTGGTCGAACGACGCAGTCGGCCGTGGTGGCTGAATGGCATTCTCACGGATGTCGCGACCAACCATGGCTTCATCAACGCCGACCAGCCGCGCATAGGCCTTGGCAAAGCCAATCGCATAAGTGTGCGATGGCATGGCCGCGTAGTTCGATGTTTCGATGGCCTCCAGATGGCGCAGCGGAATTCGGGTGCGGGCCGCAATCTCGGCAAGCGACAGGCCCATCGCTTCCCGCGCTTCTGCCAGCTGTTCACCGGCGCGCTTTGGGAACAGCGATTCCTGCCCGCTGTTCTCGCCTTCAGTCATTATCAGCTCCATAACGGAGGAAAAGTCGTGCGCGCTTGTCCCAAAGCGGTCGGCAGGTGTCAACGTCAGCGCGTGCGAAACATCGGCCTATCAGCTTAGCTCAACCGAATTGTCCGCCGCCCAAGCGGCAAGCGCGCCGCGCATGTCGCGTGGGGGTATCGCGAGCAGCAGCACCATATCGTGCATCAGCTTGGCGCGGTCCAGCGAGCGGATCATCGCCTTGATGGGACCAACGGCCGCCGGCGTGATCGACAGGCGCTCGATGCCAAGGCCGATAAGCGCCATCGCCTCCAGCGCGCGCCCCCCCATTTCGCCGCACACCGCAAGGTCCACCCTGGCCGCCGTCGTCTGCGGCACGACGCGGGCAATGAACCGAAGGATCGACGGGCTTAGCCAGTCATAGCGCTCGGCAAGCTTGGGGTTGGCGCGATCGGCCGCGAAGAGGAATTGCGTCAGGTCATTGGTGCCAATCGACAGAAAATCGAGCCGCGGCAGCAGCAGATCGAGCATTTCGGCAAGGGCGGGCACTTCAAGCATGGCGCCATAGCGGATCGCGGTCGGCGGCTTGCGGTTGCGGGTCGCAAGCCAGACGCGTTGCGCCTCAAAAAGCGCGTGCGCTTCTTCAAACTCCCACGGTTCCGACACCATCGGGAACATTACGTTGAGCGTGCGCCCGCCCGCCGCCTCAATCAACGTGCGGGCCTGCGCCTTCATCAGCCCCTGGCGCTCAAGCGCCAGCCGCAGCGCGCGCCAGCCCATCGCCGGATTTTCCTCATCGGCGACATTGCCCTTCAGGTACGGGAGCGCCTTGTCACCGCCAATATCGACCGTGCGGAAGATGACGGGCCGGTCGCCCGCTGCGTCCATCACATCGCGGTATAGCCGCAGCTGGCGCTCGCGCTGCGGGAGCGTTGCGGAGACCAGAAACTGGAATTCGGTGCGGAACAGGCCAATCCCGTCGGCGCCGGTGAGATCAAGTGCGGCCACATCGTCCCGCAAGCCAGCATTGACCATCAGCGTCAGCCGCGTGCCATCGCGCGTCACCGGCGGCTGGTTCTTGAGAGCCGCAAAGCTTGCCCGCCGCTTTTGGCTGAGATGGAGCTTGCCGTCGAAGCTCTCTTCCATCGTCGCTGTGGGGCGGATGAACACATTGCCCGCCGTTACGTCGAGCAGCAGCAGATCGCCTTCACCAATCAGCTGACGCACATCTTTCACGCGGCCAAGGACCGGAACGCCCATTGCGCGGGCGACGATGGTCACGTGCGCCGTCAGCGACCCTTCCTCCAGCACCACGCCTTTCAGGCGGCGGCGGTCATATTCAAGCAGCTCGGCGGGCCCCAGGTTGCGGGCAACCAGAATGGTGTCCTGCCGCAAGCCCATTTGTGCGGCCGTGCCCATTTGCCCCGAGACGATCCGCAACAGGCGATTGGACAAGTCCTCGAGATCGTGCATCCGCTCGGCGAGCAGCGGGTCGTCGATCTGGCGCATGCGCATCCGGGTGCGTTGCTGCACGCGCTCGATGGCGGCCTCTGCGGTCAGCCCGGAATCGATCGCCTCGTTGATGCGGCGGCTCCAGCCTTCGTCATAAGCGAACATCTTGTAGGTCTCGAGCACTTCCTCATGCTCGCCGCCCACGCCGAATTCGGCCTGTGCCGCCATCCGTTCGATCTGCTCGCGCATCTTGTCAAACGCGCCATAGACGCGGTGCCGCTCTGCTTCTGAATCTTCCGCGACCGTGTGTTCGATGGTTATGCGCGGCTGGTGATAGACCGCGACACCGCGTGCCATGCCGTCAACGAGCTTCAGGCCGGTTATTCGCGCTGGCGCCGTTGATTGCGGGCGGGTGCTCGTGCCGCCGGTCGCGTCGACCAGCTCGGCGTTCGAAATCAGCTCCGACAGCACCATGGCCACCGTTTGCAGCGCCTCGATCTCAACATCGTCATAGCGGCGCGGTTCGACATGCTGCACGCACAGCACGCCAACCGAACGCTCCAGCCGGATGATCGGCACACCGGCAAAGCTGTGGAAGCGTTCTTCGCCCGTCTCGGGCTTAAAGGCGAAATCGGGATGGGCGGCGGCTTCGTCGAGGTTCAGTGTTTCGATGTCTTCGGCAATCGTCCCGACCAGTCCCTCGCCCAGCGCCAGTTTGGTTACATGAACCGCCGCCTGATCAAGCCCGCGCGTGGCATAGAGTTCCAGAAGCCCATCGCGCAGCAGATATATCGAGCAGACCTCGCTGTTCAGCGCCTCGCCGATAATCTGGACGACATGAGTGAGCTTGGCCTGCGCGGTGGTGCGCGCGGCCATGACGTCGTGCAGTCGCACCAGAATTTCGCGGGCGGATGCGGCGGCGGAAATGGTCATCACCAAGCGCGCTATCAGATTGCGCGCGTCCGCGCCATTGGCGGCAACCCACATCCCGGCCAAGGCCTCAATTTGGTACGGCGCCGAGCCGGTCGATCGTGATCCGCCACAGGAACGAGACGCGCTGGTTGGCAACCGGATGCCCGT
>JBJXEC010000056.1:0-7668 GCA_046155125.1 Sphingomonas sp. | reverse complement strand
CGGTCAGAGCGGCACAAAGGTCAGCGGCAGGCCATCCTTGGGCTGAGGGATTGGCCAGGCCTGCCACGCATCGCCGCTGCCGGGCGCAAGCTCGATCCGGTAGCGGCGAAGCAGCTGTACCATCAGGATGCGCATTTGCATGGTCGCAAAATGCAGCCCCAGGCACATATGCGCGCCACCGCCAAACGGCGTCCACGCATATTTGTGGCGGCCTTTTGAGGCTTCGGGTGTAAAGCGCATGGGATCGAAAACATCTGGGTTTGGCCACAGCTGCGGCATTTTGTGGGTAAAGCCGATCGAGATGTTCACATAGGCGCCGGCGGGAATCTTGTAGCCGCGGAATTCAAACGCCTTCAGGGCGCGGCGCGGAATGGAGGGCACTGGCGGAATCATCCGCAGCGCTTCCTTGAAGGCATAATCGGTCAGCTCGAGCCGGTCGAGCTGCGAATAGGCCAGGCCATCGGCATCGTTCAGCCCCAGTTCGCCAATTTCGGCGCGCAGCTTCTCCTGCCATTCGGGGTTGCGGCCCAGCATCATGACGAGCGATGTCGCGGATGAGGTGATGGTGTCGTGTGCCGCCATCATCAGGAAGTTCATGTGGTCGACAATCGCGTCGTCAGACAGGAGTTTGCCGTCGTCATCGGTCGCGCGGCAGAATTGCGAGAAAAAATCCTGGCCCGCATGGCCTTCCACGCGCCGCTTGGGGATCTCGCGCTTGAACAGATCAACCAGATAGGCGCGCGCCCTGGTGCCCTTGGCCATTTTGGAACCCGGCAGCGGCACACGGATGGCACCCACCGTTGCCTGCACCTCATCGACAAAGGCCTGGTTGACGCGCGTTGCCTCTGGCCCAAGCGGCATGCCGAGAAAACTGTCGGCGGCAAGATCGAGCGTCAGCGCCTTCACGGCGCTGTAAAAATTGAGGGGCTTGTTGCCCCAGGTCGCCACTTGCCGCGCGATGCCGGTGTTGAGGCTTTCGGCATAGTGCCGCATCGGCTCGGGCTTGAACGCGACCGACAGCGCGCGCCGGTCGGCCCGGTGCTTGTCGAAATCCATCAGCATCAGCCCGCGCGGAAACAGCAGGTTGAGCAGCGGGCCCCAGCCTTGTTCGGACGAGAAAATATGGTCGCGGTCAAACAGCACGAGTTCGTTTGCGTCGGGCCCGATCAAGTTCACCTGCGGGTTGCCAAAGGCGTGGTTGCGGAACACCAGCCCGTATCTGTCGACCATCTTTCTGCCGAAGCCGACCGGGTCCTTAAGCATCCTGAGCGTGTTGCCGACCACCGGCAGGCCATCTTCCCCGGGCAGTTGGCGCAGCGCGGATTTGGGAATTCGCGGCAGCCAATGCGGATTGGCCTTCATCGTATGGGCATAGGGCATCGGGCGGGCTCCGGCGGATCAGTCGTTACTTACATTAGTATAAGTAAGCGCGGCCGCCAAGCGTCTAGCCGCGCCCCCGCGCCCGCCACGCAGCGGCGCTTTGTCCCCAGTCGTCGCATTTGCTCGTCTCGAACGGCGCCGGCATCTGCGTTGGTCCGCGATTGGTCGAGCCAAGTCGGCGCGCCAGCGCAATCGAGGGCGCATTGTCAGGGTCGATGATGTGCATCACATCGTCCCAGCCGAGCACGTCGAACACATAGTCGATCGTGGCGATGGCCGCTTCGTGCGCATAGCCCTTGCCCTCAAAGCCGCGCGCGAGGCCCCAGCCGACTTCGCGGCCCGGCCAGCCATCGGGATAATGCGGGCCGATGCGGCCCATCCATTGCCCCGTCGCCCGGTTAATGGCCGAGAACATTGAGTAGCCGCGGATGCTCCACGCGCCCGTCATGCTGCACAGGCTGCGCCACGCGACGGAACGCGGCTGCACCCCGCCCAGAAAGCGCATTGTCTGCTCGTCAGCATGGAAGGCGGCCCATGCCTCAAAATCATTGGCGGTGGGCGGCCGCAGGATGAGCCGTTCGGTAAAGAGGATCGGGCCTGTCATGTGTCGACGTCCTTCATTCAGAAGCGGCAGCAACCCCGTCGAGCCAGGCGGTGATGCGCTTGCGGATGGGCGTCCGCACGGCCTTGTTCAGCGCGACCGGCACAATAAGGAGCGTCGCCGGATAGGTAACGGCGAGAACGATGACCGTCAGCACGGCCATTGCAAGGGCAAGTTTGACGCCATTGACCAAGGCGGCACTGTTGGCATCGAGCGCAATCGCGCGTGGGCCATTATTGTCATATAGCGCCAGCGTGTTGAGCGTGCTGCGTCCGTCAAAAGAGGTTTTGTTGAGCGCTATCGGGGCTTGCCATCCGGGTTCGGCGGCGGGCCATTCGCTTGTGCCTTGATCCATTGGTGAAGATGAATCCGCCCAGCGATCGATCACCACCAGCCGCCGGTCGCGTTCGACGACCTTGTAACGGGATTGGGGCGCGTCCGTCATGGCGTCAGGCGAAGCGCGCCTTCAGCGCCAGCATGGCAAGCGCGGCCTTGGCCGCTTCACCGCCCTTGTCCTTTTCATCGGGTCGGGCACGTGTCAGCGCCTGAGCTTCGTTTTCGGTGGTGAGGATGCCATTGCCAATCGCCAGGCCATCCATTGAGAGCGCCATCAGCCCGCGCGCACTCTCGCCCGCCACAATCTCGAAATGATAGGTCTCGCCGCGAATGACGACGCCAATCCCGACATAGCCGTCATAAGCGCCGGTTTCACTCGCGAGAGCAATCGCACCGGGAATTTCAAGCGCGCCGGGCACGGTGATGGTTTCGTGCGCATGGCCTGCCGCCTCGATAGCCGCGCGTGCACCGGCCAGCAGCAAGTCGTTCAGATGGTCATAGAAGCGCGCTTCGACGATCAGAATCTTGGCCATTATCGCTCCTGCGGCGCGCCGTTCATCGCGAGCGCACTACCTTGATAGCGCGGATCGCTGCTTACCTCTCGTACCGCCCAGTCCGGCGGCTGCAAAGCCCTAAGACCGGCATCATCGGCCCATTCGATTTCGCAAAGTTCAAGCGGCGCAAGGCCGCCGCCAAACACATCGAGGCTGAAGCGGACACCGCTATCGACGAGCGCATAGCGGCGCTTGACCAATATCGCTGCCGGCAGCGCGGCGAACACGGCATATTCGGCCTCGGTGAGATAGGCCGTGACGATGGGCCGCGCGAGCGGATCGGCCGCGTCATATTTCTTGGTCAGCTTAAGCGCGCAAGCGCCAGACGCGTCCGTCATCCGCCGCAGCCGCAGGCGCGTGCCGGTGAAATAACGATCGTCGATGAGCACCGGCGGCAGTCCGGCAAGCGCGGGCCGCCGGGCCGGGTCAACCAGCCAGCGCCGCTCGCGCTCGACATGCGCATATTTGGGCGCCGCCGCCCCGCCGCCGGCCGCGCGGATCACTCGCCGCCCGTGCCCGGTATTGGCCGTTCGCCAACGATGCTCAGGCCATAGCCGTCAAGGCCCACCAGTGTGTGGTGCGTGTTCGTCAACAGCACCATGTCGGCCACGCCCAGCTCCGCCAGAATCTGCGCGCCAACGCCGTAATCACGCAGTTCCTCAACTTCTGGCGCGCCTGCGCTCTTGCCCTCGGCGCGCAGCTTCATGAAGCGGGTGACAAGATCCTTCATGGGCCGGTTGATGACGACGATGACGCCGGCCCCTTCCGCCGCAATCAGCTCCATTGAGCGCGAAAGGAGCCCGGCGCGCTGGTTATCCTCCCCAAACACGTCGACGAACATCGACATGGTGTGCATCCGCACCAGCGTTGGCCGGGCCGGATCGATATGGCCCTTGACCAGCGCGATCTGTTCATCGCCGGTGGCCTTGTTGAAAAAGGTCATCGCGCGCCAGTCGCCACCCCATTTGCTGTGGAACACCATTTCCGCGCGTTTTTCGACGAGATGGTCGTGGCGGCGGCGATAGGCGATCAGGTCGCGGATGGTGCCGATCTTGAGTTTGTGCATACGCGCGAACCCGACCAGATCATCGAGCCGGGCCATTGAACCGTCCTCGTTCATGATCTCGCAGATCACGCCTGACGGGTTGAGCCCGGCCAGCCGCGACACATCGACCGCGGCCTCGGTGTGGCCGGCCCGCACCAGCACGCCGCCTTCGCGCGCGACCAGCGGAAACACATGGCCCGGCGTTACAATCTCATCCTTGCCTTTGGACGCATCTATGGCGACCGCCACGGTGCGCGCGCGGTCTGCCGCCGAAATGCCGGTCGTGACACCGTCGCGCGCTTCGATCGACACGGTGAACGCGGTTTCATGCCGCGTACCATTGTGGCGGCTCATTAGGTCGAGCCCAAGCTGATCGACTCGCGCCTTGTTGAGCGCCAGGCAAATTAGCCCGCGGCCGTGCGTCGCCATGAAGTTAATGGCGTCGGGCGTCGCCATTTGCGCTGGAATGATGAGATCGCCCTCATTTTCGCGGTCCTCATCATCGACCAGAATGAACATGCGGCCGTTGCGCGCCTCGTCGACAATTTCCTCGATCGGCACCAAAGCTGGCGTCTCGTCGCTGGAGAACAAGAAGGTCTCCAGCTTGCGCAGCGTGTCCGCCGTCGGGTTCCAGTCAGGCGATTCGAGGTCGCGCAACGTGTTGGCGTGGAGGCCGGCGGCGCGGGCAAGGCCGGACCGGGACATGCCGCCCAGCGTGACGAGACCGCGAACGCGGCTGATAAGATCTGTGCTCATGGAGGATAAATACCACACTACAATGTGATTGTCAACACAGAAAATCACATTGTGCTGGCTATTCGCGCGCCGCCACCCATTGCCGCTGCTGCTCCATCCGCGCAAGATAGCGCGCCAGCACGTCGATTTCGATGTTGACCGCCTGCCCTTGTTGCAGCGCGCCGAGTGTGGTCACCGATTGCGTGTGCGGAATGATGTTGACGCAGAAATGCGCGCCCGATCCGTGATCGGTCACCTGGTTTACAGTCAGCGACACGCCGTCGACCGTCACTGAGCCCTTGGCGGCGAGGAACGGGGCCAGCACATCGCTCACGCTGATGTCGATGCGTTTTGAATCGCCCTCCGCGCAGACGCCAACGACCTCGCCAAAGCCATCGACATGGCCCGTCACGATGTGCCCGCCCAGCTCATCGCCGAGCTTCATCGCGCGTTCGAGGTTCAGGCTGCGGCCGGCGGACCACTGGTCTTGCGCGGACCGGCTGATCGTTTCGTGCGACACATCGGCGGCAAACCAGTCGCCGCCTGCGTCATGGCCCTTGTCGATGACGGTTAGGCATACGCCCGAGCAGGCAACCGAGGCGCCAAGGTCAAGGGTTGTGGTGTCGAAGCCCGTGCGCACGACGATGCGGATGTCGCCGGCATCGTCGACCCGCTCGATGGTGCCAATATCGGTGATGATGCCCGTGAACATGCGCTTACCCCTGCCCCGCTTCGTAAACCTCGAGCCGGTCGCTGCCAAGCGTTCGTGCATCAACCAATTGCCAGCGGCCATGCGCGTCGGCGAGCCGCTCCAGGCCGATATCGCCAAGCCCTGGTTTGCCGCCGCCGATCAGGACGGGCGCGCGGTACAGCAGCAGCCGGTCGACCAGCCCGGCCCGCACAAACGCCGCCGCCGCCGCCGCGCCGCCCTCGACCATTACCTCGTTCACGGCCTCCAGCGCCGCGATAGCGGGTGGCGCCGCGATCGCAGTCCAGCCGTCAGGCGCGGCGCCGTGCGTCAGCACCAACCGGCGGGGCGCGCGTGCCTCCAGCCCCTGCAGCCGCACGTCGAGGCGGGGCGCATCGGCGAGCAGCGTCGCGCGCCCGACCAGAATGGCATCGTGGCGGCTGCGCTCAAGATGCGTGTGCGCGCGCGCGGCGGCCCCCGTGATCCACTGGCTTTCGTCCGTGCGGGTCGCGATGCAGCCATCGAGCGACAGCGCAAGTTTGAGCGTCACTGCCGGTCGCCCCAGCCGCTGTCGCGTAAGGAAACCGCGCATCGCGCGCTCGGCATCGGCGCGGCGCAAGCCAACCTCAACCGCAACGCCCGCCGCGTCAAGCAGCGCAAAGCCCTGGCCGTCGACCTTGTGAAACGGATCCTGCATCGCCGCCACCACGCGCGCGACGCCAGCGCCGATCAGCACATCGGCGCAGGCCGGCCCGCGCCCGCCGCGCACCGAGCACGGCTCAAGCGTGACATAGGCAGTGGCGCCGCGCGCGGCATCGCCCGCCTGGGCCACTGCCATCGCCTCGGCATGCGGGCGGCCGCCGGGCTGTGTCCAGCCGCGCCCGACCACGCGCCCGTCATTGACGATGATGCACCCGACGCACGGATTGGGCGCAGTTTGCCCACGACCCCGCTCGCCAAGCGCAAGGGCAGCGCCCATCGCCTGCGAGTCGCTGAGTTGAGGTCCGGTCAGAGCCCCCATGCTTTCAGTTTGTCGTCGATCTTCTTAAACTCGGCCTGCCGCGCGGCCTGCCTCTTTTGCAGCTCGGCAATCTGTTTGTGCCGCTCCACCGAATCGATCTTTTGCTGCGCGACGATTTGCGCGTCGCTCCGGTCGGCAGGCCATTGCTGCACATAGACGATGTCGCGCTTGTAGGGCCGCTCCTCGTAGGAATCATGAATGAATCCAGCGATGATCGCTGTGGTGAGGACGATTGCGAGCGCCAGGAACAGCAGCTGATGCGGCTGACGATAGCTCAGGAACAACCGCAAATCGCGGATCGCGCGGAACGGGGAGAAGCGAGCAAGATACGACATGGACGGCAAAGATACGGCGGATGCCCGCCGCACGCTAGCCCCCGGCCGCGGCCCCGCACCTGCTCTGGGCGCAACGGCCATCTCGGCTACGCGTCCTGCAACCGGAACGACACGCCCACCCGCTTCCACCGCTCGACCGGAATGCCGCCGCGCGTTGCCGGATGAAAGCGCCACCGCATGAGCGCACTGCGCATGGCCGCGGCAAAAAAGGAGTCGCTCGTTGCGCTCACTCGCTCCACCGCCAGCACCTTGCCGGTCACGCCGACCAGTACCCGCACCAGGACCCGGCCCTCGCGCCCGGCGCGGCGTTCGTCGGCGGGGTAATCCGGCTGGAAACCGGCGGCGTACCGGTCATCAAGGCTTGGCTCGATGATCGCAGGCGGCGGCAGGGGCGGGTCGATGGGCGTGCCCGTGCCGGACCCGGTGCCCGATCCTGTACCCGACGCCCCCTCGTCCGCCGTGCCGCCAATGGGCGGGACGGGATCGACGGCGACGCCGGTTGGCGGGTCCTGTAGTGGCTTGACCAGCGGGACAGGCGGTTGCGGGGTTGGCGCGCGGTGCTGTTCAGCCGGTTTTGCGCGCGGCGGATCATGGGGCGGCGGCGGGGGCGGCAGCGGGATGTTCTCGGCGATCAAGGGCTTTACCGGGCTGTCCGGCAAAAGGCTGGGCGCCGCCAGCAGCAGCGCTGCCAGCACGCCGCCGTTTAGGGCTACCGCGATGGCAAGGCTGGTCGGGTTAACTTGGGCTCGGTCGTTGCGATCTGCATACATCGTACCTGCTCCTCTGCATCGTCTCCATTTCATGCCGGGTCTTTGCCCGGCCAAGTGATGATACAACATATCTAATGACGCGCAAGCCGGTTAAGGCGGCGCCGGTTTGGGCCCGCGGCGCGGCGGCAACTGCCACGCGAGCAATGGCCAAAGTAGCAATCGCCAAAGTAGCAATCGACAGCGATAATGCTCAGTCGCTCAGT
>JBJXEC010000055.1:0-17963 GCA_046155125.1 Sphingomonas sp. | reverse complement strand
CCAGGCGCCAGCATGACGACCCGCGGATGCCGCATGGAAACGGCCTGGTTCGCCCACATCTTCGGTGAGCGCTTCAGCCAAACAATGGCGGGCCATCGCCGTTGTCAACACCCGACGACTATTGGCGCGCAGCACCAAAACAGTATAACTCGGCAACGTTACTTACGCGCCGCGCCGCTGCGCCATGCGAACTCTTGGCAACAACACCATGAAGGCGGCCAAAATGGTCAGCACCACAACAATATAACCCGCATTTCCGAGCACAAGATCAACGCCGCTGGCCACTGGATTGGCCCGCTCAGACACGCGCTCGACACCCCACGCCATTGCTGCCACGCCTGCTAGTACCGCACAAAAGCTGCGAAAAAACGAGTAGAGGCGGGTACGCGCGAGCATCAGCAGTGATGGCATAACGGAGACAACGACGAGCAGCTGGACAACCTCAATCCCCAGATTGAAGCCCAGGATCGACATTGCTTTCTCCTGAATGCCAAGGCCAAATCTGGCAACAACCGTTGCAAACGCCAGCCCGTGCACCAGGCCAAATCCGGCCGCGACGATCGGCTCGCGTCCAGAAAAGATTGGACGCCAGGCGTGCATTGCCGACACCAGGATGGACAATGCAATCCCGATTTCAACTGGCTTGGCTGGCAACTGCCAGTTGAGCAGCGCTGCGCCAATCAAGGTCAGGCTGTGCCCGACAGTGAACGCGCTCACAATCTTTGTCAGTTGCCATAGTGCCGCGCGCACGGGCCGTCTGCCCCGCCACATGCCGCCTGCGGCCAGAAGGGGGGCCGGCAGGAGCAGCGCCACCAGGAACAAGAGATGATCGTGGCCCTCTGCGATGTGGCGCATCCCCAGCGCGATAGCTGCAAGGAACCCGCCGAAGTTATTTGCCGTGCCGCGGTCAATTATTAGCCGGTGACGATCTCCCTGCAGCGCGCCTAGCACTTGTCTGTCGGCGGCGAGCCTGCCCGACGAGAAATCGCTGCGCGCAACGAACAGCACGAAATGGTTGGGCACCGTGTCAATAACGGCGTGCCAGTCAATGGTCAGGCGCCGCGACTGCGACCCGGCGGGCGGGAGCAGCCGAATGATCGCATGGAGATCGGGCGGGCCGGCGATTTGGGCGAACTCGATCTGATCGATCACCATCGTCCAGCCGCGGCCTTTCGGTGTCGCCACCGAAATGTGCCGCATCAGATATGATTTTGCGATCGCCAGCGACGCAGGCGTGTTGTTCACGGGGTTGCCAGTCGCAAAGGCATATTCGCCTTGAGGAATAATGATGTCAGCAACTGCCTCACGCTGGCCAAAGTCAATGTTGACTTCGGAATTTGGCGTCAGATGGGCTTGCGCTTGCCCGGTGGTAAACAGGAGCGCCGCCAGAACGAGCAGAAACCGCAGCAACTGCATCAATGATGGCCGAACCAGATCAGCGGCGCTGCAGGATCGACCGCGCGGAGATTGATCTTCAGCGCAGCCTCGCGAGCGGCATCGCTGCGGCTGCTGTCGCCGAGCATCGCATAAGCCTGTGACAGCGCGACATATTGCTGCGCGGTTTGCCAATGCGTCTGGTTAAGCGCTTCCAGCACATCGCGCGCCTCGCCAGGGCGATTATTTGCAAGCAATGCCCAGCTAAGCAGCGTCGCTGAATCGCCAAAAGGGCGTGCCGCCATGTTCTTGCGGGCCAGCGCCAATGCTTGAGCCGCGTCTCCCAACACAAGTTCATGCTCCAGCGCATGCGCATAGGCAGCCTCGGGCAACTGGCGCACCCTTGCCGACCAAATCGACCCTGCACGATCGGCCCATTGGCGGCTGGCCACGGCATTGCCCTGCACCCGGTACAGCGCCGCCAACGCGTCCATAACGTCGGGCTGCGGCGATCGCCTGATAATCTGCTGATATCCCCTTGCAGCCTGCGCCAGGTCGCCGCGTAACGCCCACATTTGCACCACATGCGCCTGGATCAGCCAGTTCCCCGGAAATGCCCGATCGGCCTTTTGGAACCATTGCTCAGCGACCGGCCAATTGCCGCGTTCCAGCTCAACGGTGCCGATCTGCAAGTAAATATTGGCCATGAATTGCGGTGTGCGCTCGGCGTTGATGGTCGCTGCCTTCGCAAAGCTTGCCAATGCCGCGTCGAAGTGGCCGCCCTTTTTTTCCCAAAGTGCTATTCTGAACAGCGTGCCTGGGCTGAACCAGACCCGCGCCGATTCCTTATAATAGCTAATCGCCTTGGCGTAGTTGCCACGGTAGAACGCAATGTCGCCACGCAGCGCGATTACTTCTGCCCGGTCGCCCGGATCTGCAGGGACTGCTGCATTGTCGACAACCGCCAAGTCGGCCTCAATGGGTGCAAGGCGATGCAGCGTGAAATTATGGACGGCAGCGGTAAGCATTGGGCCGCTTCCGGCAATTGCTTGCGCCTTCCCCTTGGCCAGTGCCGAGTCTGCGGCTGCCAAGTCATCGAATGACAGGTTGAGCCGCGCCCGGCCGATAAGCGCTCTGGCATAGCTTTCCTGATTGATCCAATCTTGCCCGCGGCGCGCCACTCGTTCTTCCCCCAGCGCAACGGCGCTGTTGGCCAGGGCCATCGCGGCACTATAGGATGACGGTCCATAGCTTAGGCGCAATGTATTGAGCGGCAGAGGGGTTGCTTGCCGGGTCGTTGCCTGACCCCACATCGACGACAGGCCGGCAACGATCAAGCCAGCGGCAATCACATAAATCGGCAGTGCCCAGAAACGAAAGTGCAAGCGAGTTCGGGTCGTGGTCATGTTCATCGCTCGTTATCAAAAAAAGGGCAGGCGCGGTCAAAATCAACCGCGCCTGCCCGACCAAAGCCGCTGTCTTTAGTTAGGTGTTGCGCAGAGCCTGAGGCCCAGCCTGGTAAAGTCGTCTGCCAGTGCGTTGGTCAGCCCGGTAAGCTGGCCGGACAGATCGGGAACGAAGGTGCTTGCCGCATCGTCCGACGGATTGGCGTCATTATACGCCAGCTTGCGTGATGTTCCGATAAGCGCTGTCGCGACTGCTGGCATCCCCATCCGGTCGACCCGGACATAGGCGCTATCTGCGTCGGACCGGAAGTTGAAGTTGGTCCCCGCAGTGCCTGCAACCGGGGGAGAACCCTGCGCAGAGGCGAGATATGGGAAACTCGACCGGAACGGCAAGTCGTTTGCAGACGGGTTAACCGGCACGCCCGCAAGCGTTCCCGGACCGTTCACCGCCAAGTTCAAGAACAACACGTTCAACGTGACGTCGATGACCGGATCAGTAAGGAGTCGGCCATTCGGGAAGCCCGACGTTCCTGCCAGATCCAGCGTTAGCGTGTCAGGGATCACGAGATCCGCGACCGTGCGTGTTGTGCCGGGAATCCGTTGCGTCAGGCACGGCGTGACGTTGAACGACGCTGGTGTTGGCGTTGGCGTTGGTGTTGGTGTCGGCGTCGGCGTCGGTGTTGGTGTTGGTGTTGGTGTCGGCGTCGGTGTTGGCGCCGGCGCAATTGCGATCGGCGAAACAGGGTTGCTGCTGCCGCACGCTCCCAGCGTTGCAACGAGCGACAATGCGGCTGCGGAGCCCAAAAGGCGGTTTGCGTTAAACATTACAGCTGCCCTCCAAACCGAGCTGAGGTGGCCCAAACGCCAATGGGGTTAGTGCCGTTCTGAATGCGACTTCTGGGAATTTCGATGACGACAGCGGTCAGGTTCTGACCCGCAAAAAAGTTGCGCGTTCTGTCAAAGTTCAGCGTTCCCGTGCTTACCGTGGTACGGAAACCCTGAAGATCGAAAAAGAACGGGTCGTCAAACAGGCCGGCGCGCACCATCACGCCATCGCGTATGAGGTTGGTTTCTACAGGACCGCTGATCGTGCCGCCGGTGACGCCTGGCAGGCCCGTGACCTGAACGCCAAACTGGTTCGGACCCGTGGCGCTGTCTTGGCCAAACCGAATTCTGATCGGGAACGTCGAGACTGCCTTGTTTGTGCCGTTGGAGATGTTGACCGTGTAAAGCACATCCCGATCATACGTGCCGGGTGACGTCGTCGGCTGGGGACCGGCAAAGGTGAGCGCAACGATCACCGAGGTTGCGGTGTGCCAGGCATAAACGTCGGCGATGTCGGCCGCCCGGTCGGGGGTGGTGTCCATGGCTGGGTCGGTGCGGACTGCAGGATCCAAGTGATCCGCGGCTGGCGCCATTTGTTGTGTCGCCAAAATGGCCAGTGGAACAGCGAATAGGCTTGCCCCACCCGCTAGCCACAATTTGAGCTTTCGTCTCATCGCTTTATCTCCAGAATCTGTTCTAAAGCGACCGGACCATGGCATACCCGGCAGCCACCGAGTATCGACAGTCTTGTTTAACGCCCGGCCACCCTGTTTCCGACGTGACTTTTGCCACATCGGCTTAGGTACGCAGCCGACCAGGCGCTGGATGTCCGCCCTGGGAAAAAATTATCGATTGTAAAGGATGTTGCGGCCGCGCCGGTCAGTTCGTACCGCAGGAATCAGCCCGAAAACGCATAGCTCACGAAAACGCATGGCCACCGTGCGGTCGCAGTGAACATTTCTCGATCCGGACCACGCGAGCGCGGCCTGTCAATTGGCGCTGTAAAGACCCCTCGGTGTCGATCCTTCGGGCGCCGGCCCGGTTCTCTGCCAGTATCGAGGTGCCAGAAATCGGCGTTGCAATGGCTGCCGACAGCCTTGGCCAAAATGCACCTTAATGGCCGTGGCTTGGGCGCAACCCCGCACCTGTCACGCCGCCAGTAACCCCGCCGCGCCGCCAAGGTCCACCGAGACCAGTCGGCTCACGCCCTGCTCGATCATCGTTACGCCGAACAGCCGGTGCATTCGGCTCATCGTGACGGCATTGTGCGTGACGATAAGATATCGGGTCGCTGTTTCCTCAGTCATTTTGTCGAGCAGGTCGCAGAAGCGCTCGATATTGGCGTCATCCAGCGGCGCATCGACTTCGTCGAGCACGCAAATCGGCGCGGGGTTGGTAAGGAACAGGCCGAAGATCAGCGCGACCGCGGTCAACGCCTGTTCACCGCCTGACAGCAGCGTGAGCGATTGCAGCTTCTTGCCGGGTGGCTGGGCCATGATCTCGAGCCCTGCTTCCAGCGGATCGTCCGAATCGACGAGCGCAAGATGCGCTTGCCCGCCATTGAACAGGGTGGTGAACAGCCGCCGGAAATGGCCATCCACTGCCTCAAATGCCGCGAGCAGCCGCTGGCGGCCTTCGCGATTGAGCGTGCCGATCGACCCGCGCAGCCGGTTCACGGCCTGGCCAAGCTCATCACGTTCGGCGGCATTGGTCGAGCGCACGGCGTCAAGCTCGGCCAGCTCGCTTTGCGCCACAAGATTGACCGGGCCGATCCGCTCGCGCTCCAGCATCAGTTGCTCGTGGCGTGCCGATTCGTGGGCGGCGGTGCGGACATCGTCGGTGGCAAAGCCCACCCGCTCGGGCAACAGCACGGGCGGACATTCAAAACGCTCGCCCGACAGGCGGCCCATCTCGACGCGGCGGAGTTCCTGATTTTCCGAACGGGCAACCGCCCCTGCCCGGACCTCACGCGCTTGCGACAGCGCCTCGGCAGCGCGGCGTGCCGCCGCCTCGCACACACGCAGCGCCGTCTCGCCATCGGCCTCGGCTGCAAAGGCGCGCGCTGCCTCAGCGCGGGCGGCCGCGTGCGCTGCGTCAAGCGCACCAACATCACGATCGAGCAGCGCCGGGCGCGCGGCGAGCACGGCCGCTTCCTCGGCCAGCGCCTCGGCACGCCCGGCCATATCGGCGACTCGCTTGGCCGCTTCCCCCGCGCGGGCGCGCCAGCTTTTGGCCTCGGCATTGGCGGTGGCCAGTCGCTCCCGGTCAGCGCCTGCCAGGCGATCATGCTGCAACCGCTCGGCGCGGGCCTGCGCCACAGCCACCCGGCGTGCCTCGGCCGCGCTCTGGAGATTAACCACGCGCGCTTTGGTCGCCTCACCATCGGGCAAGGCCGCAAGCTGGGCTTGTGCGGTGTCGCGCTCCGCCGCCGCCTCCGCCTCCTCCGCCACCACCCGCACCTGCCGCGCGGCAAGGTCGGCGCGTTGGGCGGCCAGCCGCTCGATGGCAGCGCTTGCCCGGTCCTCTGCCCGCACCGCGTCCCGAATGCTGGCATCCGCGCTCTCGATAGTCCGTCGTGCCTCGCCGCTCACGCGCCGGGCATGGACGATCGCAGCATCGATCCGTGCCAGTTCAGCATCCGCCGTTTCCAGGGCGCGCACGGCCGCCGGTCGCGCTTGCTCCAGCGCGCGCAAGCGGTTGAGCCGCTCCAGTCGCTCCGCCGCCGCCGCACCCGCCGAGGTTGCGACAAACCCGTCCCACCGGCGCATCACGCCCGCCAGCGTCACCAGCCTTTGCCCCGCCGCAAGGGGGGCGCCAGCATCGTCTTCCACCACCAGGATCTGCGCGAGGCGGCGGGCAAGCTCAGGTGGCGCGGCGACATGGCCGGCAAGCGGTGTAGCGCCAGCGATTGGCCCCGGATCGTCCGCACGCGGCTGCGCACCGGCCCAATATTGCGCGGCGGTCGCATCGAGCCCGGCCTCGAGATCATCACCGAGTGCCGCTGCGAGCGCGCGCTCATACCCCGGTTCGGGCCGGAGCTGCTCGAGCAGCCGGTCGCGCCCGGCGCTCCGCGTTGCCTTGGTGAGCGCGGTGCTCTCGCTGTCGACGGCAGCCAGATCGGCATGGGCGGTCGCGCGCGTGGACTGAGCATGGTCACGCGCGGCGATGTGCGCGCGCTCATCGGCATCGGCCTGCCCAAGCGCCGCCCTCGCCGCCTGGAGATGGCGCTGCGCCGCCGCGCGCGCCGTCGCTGCGGCTGCCCGCGCCGTCTCCAAATGCGCTGTGTCGCCAAGCGTCATCATTTCCTCCCCGAGCCGCGCCGCGTCGCGCGCGCTGCGCTCGACACGCACCTGCGCCGACGCCCGCGCAGCCTGTGCGACACGGACATCCGCCAGTTCACTCGCTTGCGCCGCGAGGATCTGGGCGAGCGCCACATCGGCATCGCGCGCCAACCGTTCGGCATCGCCAAGCGCGGCGTCAAGCGCAGGCAACGCCGCGGCGCCCTCGGCAATCCGTGCATCGAGCGTCCTGCTCTCCTCGGCCAGCCGCGTGAGCGCTTCGGCCGCATCGCGCGCCAGCGTTCCCTCGCGCTCGCGGTCAGCCTCAATCCGCGCTTGCGCCTCGCCAAGCTCGGTGATGCGGCGGGCAACCGTGTCGCGTTCGGTGCGCAGCATCGCCAGCTGATGGCCCGCCTCGCTAACTCGGTCGCGAGCCGCAAGGGCAGCCGCGCGCGCAACCGCCACCGCGTCGGTTGCGCTGGCCTGTGCAGCCTCGGCAGCGACGTGCGCGGTCGCTGCGTCCGCCACGCGGGCGTCGGCGTCGGCTGCCTCAGCCTTCGCGGCATCAGCCGCCATGGCCGCATCACGCCAGCGCACGAAGATCATCCGCGCCTCGGCCAACCGAATCTGCTCCGAAAGCGCGCGGTAGCGCTCCGCCTGGCGTGCCTGTCGCCTCAGCGCGCCGATCCGCGCTTCCTGGTCGGCGATCACCTCGTCCAGCTTGGCGAGATTGGCCTCCGTTGCGCGAAGCCGCTGCTCGGCATCCTTGCGACGGACATGCAGCCCGGCGATCCCGGCTGCTTCCTCAAGCATCGCGCGCCGTTCAGCCGGCTTGGCCGCGATGACCGCGCCGATCTTGCCCTGGCTGACCAGCGCTGGTGAATGTGCGCCCGTTGCGGCATCGGCGAACAGCAACGCGACGTCTTTGGCGCGCACATCGCGGCCGTTGATGCGATAGGCAGAGCCAGCCCCGCGCTCGATGCGGCGCACGACCTCGGTTTCGTCACTGTCGCCGGCACCGTCGACCAGCACGGATACTTCAGCAAAGTCACGCTGCGGGCGGTTGGCCGTGCCGGCGAAGATCACGTCCTCCATGCCCGCACCGCGCAGCGACTTCGCGCTCGCCTCGCCCATTGTCCATCGCAGTGCTTCGAGCAGGTTGGATTTGCCGCAGCCATTGGGCCCGACAATCCCCGTCAGCCCGGGCTCGATGCGCAGATCGGCTGGATCAACAAAGCTTTTGAACCCGGTCAGCCGCAGCCGCTTGATCTGCAAGTGCCGTGGCCCCTCGCGTTACGCGCCAGCAGCGGCCAGCGCCGCCTTCAATCCCGCCCAGTCGAGCACACCGTCAGCGACCTTGCCGTTGATGATGAAGGTCGGGGTGCCACCGATGCTGAACTGCTGGTTCGCCTTGTCGGTGCGCGCGGCCAGCTGCGTGATCGCATCCTTGTCGGCAAGGCACCCCCGGGCTTTGTCCTCGGGCACACCGCGTTGCTTGACGAACGCCAGATAACCGAGCTTTTCGGAGAAGGCAGCAGCGAGCTGGTTCGGCGTCATCTTGGCAAAGGCGGCCTGCTCGGCGGGCGTGAACTTGCTTTCGTTGGCGAGCAGGGTCGGCTGGTTGCGCATCATTTCATCGAGCATCGGGAAGAACTGCGCCGGCTCCACACAATGCCCGAGCAAGATTGGCCCAAGATCAAGCGCGCCATGGACCGGAAAGTCCCGGAATTCGTACGAAACCTTGCCGGCAGCGATCATCCCTGATTTCAGCTCGGGCAGGCCCTCGGTGTCAAAACGCGCACAGGTCGGGCAAGTGCGTGCGCCATACTCGATAACCTTGATCGCAGCATCAGGATTGCCCATCAGCACGCCGCCCTCATCGGTTTTCGACACTGTCTCAACCCAGCTCTTGCCAGCCGGCGCCGTCTTTGCCGCAGCTGACGGGGCATCGACCTTCGTCGCGCTGCCAGCGGCATTCTGGCCGCAGCCGGAAAGCGCCATCAGGGCAGATGCAGCTAGAAAGAAACGAAGGGTCATCACTCTACTCCTTGGGGTTTCCCCGATTTAGCGGGCACCGGCGGCGACAAGCAAGGGCTCAAGCGCACCCCATGAACTGGCAGGTGCTTTGGTGCCGTTGATATAGAAATTCGGCGTACCCGTAATCGCCTTTCGCGCGGCATCGGCATTTGCCAGGATTTGGTTGAACCCGGCCTTGTCAGCAAAGCACGCGTTGATACGCGCGTCGGAGAGGCCCTGAGCGCGCGCCACATCAATCAGCCCGCTTGCCTGGGCCCCGGCCCGTATCTGGTCCAGCGGTGGCGCAAGGGAGAACCTGGCTGCGTCATGCTCAAGGAAATTATAGCCAATCGACAGCCAGTCATTTTGCGCGGCAAACATCGCTTCTGCAAAGTCGAAAGCGTGCTCAAGTGCCGCGCAGCGCAGCAAGATCGTCGCGCCAAAATCAATCTGGTCGCGCACAGCAGGGCGCAGTTCGAGGCTGACATTGCCGGACCGGACCATCTGCCCTTTCAGCGGTGCAGCCGACTCCGCGGAAAACGCAGCACAATGCGGGCAGGTGAAGCTGAGATACTCAACGAGCTTGACCGGCGCCGCCGGGTTACCCAGCACGAAATTGCCAGCAGATGTCCGGCGGACCACCCGCGTCCAATCCCGCGCGACTGCGGCCGTTTTCGCAGCGGAAGTTTTTGCAGCAACAGGCCGCGCGCGCGCGCCTTTCTTCGTCGGGGCTGCAGCCAGCGACGTCGCGAGCACCATCGCCACCGCGCACAACCACAGCAACATCCTCACGCATCGTCCCCTGATGTGTTACCCAGTCGCGGCGCACCCGAACTGGCGGCAACGCCCGCCGCCAGCGCTTCCAGCACCGCCTTGAACTCGGGATCGGCAATGGCGCGCAAACTGTCCCCGATGTCCGTTGGAACAGGACGCAACGACGGCGGTGCTGCCCGGGGAGTCCGCTCCGGGGCGGACGAGAGATCGCCGTTACGCAACACTACCCGCGCGATTGCCTGATAGCCAAAAAAGCGGTTCACCCGCTCGATGATTTCAGGCGTGATGTGCTGCATCATCACTCCATGAGCCCCGCGCACCACAAGCGTCAACGTGCCCTCGGCGCGCTTGCCGTGCGGAAACTTGATCGATTCGGGCGAGGAGACGCGCGCAAAGCGCTCGCCGACGATTTCCGGCCAGCGGCTGACGACGGAACTTTGTACGAAGCCAAAGCGCTTGAACGCGGCACCACCGATATCCGGCAGCAAATCGGCGACCGACCTTGCTGGCCCGCCGCGAGCAGCGTCGTCGACTTTGGCGGGGGGCCGGCTGGAAGGAGGCGTGCGCACGCCGCTGTTGCTCATTGCTCACTCATGCCATAGCCGCCGGGTGCGCGCCAAGCTCCCTTTGCCCCAATGATGCCGATTGCGAGTCCGACGATCGCTGATCGGCTGCTGGCATGGTATGATGCGCATGCCCGCGTGCTGCCCTGGCGGGCGCTGCCGGGTGAGACGGCCGACCCCTACCGCGTGTGGCTGTCCGAGATCATGCTCCAGCAAACGACGGTCGCGACAGTGCGGACGCGTTTTGCCGAGTTCGTGGCGCGGTGGCCAACGCTTGCAGCATTTGCGGCAGCGGATGAGGCGGAGGTGATGGCAGCCTGGGCTGGGCTTGGCTACTATGCGCGCGCACGCAACCTGATCGCTTGCGCGCGGGCAATTGTTGCCGATCACGGTGGCGCCTTACCTGGCGACGAGGCGGCGCTGCGCGCGCTGCCCGGCATTGGCGATTATACAGCGGCGGCGATTGCCGCGATCGCGTTTGGCAAGCGTGCGGTGGTGGTCGACGCCAATGTCGAGCGCGTTGTCGCGCGGCTGTTCGCGGTTCGCGAGGCGCTCCCCGCTGCCCGGCCCGCAATTCGTGCGCATGTTGATGCGGTTACGCCGCTCGCCCGCGCGGGCGATGTCGCGCAAGCCATGATGGACCTTGCCAGCAGCATTTGCCGCCCAAAAGCGCCGGCGTGCGACCGCTGCCCGCTGCGCGTGCCGTGCATCGGCGCTGAACTCGGCACGCCGGAGTGTTTTCCGGTCAAGCCACCCAAAAAGCCCAAGCCACAACGCTTCGGCACCGCCTTCTGGCTGGAGCGCGGCGATCAGGTGCTGCTTGTCCGGCGCCCGGGCCGGGGGTTGCTCGGCGGCATGCGGGCGCTGCCGACCGGGCCCTGGCAGGAAACCGCACCCGGATTGCTCGATCCCCCCACCTCCGATGTTGGGTGGGCGCTGACCGGCGCTGCAATTTCGCATGTGTTCACGCATTTCCGGCTGGAACTGGCGCTTGCGATTGCGGACGCGGGCGGGCATTCAGTACCTGAAGGTGGCGAGTGGTGGCCAGTTGCCGAGCTCGAGTCGGCTGGGCTCCCGACGGTATTCGCCAAAGCCGCACGGATCAGGAGAGCAGCATGACCATCGTGAGTTTTCGCAGCATAGCGCTGGGCGTCGCCCTTTTTGGCCTCGCCGCCGTTGATCCAGTCGCCGTCCACGGCAAGGTGCCAGGCAAGGCTGCTACCAAGGCCGCGGAAAAACAGACCGGCAAGCCCGTGCATGCGGTGGCCGCACCGCTCACGCGCACTGCGGCGCTCATCGAGAGTTATCCCGCCACCCAAAAAGCGCCAGGCATTGTGGCGACCGTAGGCGTTGGCGATCAACCGACGAAATTCCTCTCCGCCGGCACGCTCAGCTTTGACGCTGGCGCACCAATCGCCGATGCCAACACGCTGTGGCGCGTTTATTCAATGACCAAGCCAATCACCGCGATGGCCGCAATGATTCTTATTGAGGAAGGCAAGCTCAAGCTCGACCAGCCGATCAGCGACTTTTTCCCCGCGTTCAAGACCATGACCGTGCTCGTCAACGGCACCAAAGATTTGACCGCGCGGCCAGCCACCCGGCAGATCACGGTGCGCAACCTGATGACGCATACGGCAGGGCTAGGCTATACAATCGTCTCCACCGGGCCGCTGCTCAAGGCCTATGAGGCGGCGGGCATCACCCCGTTCACGGCCAATGCGTCGCTTGAAGCGCAAATGCGCGGCGCCCGCCCCGCAACGCTTGAGGCATTCGCAAACAAGGTCGCAACGCTGCCGCTAATTGCCGAACCCGGCACCAAATGGAGCTACTCGATCGGCCTCGACGTGCTGGGTGCGGTAATTGAAAAGGCAAGCGGAATGCCGTTCGACACCTTCCTAAAGACGCGCATCTTCACGCCTCTGAAGATGAACTCCACCTTCTTCACCGTGCCGCAAGACGACGCAAAGCGGCTCATCACAGGCTACACGTGGTTCGGCGATAAGACCGTGCCACTCGATCCCGGTGCAACTTCAGTATACCTTAGTCCGCCGTCCTTTCCTTATGGCGGGGCTGGCCTGGTGATGTCAGCGAGCGATTATGACCGGTTCCTGCATATGCTCCAGAACGGTGGCACGCTTGACGGCAAGCGCATCATGAAGCCGCAGACAGTGGCGCTGGCGATGTCGAATCTGTTGCCTGAAGGTGTGGCGTATCCGGGCGCTGTCGCCAATACTGGCGGGGCGCAGGGGCCGAGCCAGGGCTTTGGGGCAGGCGGATCGGTTTATCTGGTGAGCCTGCCGGGCGGCCCCAGCAAGGGCACCTATGGCTGGGGTGGTGCCGCGGGCACCATCGCGTGGGTCGATCCCGTCCGTAAGCTGCGCGCAACCGCGATGGTCAACTATATTCCGGGCGAAAAATGGCCGTTGCGCCCGGAATTCACCAAGGCGCTTTACGCTGACCTTGCCAACTGATGACGCCGGGCTTCACGGGCGGGCTGCTAAACCGCGCTGACCATTTGCGGCATGATGCCGATGGACTGGCGACCGCGATGGGTGACTGGCGTGCGCGGCTGCTGAAGCTCGACAATTTCGAGCCGGAACTGGCCGAGGACGGCCGGTTGCGCTGGGTAAGCCTTGCCGACGCGCCGGACGATGCCGAGCTTGTGCTGCTCGGGCTGGACGGCGACCGCCCGCACTTTGCCGCGCTGACCCAGACAATGCAGGCCCCGCCGCCGCGCTCGATGCGGCTGTTTGGCATGCTCGATCAGTTCGCGCCGGGCGAAGCCGCGACCTATGCGGCCGCGCGCAGCGTGCTCGACTGGCATTGCCGGCACCGGTTTTGCGCCAATTGCGGCGGCGCGACGGCGCTGTTTCGCGCGGGCTGGGCGCGGCGCTGTGGCAGTTGCGGGGCAGAACATTTCCCCCGCGTCGACCCGGTCGTCATCATGATCGCCGAGCATGACGGCCGCGCCCTGCTCGGGCGGCAAGCGGCATGGCCGCCGGGGCGCTACTCAGCACTTGCCGGCTTTCTGGAACCCGGCGAATCGATGGAAGAGGCGGTCGCGCGCGAGATATTCGAAGAAGCCGGCGTGCGTGTTTCCAATGTGCGCTACATCGCGAGCCAGCCCTGGCCGTTCCCCTCATCGCTGATGATGGCCTGTATCGCCGATGCCGGGGATGACACCCTCACCCTCGATGCCAACGAGCTTGAGGACGCCATCTGGGTGTCCCGCGACGACGTGCGGGCGGTTCTGGCAGGCGCGGCCACCACGCCGTTCCTCGCGCCGCCACCCTATGCCATTGCCCACACGTTGCTGACGGCATGGGCGCAGGGCTAAGCGGTTGACGCACCACAAGTTTCTGCCTCCAATGGCTCCATTTGCGTGAGCAATGAACGGATCGGGAGAGCTGCCATGATACCCACCATCACCGCCTTTGAATCCTCGCCCGACCACGGGCGCGGGCTGGCGCGCGATATGGGCGTGCGCTGGGCGCTCGAAGAAGCAGGCCAGCCTTATGAGGTGCGCTTTCTTTCCTTCGCGGCGTTGAGCGAACCCGAGCATCTGGCCCTGCACCCGTTCGGCCAGATTCCGACCTATGAGGACGGCGACGTCGCGTTGTTCGAATCCGGGTCGATCATTTTCCACATCGCCGATCGCCATCCGGGGCTGCTGCCGGAAAACCTGGCGGCGCGCGCGCGCGCAATCACCTGGATGTTCGCAGCGCTCAGCACGGTTGAGCCGCCAATCGTCGAGCTCAGCATGGCGCGGCTGTTTGAGGCCGATCAGCCATGGGCGGCGCAGCGTATGCCGATGCTCGAGGACCGCGTGCGCCACCGCCTGGCGCCCCTCTCTCACCGGCTGGGTGATGCCGATTGGCTGGATGGTGCCTTCAGCGCTGGTGACTTACTGATGATCAGCGTGCTGCGCCGGCTGGGCCCAAGCGGATTTCTGGACGACCACCCCAACCTCGCCGGCTATGTCGCGCGCGGCGAGGCGCGGCCCGCCTTCAAACGCGCGTTTGCAGCGCAGCTTGCGGCGTTTGAGCGGGGCTCGAGCTTGGGCTAACCCCGCACCCGCGCCTGCGGATACGTGCCCAGCACCCGCACCCATTTCGAGTGAAAGCCAAGCTCGTCCAGCGCCCGGTCAACTGCGGCGTCGCCGGGCGCGCCAACGATGTCAGCGTAGAATTCCGTCGCTGAAAAGCTGCCGCCACGCTGGTAGCTCTCCAGCTTGGTCATGTTGACGCCGTTCGTCGCGAACCCCCCCAACGCCTTGTAAAGCGCGGCCGGCACGTTCTTAACTTCAAAGATGAGTGTGGTGATCATTGACCCGTTTGTGTCAACGGACCGGCCCGCGCGCGCCAGCACCACAAAGCGGGTGGTGTTGTGCGGGGCATCGGCAATGTCCTCGGCAAAGGTTTCCAACCCGTAAAGCGCGGCCGCGGCGTGTGGCGCAAGCGCGGCGAGCGATGGATCGCCCTGCTCAGCAACGACGGCGGCGGCGCCCGCTGTATCCGGGTAGGCAACCGGCGCAATGCCAGCCTCGCGCAACCAGTGGCGGCACTGCCCAAGCGCCTGAGGGTGGCTCATTGCCCGGCGCACCTGCTCGCGGTCGCCCAGCCCCATCAGGGCATAGCGAATGGCCAGAAAATGCTCGCCAGTGATAACCAGCCCCGACTCGGGCAGCAGGAAATGAATGTCGGCGACGCGGCCATGGAGCGAGTTTTCAATCGGGATCATCGCGCAATCGGCGCGCCCGTCGCGCACGGCATCAATCGCGTCACCAAAATCGAAGCACGGCAGCGGCAAGCCATCGGGAAAGGCTTGCTGCACAGCGATGTGCGAATTGGCGCCGGGTGCACCCTGAAACGCTACGGCACGCTGGGGTGCAGCGGCAGCTGCCAAGGCCATTTGCGCGACCAAGGCGCGCGCGGGTTGTGCAAAGCTCTCCATGGGCACGCGCGCTTACGCCGGGCGGGCGCGACACACAAGGCATGGCGGGGGAGCACGGCATGGCAAACGCCATATCGCTTGCGCCTCAAGCGCGACTTGCGATGCGGCAGATGCGAAACTAAAGGGGCCGGGACGCTTTGCTCTCTGGGGTACGAAATCACGATGGACATTCGCACGAACATGATCGCGGGCTGGGTTCTGGCAGCAGCCGGCACCGCGCTTGGACTTTCGATCGTGAGCGGCAATTTTTTCAAAGCCGAACGGCCCGAGAAAATGGGCTATGCCATTGAAGGCGTTGAGGAAGTGTCCGAAGGTGCCGCCCCGGTGGCGGACAAGCCCATCATGGAAATGATGGCGTCTGCCGTGCCTGACAAGGGCGCCGAAGTGTTCAAGAAGTGCGCTGCCTGCCACACCATCGCACAGGGCGGCGCTAATGGCATTGGCCCCAATCTTTGGGCAACGGCGGGCGAAGCAATTGCTACCGGCAAGGGCGGCTATGTTTTTTCGGATGCGCTGAAGACCAAGGGCGCTGGCCAGAGCTGGACGTTTGAAAATCTGAACGACTGGCTGAAGAGCCCGCGCAAATTTGCCGAAGGCACGAAGATGACCTTTGCCGGACTGGCCAGCGCAGAAGATCGGGCGAACGTGATCGCGTATCTGAACGCGCAAGGATCTGGCCTGCCGATTCCGGCTGCGCCTGCCGTCGCAGAGGCGGCCCCGTCTGCGGACGGCAATGCAACCGCGCCAGCCGACGGGAACGTCGCTGCGCCAGCAACGCCTGCCAAATAGTCGCTCAGCAACCGGGGCCGAGCGCCAATCCGTCTGGCCCCACCTGTCCGCGATAGAAATTGCGGACATAGTCCCACGCTTCCTCTGCCGTCTCGACGATGGTGAAAATGTCGAGATCACGCGCCGAAACAACGCCTTCGTCGACCAGCGCCTCGAAGTTCACCACCCGCGTCCAGAAATCACGCCCGAACAGCAGCACAGGGATTGGCGCGATCTTGCCCGTCTGGATGAGGCACAGCAGCTCGAACAGTTCGTCAAACGTGCCAAAGCCGCCTGGGAAGGCAGCCAGCGCCCGCGCGCGTAGCAGGAAGTGCATCTTGCGCAGCGCAAAATAGTGGAATTGCAGGCTAAGGCGCGGCGTCACATAGACATTGGGTGCCTGCTCATGCGGCAGCACGATGTTGAGGCCAATCGACTCGGCGCCGATATCGGTTGCCCCCCGATTGGCGGCTTCCATGATCGACGGGCCACCGCCTGAACACACAACAAACTGTCGCCGACCCGTCTCGTCGGTCGGGCATGCGGACGCAAGCCGCGCAAGCGACCGCGCCACGTCGTAATATTTGGATTTGGTAACAAGGCTTTGCGCAATGCGGCGCGACGCCTCGTCGGTGGCCGCTTCCAGCAACGCATGCGCTTTTGAGGGCTCAGGGATGCGCGCCGAGCCATAAAAAACGAAGGTCGAGGCGATGTTGGCCTCGTCGAGCACCAGCTCGGGCTTCAGCAGTTCAAGCTGAAAGCGCACCGGACGCAGATCTTCACGGAGCAGAAAGTCCATATCCTGAAACGCCAGCCGGTACGCGGCATCCTCAGTCTGCGGCGTGCTGAGCTGCGCCTTGGCGGTTTGCGCGTCCTGAGCGGCGCGGGCGAACACCCGGTCGGGTATTTTGGGTTCTGTCATGCCCCCTCGCCTAGCCGAAACGCTGGCCGGCTAGAAGTCCCTGCGTCACCGGCAGAAGCTCGCAGCGTCATCTTCGAGATGAAGATGATCGCGGTGCGCCGTGTTATAGTCAGGGCTGAGCACCGTGCCGAAGCGCTTGCAGGCGGAAGCATGGATCGTCCGCCAGAACGCCTGAGTCTCCGGCGAGCCAGACCGCCAGTCACTCGCAACCGTCACGCGGCGCCCATCGGCAAGCACGAACGCCGCGACGTCGACGGCATTGGCAATCGCATGGCCCGAACGACGGTTGCCAGCCGCTGCATTGCCAATCACGTTGCGGCAGGCATAGGTGCCAAAGGTTTCCACCCGCACCAGATTACTGCCGAGAATTTGGTAAGCGGCGGGCGCCACTGCGTAGCGGACCCAGCCGGTAAACGCCTCCGCGAGCCCGCAACGCATCGCCCGCAGGCCCGTTACCGGCACGCCGATATCCAGCAGCGATACTGCGCCGGCAATCGCGCAGCCGCCGCCAAAATTCTGGTCTGGCACCGGTGAATAGCGAATGCCCGAGCGGGATAAATCAGCAAGACATGCGCGCGTTTGCGCCGAGGGTGGTGCGCGATAGCCAAGCGGCCGGCCAGCGTCCTGTCGCGGCGGCGGGGGGCGATCATTGCCGCCACCGAAACACCCGGCGAGCAGCACGAGCGGCAGACAAGCGGCTACGATTCGCATGGCAGCCACCCTATGCGCCGCTGATAAACGCCGCATTAACCAAATGCGGCCGACGCGCGCCGCTCAAGCTGCAAGCCGCCTTGACTTGCGCGTCCGCATCTATAGGGCGGCCAGCGGGCCACGCGGTCCCAACGCCGCGCGTGCTCTCTGCAAGGAGAGACTGACATGACTGATACGACCATTACTGACGCCGCTGTTGCGTCCACCAAACCCCAGACCAAGCCAGCCCGCCCGTTTTTTTCATCGGGGCCGTGCGCCAAGCCGCCGGGCTGGAGCGCCTCCAAGCTCGCGACGGACTCGCTCGGGCGCTCGCACCGCTCGAAGATCGGCAAGGCGCGGTTGCAACACGCGATCGACCTGACGCGCCGCG
>JBJXEC010000054.1:0-7443 GCA_046155125.1 Sphingomonas sp. | reverse complement strand
TCGTCACAGCCACGGCTAAAAATGGCGAGGATGTTACCCAAATCAATGCGCGGGTCAGTGCGGCCCTCGATGCGTTCGAGCGCGGCCTGCCCGGCAGTGTCCGGCTGAAGCGCGGGTTTGATCAGGCTGACAACATCAACGAACGGCTTGGGCGGCTTTACCGCGACTTCGGGATCGCGCTGGTTTTGGTGCTCATCACCCTGATCCCACTGGGGATGCGCGCCGGGATTGTTGTTGCCCTCTCAATCCCGCTGTCGCTGCTGATTGGCTTGGCGGGCCTCCAATATTTCGGCTTCACGCTGAACCAGCTGTCGATTTCCGGCTTTGTGCTTTCGCTTGGCCTGCTGGTCGATGACAGCATTGTCGTCACCGAAAACATCGTCCGCCACCTGCGCGCCGGGGCAGACAGGGTAACGGCAGCGATCGCCGGAACCAGCCAGATTGCGCTCGCGGTCACTGGCTGCACGGCGTGCCTGATTTTTTCCTTCCTGCCGCTGCTGGCGCTGCCCGAATCCTCCGGCGCCTATGTGAAGTCGCTCCCCGTCGCGGTGATCGCGACAGTGGCGGCCTCTTTCTTCGTGTCGATGACGATTGTGCCGTTCCTCGCCAGTCGCTTGCTGCCGCGCAGCGAGCCTGCGGAAGGCAATCGCAGCCTCCAGGCCATCAATAGTGGTATTCACCGTTTTTATGGGCCGATCCTCCACCGCAGTCTGGAACGGCCGTGGCGGTCGCTTGGGGTTCTCCTGGGCCTGTGCTTGTTCTCGGTGCCCATGGTCGCAGTCATCGGGAGCAGCCTGTTTCCGCCTGCACAGACCCCGCAATTCCTGATCCGCATCGCGGCATCTGACGGGGCATCGCTGTCTTCGACCGATCGCGCCTTACGCTTTGTCGAGCGTGCGCTGGCCGATACGCCGCAAGTGGAATGGGTCGCATCCAATCTCGGGCGCGGCAATCCAACGATTTTCTACAACCAACCACAGCGGGAAACCAACCCGGCCTTTGCCGAGGCCTATGTCTCGCTTGACGAATGGGTGCCCGGGGAAAGCGATGCCTTGCTTGACCGGTTGCGTGCCCGCTTTGCCACTTACGGCGCGGCGCGCATCACTGTCATCGCGTTCGAGAATGGCCCGCAGATTGATGCGCCGATTGCCATCCGTGTGTCTGGCGACAATCTCGAGCGGTTGAAGGCATTGGCCGCGCAGGTCGAAGCGCAGCTGCGGGCCACGCCTGGCACACGCGATATCATCAACCCTCTGCGTGTCGACCGCACTGACCTTAACCTTGGCCTTGATGAAGCCAAGGCGGGCGCGCTTGGCGTGCCTGCGGGCGCGGCGCGGCGGGTGGCACGGTTGGCACTGAGCGGCGAGGACTCGGCCCGATTTCGCGATGCGGACGGCGACGATTATCTGGTGCGCACCCGTTTGCCACTCGGCTCGCAGAACCGGCACGAGCTGGACGCATTGGGCGAGATCTATGTGCCGTCTTCGGCGGGGCAGGCCGTGCCGCTGTCGGCCATTGCCAGCCCCCGCCTCCAATCCAGCCCCGCGCGGATTGACCGCTATGACCGGGTGCGCTCGGTCACGGTAACGTCGCAGGTCGCGACCGGCGCGCTGACCTCGGCAGTAACAGCCGAAGCCCTCACCCGGATCGAGCGGGAGGTGCTGACGCCGCCGGGTTACCGCATTGCATTGGGCGGCCAGGCCGAAGCACAATCGGCCGGGTTTGCCGGGCTTGGTGTCGCCATCTTGATCGCAACCTTCGGGCTGCTCGCCGTCCTGATACTTGAATTTCGCAAGTTCAGCACCGCGCTGGTGGTGGCGGGGATCATCCCTTTCGGCCTGTTTGGCGCGGTGGCAGCGTTGTTCGTAACCGGCAATTCGTTGTCGTTCACGGCTGCCATCGGCATGGTCGCGTTGCTGGGGATCGAAATCAAAAACTCGATTCTGCTGGTCGACTTTACCGAGCAATTGCGTCGCGACGGGATAGCTTTACGCGAAGCGATCGAGCGCGCGGGCGAAGTCCGCTTCCTCCCCGTGCTGCTCACTTCGGTGACTGCAATCGGCGGGCTGCTGCCACTCGCGCTGGAAAACAGCGGGCTGTACTCGCCGCTGGCCATTGCCATCATCGGCGGATTGATCACGTCAACGCTCCTTTCACGGGTGGCGACACCGGTGATGTACTGGCTGGTTTCGGGGCAGGACAAAGCCCCCGGCGCGGGGAACGCGCGTCTGGCGAGCAGTGCCGCATGAAGCGAAGGGCGCTTACCGCCGCGCTGTTGGCGACGCTCGGCGGCTGCACCGTCGGGCGCGACTATGCCCGGCCCGAATTGCCCGTTGCCCCGGCATTTCGGGCGGAAGCACTCGGCACACCGGTCGCGCTTGGGCAGGGCTGGTGGCGCGCGTTCGGCGATCCTGTGCTTGATGGCCTGATCGCGCGGGGCCTGTCTGACAATCTCGACCTGGCGCAGGCCGTTGCGCGGGTCAGCCAGGCCCGGGCGGCTGCAGCCGCTGCGGGTGCGGCCCGGCTCCCCGCGATCGAAGCGACGGGAACGGCCACCGGAACACGCCAGTCGCTCGAAGGGCCCCTTGGCAATGTGATTTCGCAGTTTCCGGGCTTTGACCGGAATGCCTCGCAATTCGATGTCGGCATCGGGGCTGCCTGGGAGGTTGACCTGTTTGGCGGCCTCGCCCGTGGCAGCGAAGCTGCCCGGGCCGATCTGATGGCGAGCGAAGCAGGTGTTATCGCAGCGCGCCAGATGGTCGCGGCTGAGATCGCGGACGCTTATCTCCTGCTGCGCGCCGCGCAAGTCCGCCTGGCGCTTGCTGGCGAGCGGGAACGGGATGATCTGCGCCTGCGCGATCTTGTCGCAATGACGGTGCGCGCCGGGATTACCCCGCGGCGCGACGCCGATCTGGCCGAGGCGCAGCTAGCCCAGACGCAGGCGGCGCTGCCGCCCTTACGCCTAGCGACTGAAGCGCAGATGAACCGCATTGCTGTCTTGACCGGGCAGCCGCCACAGGCCGAGCGCAGCGAGCTCGAACGCCCTGCCCCGATCCCAGATGGTGGCAGCGTGGCGCTGGGCGTTCCAGCCGATCTACTGCGCAACCGGCCCGACATTATCGTGGCTGAACTGCGCCTCGTTGCTGCCAATGCCCGCACAGGTAAAGCGCTCAGCGACTATTACCCCAAGTTCAGTCTGCGCGCGCTCTTGGGCCTGCAATCACAAGGCCTGGGAGCTCTTGCGTCCGGGTCCGCTGTCACCGGATCGACGGTGTTGGGCCTGCGCTGGCGTCTGTTTGATTTTGGCCGCCTTGATGCCGAGATTGCCGCCGCGCGTGGCCGGGAAGCCGAATTGCTGGCGGCCTACCGTCTTGCCGTGCTGCGCGCCGCCGAGGATGTCGAGAACGCGGGCGCGGCCCGCCGCGAACGCGTAGCCCAACGAGACTCGATCCGGGTATCGGTCCGCTCGCTCGAACAATCCGTCAGCGCTTTGCAGGCAGCCTATCGCGCTGGAACGGTGAGCCTGATCGAGGTGCTGAGCGCGCAAAGGCAATTGTCCGCGGCGACGGATCGCGAAGCAGAAACAACCGCCGAAGTCAGCCGCACGGCCGTTGCCATCGCCCGCGCCGTCGGCGCGCCATGACCCTGAATCTTTTCGCTGCGAAAGAAACAGTGCCCGTGAATAGACCGCTTTTGCTCGCGATGCTCGCAATGGCCTTGCCTTCTGCTGCGGCGGCGCAGCAGGCACCCGAGAATGCCGTGTTTGTCGCTGGCGGTGTTGCGGCTGTGCCCCGATTTGAAGGGGCAGATAGCTATCAGCCGATCCCGCTGGCGATCGTCCGCGCCAACTGGGAATATCGCTATATTGCCATTGAAGGCCCTTCGATGCGGGCCAACATCGCCAATGATCCGGCTTTTGAGGCTGGCCCCCTGGTCAGCATCGTGCTGGACCGCAGTGGCGATCTCGGTAGTGTGGCTGTCGAACGGCTGGGTTCGATCAAGGTCGCTGCCGAGTTGCGCGCCTTTGCCGGCTATAACCTCAATCTCTCCTCTTCGAGCCGTTTGCGCCTCGGCGTCGATGCATCCCATGACGTCACGGGTGTTCATGATGGTTGGAGGGTTAGAACCAGTCTGGGCTAGTCGATCGCACTGTCGCAGCGCCCGCGAATGAATACCACCGCGACAGCGACCTTTGCCCACGGCAACTATGCGCGACCCTATTTTAGCATCACTCCATCGGGGTCAGTTGCGAGCGGCCTGGCCGCGTATGAACTCGACGGTGGCCTGAAGGACGTCGGCCTCAGCCTGACCGGCAGCTGCAGCCTGTCGCGTCGCTGGTCGCTGACCGGGATTGGCAACTACCGCCGCCTGCCGGGTGCCTTCGCAAACAGCCCGATTGTCGCTGGCGAAGGCAGCGCCAACCAGCTCTTTGCCGGGATCGGTCTCGGTTACGCATTTTGAACTTCCACAGCGGTGAAAGGATAGTCTGATGACGCAATCGGGGAAGGACGGTTTTTGGAGTCGGTTCTGGGCTGCGGCGCCAGCCATGGAGAACCAGTACGCCGAACAGGCCGACGTTCGGCTCGCGGCGGTCGAACGCGAGATTGCCGAATTGAAGCAAGATCGTCAGGACGAGCGCGGCCCCGATACCAGTCGGACCACAATTGAACATCTCAGCCAGTCCACAACAATCCTTTGACTTTGCCATCTATCATCGATAGGTGATTCCCTTGTGCAGTCAGGGTCTTTGGAGGTTTTTATGCGCAAGGTTCTGCAGTGGTCGCTCGCCATCGTCGCAACCTCATTGCCTGCCATCGCGGCAGCGGGAACGCTGGAAATCGTGGTATCCACGCCGTCTGCAACGGACGGTGAAATCGGCTGTGCCCTGTTCAAGAACGAAGCCGGCTTCCCCATGGCTCCGGAAAAGGCCCAACGGATTTGGGTTAAAGCCAATCCGCAAACGGTGTGTCGTTACGAAAACGTCGCGCCTGGCACATATGCCGTTGCGGTATCGCTCGACCTCAACGGCAATCGCCGAACCGACAAGAATTTTATTGGCATTCCGACCGAAGCATGGGGTGTGTCGAACAACGTTCGCCCGAGGATGCGCTCGCCCCGGTTTGCCGAAGCCCGGTTCACTGTTCCCGCCGAAGGCCGACGGATCGAGATCGACGTAAAGCGGTGAGCTGGGGCGATCAATTTCGCTCCAAATATAGTCCTTGCGCTCTCGTCACGGGAGCATCCAATGGCGTGGGACGCGCCGTCGCGTTTGAACTTGCGGCTGAACTTCCGTCGTTGAATCTCCATCCTCCAGTTCCAAAAATACCTTATCTCGGTGTCCACGAAACCGGCAGCAGGCCATATTCCCCGGTCGGCCAGCCCGAAATTGTCACGGCGGGTTTTATCGAAATATGTCCGGCATCGGCGGGCCCCGCTTCTGCCCCTTAAAAGGACCGCGGGAGCGACTCTGACGCTACTGCGGTGCTCGCGCTACTGCGCAATCAGCGACTTGAGCGGCATCGCGGGGTTGGCGAGGATGGCGGGATCAGGTCGGCACGCCTGCATAACGAGCGTTCGGCCGGCCACGTAATCCTTGACCGCGTTGACGCAGTCCAGCGCGATCACGACACCGCCACGCAGATAGACGATCGAGAAACTGCGGTCGGACGGCACACCACGCGTAACCGCCTGGTCATGCCCCGCTGAAAGCCCCGCCGTCTGCAGCCGCAAATCATATTGGTTCGACCAGAACCAGGGCAACGCATGATAGGACACACCCTGCCCCATGATCGACTTGGCAGCGACGGTCGCTTGATCATTGGCGTTCTGCACCGATTCGAGACGAATGACGCGGCCCTGGGCAAAGGCGTTGGCGTGCGCTGCGCAATCGCCAATCGCATAGATATCGGGCAAGGTCGTGCGGCACTGGTCATCGACCAGCACGCCATTGTCGCCGACTGCACCCGCTGCCGTTAGCGGGCCAGTGGACGGCACGATGCCAATCCCGACAATCACGATGTCGGCGTGCAACATTTCCCCGCTGGCGAGCATCACGCCGCTTGCGCGCCCGCCTTCAACCATAATCGCATCGACGGCAGCACCCAGCCGTATGTCCACCCCGTTGGCGCGGTGCTCGGCTTCAAAAAAGCGGGATAGCGCTTCGCCTGCGACGCGGGCCAGCACGCGATCAAACGCCTCGACAATGGTCACGCGCTTGCCAAGCTTGGTCAATACTGCCGCCGCCTCCAGCCCGATATATCCACCGCCGACAACCACGACCCCAGCGACGCCGGGCAGCGCGGCGACGATCCGATCAATATCGGCCCGCGTTCTGACGGTATGAACGCCGACGGCGTCATGGCCTTCGCACGCCAGTCGACGCGCCGCCCCTCCTGCTGCCCAAATCAGGTGGTTGTAGTGAACTGACGCGCCTTGAGCGGTCGACACGGTATGCGCCTTTGCATCGATTGCGATCACCCGCTGGCTGCTGAGCATTGTTACATCGCGGTCCGACCAAAAGGCCGGCGGGCGGATCAGCAACCGGTCAAACGGCTTTTCCCCTGCCAGATACTCCTTGGAGAGCGGCGGCCGCTCATAGGGCAGCTCAGGCTCATCGCCGATTATTGCGATCGAGCCGGTGTTACCCAATTGGCGAAGCGCGATTGCCGCTTGGGCCCCGCCATGACCCGCGCCGACGATTACAATCTCGAAATGCTGCATCACGCCCCCTGTTTCGCACCGACGATGCCGACTTTGCCTGTCTCCATCAAGGCGCTACGTAAGGGAACGGCCTGGTTGCCGGGGGAATAGCCATTCCGCGCCGAAATCGCGACGATTAGAGGCTCACGCTGGTTCGCTAAGGCATGCTAGGCTTCTCGAAAAATGGGTGCAACAGCCAGAATTGGCCTGCCCCAAGGGCACAAAAAAAAGGGGGGGGAAGATGATCCGCGAAAAGGAACTCCGCCTGGCGCTGGTCTGTTATGGCGGCATCAGCCTTGCCGTTTACATGCACGGCATCACCAAGGAAATCTGGCGATTGGCGCGCGCAAGCCGCGCCAATTATGATGACACCATGCCCGCCAGTGGCAGCCAGGGCGTTTACCGCGCGTTGCTGCGCGAAATCCAGGACGACCATGGCCTGAAGCTGCGCGTGCTGGTCGATATTATCGCAGGCGCAAGCGCAGGCGGCATCAATGGGGTTTTCCTGGCGCAGGCGATCTCGACCGGGCAATCCCTCGAACCACTGACCAAATTGTGGCTGGAATCAGCAGATGTCGACGTGCTGCTCGATCCCCGGCAGGCGCCGGCCCATCGTCTCGCAAAAATCTGGGCGCTGCCGCTGGTATGGCTTGCGCAGCGGCGCAGCGGCGACCGGATAAACGCGCTGGTCGAGGACACCGCGCGCAAGGAAGTCCGCGCCAAACTCTCGCGGTTTGTGCGCTC
>JBJXEC010000053.1:0-13743 GCA_046155125.1 Sphingomonas sp. | reverse complement strand
GACCTGTTCGCCTGGACATCAACCCGCGGCACTGCCGGTCGCGCGCCACCCAATGGCTTCCCGCGCGATAACCGCTTCTAGATAAAGGCTGCGCCGGCCCGCAATTCAGGCAGTCTTAACCTTCGATGCATAAGCCCTTGCCCTATGGGATCTGGAGGGATTTTTCGACGGGCAGTGGTGCCAGACGCGGACCGCGAGGCAGCGCCTCCGTCCGTGGCCGATATGGCGGTCGCTGCCGTTGCCGCAATCGGCCTGCTGCCCGTCCCGGCAGCGTTTCTGCTTGCAGGCAAGGGTCGCGTTGACACGCTCGCAGCGAACGACGCTTTCAACGTTGCTGGCCTGCCAGCAATGCTCAGCAATGCAACCGATGCAAAGGCGCTTGTCGAGGCGATTTGTGCGTTTATTGAAGGCGACGCGCTTCGGGCTGATTTTTCGTGGCAATGCGGCGCTTCGGTAGAGTGCCGATATTACCACGTGACGCTTGCCCGGCGACAAATCGATTCGGCGGGGCGCTGCATGGCGACACTGGTCGACCAGACCGCGGAACGCCGCACAGAAGAAAACCTGCGCCGAGAAATGATGACCGACAGCCTGTCCGGTCTGCCCAATCGCGCCGGCTTCAGCGAATTGCTGGAGCAGAGTTTGTTGGCATCTGGAGCAGATCTGGCCGGTTTTGCGGTCCTCATCGTGGATCTTGACCGGTTTAGCCGCGTGAATGCTTGCCTCGGGTCACTGGCAGGCGACGAGTTGCTCATTACGGTTGCCCGCAGGCTGAAAGGGGTGTTGCGCGCCCGTGACGTGCTGGCGAGAACCGGCGGTGACGAGTTCGGCATCCTGCTTGCGCTTGACGCTGGCCGTAGCGATGCCGACCATGTCGTAAGGCGTATTCAGTCAACGCTCGCGGAGCCGTTCCGCCTGAGTGATTTTGAGATCAGGGTGGCATGTTCCATCGGCATCGCCTTTGGGTCTGATGAGGTAAAGGATTGCGATGATTTTATTCGCAATGCCCAGTTCGCGGTAAAACACTCCAAAGCGACGGGCAAGGCAGAGGCTTACCAGGGTCTAGCCTTTGACATCGCGCGTGAACAGTTCGGGATGGAAACGGCCCTTCGCCGGGCGATTGAAACCAACAAGCTGCGGCTGACCTACCAGGCAATCTGTGATCTGGCGACCGGGCAGATCGTAGCCTTTGAAGCGCTCGCGCGCTGGCGGGACGATGACGGCAACGAACTATCGCCCGTGAACTTTATCCCAGTGGCGGAGGAGTCGGGGCTGATCGTTCCGCTGGGCCGCTGGGCAATGAGCGAGGCAGCGCGCACGCTCGCTGATTGGGACAAGCGCTGGGGCTGCAATTGCGGCGTTCGTTTTGCGGTCAATCTTTCGGCCATTCAGCTTCAGCGCGATCATGTACCCCAAATGGTGGAACGCGTGCTCAACGACAGCGGCCTGAAGGGCGACCGCTTCACGCTGGAGCTCACTGAAAGCGCGCTAATCTCGGACCCTGACCGTGTGGCGCAGACGATGCACGCGCTCAAGGCGCTGGGCACGACACTGGCGATGGATGATTTCGGCACTGGTTACTCCAACCTTGCCCATCTGCAGAAGCTGCCGATTGATGTTTTGAAGATGGACCGCAGTTTCGTAACCGGCATGCTTGCTGATCGCGACAAGACGGCAATCGTGCGCGCTATTCTATCGCTTGCGCAGGCGCTCGCCCTGAAGACGACGGCGGAGGGCGTGGAAACCAACGAATTGTCGCAGACGCTTGCCGCCATGGGCTGTACCTATGGGCAGGGGTTCCACTTCGCCCGCCCGCTTGAAGTGGACGCGGCCTATGCGCTGCTTGCGGCGCGCAATGCCTGAACGACTGCTGTTTCGGTGATGGCGTCGACGCGTTCGGAGCCCGGAAACCCCTCGGCTATCCACTGATCCTCGATGGTGCGCAGCGTCCGGGCAACGTCTGGTCCGCGCGAGAGGCCGCGCTCAACCAGCATGCCGCCCGAAATGGGGAGCGACGGCATGTCCCACGCCTCAATCGCTGCCCAGGCCTGGGTCAACGCCGGTTGCTCAAGAGTCGAGAGCAGCAGCCAGTCGAGCGCGGCGGCCTTGCCCACCCGATAAGCGAGCGGCAGCGGCGCGGCATTGGTGACATTGGCGACGGCTGATGACAGTTGCTTGCGCTGCGCTTTCGACAGTTTTAGGCGGGCGCCGATCGCATCGGTGGTGGCGGGGTCACGCGGCAACAGCGCGGCCAGGCGGCGGACCGGGTCTGGCAAAACCCCTAACGCCCGTTCGCGATCTGCCAGCGCTGCGAGGCGCGCGGTTCCTTCATGGTCGATTTCGGGCAGGACGGGCGCCAGAATGCCGTGTGCCACCATCAGTCCAAGGGTTCCCGGTGCACGGCGAGTGACCAGCAGCTTCAGCAGTTCATCGGCAATGCGCTCCCGCGACAACGCCATCAGGTCGTTTGCGCGCGCGGTGCAAGCGGCGAGCCCGACAGGCTCTGGCACATCGGCAAAACGCGAGACGAAACGGAAGAACCGCAATATCCGCAGATGATCTTCTGCGATGCGCAGCAACGGATCGCCAATAAAGCGGATATGGCCTGCGACGATATCCACCAGCCCGCCGAAGTAATCAAACAGCGCGCCGGTTGCCGGGTCGGCGTACAGGGCGTTCATCGTGAAATCGCGGCGCGCCGCATCGTCGCGCCAGTCGTCGGTATAGGCGATGACGGCGTGGCGGCCATCGGTGGTTACGTCGCGGCGCAAGGTCGTCACCTCGACTGGTCCGTCCGGCAGCACGGCGGTGATGGTGCCATGGGCGATCCCCGTTGGTACGGCGCGGATCCCGGCGGCGGTGAGGCGCGAGACAACATCTTGCGGCGTAAATTTGGTTGCGATGTCGATATCGGCGACGGGCAGCCCCAGCAATGTGTCGCGCACAGCGCCGCCAACGAAACGCGCGGCACCGTCACTGGCACCCAGTGCTGTACACAAGTCGACAAGCCCGGCACGGTGTCGCCAGGCGGCATCGGGCAATGTCGGGCTCACGGCTCCATGCGCCGGGCAAGATTGACGATCATGCCAGCGGTGGCGCCCCAAATCCGCCTGTTCTTCCAGTGGATCTCAACATAGTCGCGCGTTACACCCTGCCACACCGCGCTTGCGGGCCGGTGATTTGCCGTGTTGAGCAAAAATGCGAGCGGCACCTCGAACCAGTCCTCGACTTCGGCGACGTTGGGCGTGAGCGGCAAATCAGGGGGCACCAGGCCAATAACCGGCGTGATGTCGAAGCCAGTGCCGGTGCGGTAGCGGTCCGTTGTCCCGATGACGCTGACATGGTGACGCGCGAGCCCGATTTCCTCTTCGGCCTCGCGCAGCGCTGCGGTAACCGCGCTTTCGTCCTCCGGGTCGATCCGGCCGCCGGGAAAGGCGACTTGCCCGGCATGGCGGCGCATCGAGGCCGGTCGCTGGGTAAGCAGCACGCCAGGTTCAGCACGCTTGGTAATCGCGATCAGCACAGCGGCGGGTGTCAGCCCGGCATCGTCCGGGGGCGCTGCCGCATGCGAGTCACCGGCAATGATGACATGCGCCGCCAGTGTCCGGGCAAGGCCACCGGCAAGCCGTTGCGCGAGCATCATCATGCGGCGGCCGTGGCGGGGTCGATCGGAAAGAACGACCCGCCGCTCCACAGGCCGGCCGACCCGCCGGTCTCGCTCTCGTCCAGCGCGCGGGCTGCAAGTTCATAATAAACCGGCCGGGCGATCAGCGCTTCAAGGCCGGGGCGCACAAGGACATAGGGCCGTGGGCCGTCCGTGCCTGCGGCAAAGCGCAACGGGTGCGCCTCATCGGCCAGCACCAGATCACCCGTGTTCAGGCGAAACGCCAGTTTGCTGTCACGGCCTGTACCTTCCGCGCGCACTTCTACGGCCACAAACGGCGCGTCCTCGACCGCGATGTCGAGCTTTTCGACGGGGGTCACCAGCACATAGCCGCCATCGGCTTCACGTCGCAAAATGCTGGAAAACAGCCGGACCATCTCGACACGGCCAATTGGCGAACCCTGGTGGAACCAGGTGCCGTCACGCGCGATGCGCATGTCGCTATCGCCGCAGTGCGCAGGGTTCCAGCGATCGACCGGCGGCAATTTATGCTCGGCGAGCAGGCGCGCAATGTCGGCGAGCGGCAGTGCAGTGAGATCAGGGGGCAGGTCCATTGGCATCCTGCCGTTCAGGTAGGCTAGGGGCCTGCCAACGTAAAGCGCTCGTCGGACGAACCGAGCCGCGGGCCAAGCTCGCCAGCGCAATCGGGCACATTGGCGCCGCGGGCGAGCAACCGGTGGCGCTCGACCGGGCCGGGGAGTCGCCAGCCACCGGTGTGCGCCGCCGAAAAACCGAAAAACCGCTCATAATATCCGGGGTCACCAATCAGCATCAGCGCCGGGTCGGCGCCTGCGTCATGGGCAGCGGCGAGCATATGGATCATCAGCAACTTGCCAATGCCGTCGCGCTGGCGTGTCGGCACGACAGCAACTGGCCCGACCATAGTCATTGGATGGACGTCGCCCGCGTCGCACGCTAGCCGCACCGGCCAGCACTGGATGGTCGCGACGAGCCGATCCCGCGCCGCCGGGTCCAGCGCGGCAAAGCTCAATACCGGGTCGGCGTGTGTTCCATCGCGGACGCGATACGCCGTGCGTCCATGTCGATCCGCACCAAATGCTTGGTCGAGCAACGTCTCGACCGCCTTTGGGTCGACCATCGTCAGCGGCACTAGCTTCAGCAATCCGCGCAGTCCTTCGATTTCGCCGCCGGGCATGGACGCCTGCGGTCGCGCGCTTTAGCTTGGGTGTGGCCGAACGCAAGTCGCGTAGTTGGCTGGCGCGCGCCGCCGCACAGGAGCATGGTCATGAAGCTCTATGACAATGAATGGGCGCCAAGCCCGAGACGAGTAAGGATCTTCCTGGCTGAAAAGGGCATTGAGGTGGAGCGGGTGCCCATCGACCTGCGCCAGAACGAGCATTTTCAGGATGCGTATCTCGCCATCAATCCGCGCGGCATGGTGCCCGCGCTTGAACTTGATGACGGGCGTGTCATTTGCGAATCGGCCGCCATCTGTCGCTATTTCGAGGCGCTTACGCCCGAACCGTCGCTGTTCGGGCAAACGCCCCTCGACATCGCTACCGTTGAAAGCTGGACACGACGCATCGAAAATGATGGTTATGCCGCCGCTGTTTATGTCTTTCGCAATGCAACGCCCCGAATGGACGGGCGTGGTGCCTCGGGCAAATGGCCGCCGATTCCGGTGATCCCCGAGCTTGCGCATCGCGGCGCCATCATGTGGAGCGCGTTTGTCCAGGCGCTGGATCACCGACTCGCCGAGCATGAGTGGATAGCGACGGACCGCTACAGCTTTGCGGACATCACCGCGCTCATCACCATCGATTTTGCCGAGCGGGCAAAATTGTTGGTCCCGGATAGTCACAAAGGGATTGCCCGCTGGCGCGCGGCAGCAAACGCGCGCCCGAGCGCTGGCGCTTGAACATGCCCGCCCTTTCGCCCGCGCGACAACCTGCTATGCCGCCCGGGTTTACACCAGTGGCCAACGCGAAAGGGTAGCGCTTGAACGACACGCTTGAGCTCGACGTCCACGATCTTGAAGTGCCCGTGCTGACCGGCATTTATTCCGAAGAAACCCATTTGCCGCAGCCGCTGAGAATTTCAGTGACCGCAGGGCTCGACTGTGCGGCGCACTTTGCCCATGACACACCGCTTGCCGCATCCAAGAATTATCTCGATTTGAAACGCGCCGCGACCGAACTTCCGGAAGGCAAGCACTTTACGCTGATCGAAGCTGTCGCTGAGCATATCGCCCAACGTCTCTTTGCCGATGATAAACGTGTGCTCTGGGTCCGCGTCAAGATCGTCAAACTCGCGATTGCCGAAGCGGGCGAATCAATCGGGATGACGCTGCTGCGGCACCGCGCTGGCACGGAGCAGCAGCACCCCGTGCGTGCGGTCACATAATGGGTGGCGCGTCGCCCGCTGGTTGTCCGCTGGCGCAACTCCCGAGGCGCTGCCGGATGAACTGATAATCGGCCCGAGCGGTCGTTGCAGCTACAGTATCAAGCGAGGCGACGGCTGTCGCTGGTAATGTCGCCGGGAGGAAGCAGGCAAGCCGATACCATAACAACGTGTCGCGCTTGGGAGCAGCCGCTGCCTCGTCAACGATCTCACTGAGCGACACTGCCCATCGGCGCTCCTCACCGGGCCTGTGCAGCACATTTATCGATACCGGACGGTTCTCGGGCGTCGTCAGGAAAATCTGCGTTTCGCCTTCGCCAGGCAGCGCGCCCGCCACGAAAAAGGCATTGCCGATACCGGTTATGGCCGGCGGCGCGTCGGCTGCCAGTGCTTCGCGGGTGATTGACCGGGTGAGCGCATCAAGTTCTGCCGTCCATGACCGCTGCGAATCGGGTCCCGTCAGACGAATCTGGTTGGCCCGCGCGGTTGATGCCAGCGCATAGAGCAGAACCCGCGTCTTTTTCAGCTTTGGCAGCCGGCCACGCGAATCCGGGACAATGTCGACAAGATAGCTGATCTGCGCCGGCAGCGAATCGGTGCCGCGGATCAGCGCCAAAACATCTGCCTGCACATATAATCTGGCCAGACCGGGCGGCGTGCCGATCGCCTCATCACCCTTCAACTTCTGCGCCTGCCGAATCTGGGCGTCGACGATTGTGGGTGAACGCAGCACCAGCGTTGCGACATCAGGATAGTTTGGCGCCGGAGCCGGCAGGGCAGGCGCACGGCTATTTTGTGCCCAAACGGGGCCTGAAAGCGGCGAGATGCCTAGAAACAAGGCGAAAATGAGGTTGCTGACGCGGTTCATCATGCGCGCTCGAATACAGGATTGGCCAGAAGTGATACAGAAATAATTCTGACACCTAGCGATTGTACGTTTGTTGCGTGAGACAAAGCGTTTGCTTCGATCTTTCGGTGACGATAGAGGTTTAGGTGCAGAAACAAAAAAACATCGGCTATCGGCTGCCAATCGGCGATCTTACGCTACGGATCGCTCGATATGAGTCGTTGGGATAAATAGGAGTTTCAATGCTGAATTGCCTATTCAGACCGGAATGATGGCGGCACGCGGTGGGTGGCGATTGGTATCGTCGCGCTGATCCATGCCGTTATCGGATATGCCTTCGTTACTGGCCTTGCGTATCAATACGTGAAAAAGGTTTCGGAGAAGTTAAACACTTTTGACGTGGCACCGCCGCCGCCGCCGCCGCCTGATGAGCCGCCGCCGCCGCCGCCGCCAGATCAGCCGCTGACGCCGCCGCCGGTGGTTTCGCCGCCGCCGATCGTGCAGAACCCGAATCCGCCGCAAGTGCAGATCACGACGGTGACGACGCCACCGCCGCGGGTCGATTTTACGCCAAAGGCATTGCCACCTGCGCCGCCTGCGCCTCCACCTGCGCCGCCAGCGCCGAAGCTTGGGGCAAAGGCAACACCAAAGGGTAATCCAGGCAATTGGTTTTCCAACGACTTCTATCCGCCGGCAGCGCGCCGCGCGAGCATTGAGGGCCGCGTTTCCATCTCGTTGTCGATCGATGAGAAGGGCCGTGTGTCAGATTGTCGCGTGACGAGCTCAAGCGGCAACAACGATCTGGATACGACGACGTGCAGTCTGGCGAAGCGCAACGGGCGCTTCAACCCGGCCAAGGACGATGCTGGCAATGCCATCGCGTCCAACTACACGCCGCCGTCTGTCCGGTGGAAGCTGGAAGAAGAATAACCCGCCTGTTTCCGGGCCCTGAAGAATGTTCTGCGGGGTCCGGAAGATTTATCCCCAAGATTGATCATTTGAGGAAAGATAACGATGCTCACAACCATTCTAGCTGCAGCCGCTGCAGGGCCCGCCAAGCCGAACCCTTATGGCATTGCCGAAGCCCTGCAACAGGGTGGCATTATTGCTCAGTCGGTATTCGGCATTCTGGTCATCATGTCGGTCGGCTCGTTCTACATCATGTTCACAAAGCTTTTTGAGCAGCAGAAGGTGATGTCCCAGGCCAAGCGGGTCCGTGCCAGCTTCTGGAACAATGCCAGCCTGCGTGAAGCGGCGGCCAAGCTCGAAAAGAATTCTGCCTATAAGCAGATCGTCGATGATGGCCTGAATGCGCAGGAACAGCACACCAAGTTGACCGATCCGGTTGAAGCGCACGACTGGCTGCATGGTTCGCTCGCACGCTCCGAAGCAGCGATTAATTCCAAGCTCGGCAGCGGGCTTGCGTTCCTCGCGACCGTGGGTTCGGTGTCGCCTTTCGTTGGGTTGTTCGGTACCGTTATCGGCATTTACCGCGCGCTGATCAAAATTGGTTCGGCCGGTCAGGCGTCGATCGACGCGGTCGCGGGCCCGGTCGGGGAGGCGTTGATCATGACCGCCATTGGTCTTGCCGTGGCAGTGCCTGCCGTGCTTGCGTACAACTGGCTTCAGCGCCGTAACAAGTCGATCGCTGAGGACTTGTCGTCTTTCTCTAACGACGTCCTTGGCTATCTTGCCTCGAACGGCGCGGTCCGTCCTGCTGCGCGTGCTCCGGCTCCCAAGGCAACGGTTGCGCCCGCAAAGGCTTGAATTGGATTAGCGGAAATGGGGATGCCCAAGCCGTTGGGCGTCCCCGTGCCGGCGCCGTCGTGAATAGTGGCGGCAATGTGAATGAAGATAGGATAGTTCGCGATGGCGATTAGCATTGGTGGCGATAGCACCGACAAGCCGATGTCTGACATCAACACCACGCCACTTGTGGACGTGATGTTGGTGATGCTGATAATCTTTCTGATCGCGGTTCCGGTCGTGGTAGAAAATATCAAGGTCAAGCTGCCGGATGTTAAGTTCGATCCGACAACGACCAAGCCGGAAAACGTGTCGCTTTCAGTGCGCGGAAGCCCTGATGGCGGCTGCGAGGTTTACTGGAACAAGACGCGCGTGGACAGCAAGGAACTGCTCGACCGCGCGGTTGAAAAGCTGAAGCTTGAAATCGCGCGTCAAGGCGGGCCAAATGCGCCCGGTGTCGAGCTACCTGAGGCACACATTCGCGGTGACGTTGACACGCCCTATCGCTGTGTTGGTGGAACCATTTTCACGATGCAACAGGCCGGCTTTGCAAAGGTTGGCTTTATTTCGGAACCGCCTCCCGGTGGCGGTGTCGAGCGCCTGTGAGCGTATCGGCGCTACAAGGCGATTTTTGGTCAGGAGTAATTTAGAATGGCAATGAGCGGCGGCAGCGATGATGGCGAGCCGATGATGGAAATGAACATGACGCCGTTGATCGACGTCTTGCTCGTGCTCCTCATCATGTTCATCATCACCATCCCCATCCAGACCCATGCGGTGAAGGTTGATCTTCCGCAGAACGACCCACGTAACCAGCAGCAGATCGTTGAGCCGGACAAAAACAAGATTACGATCGATGCGGCCGGCGTCGTCGCCTGGAACGGCACCCCGGTTGATGATTTGACGTTGCGCCAGTTCCTTGATCAGACGACCCAGCTTGATCCCGAGCCGGAACTGCATTTTCAACCTGAGCCGACGGCACGGTACGAGACCGTCGATCGCGTCCTTGCCGTCGTCAAGCGTTCTGGCGTCACCAAATTGGGGTTCATTGGTAACGAGCAGTATCGGAACGATTTCTAACGGCTTTGGCGAGAGCTGATCTTATGACAGGGCGGTCCCACGGGGCCGCCCTTTTGTTTTGCGGTCGGTTTGGGGTAGCCCTCTGTATCCAGCGCGACCCGCCGCGCCCGCGCCGCCGCAATCGCGGTATCAGGTGGCGGCTCGAGCCAAGCAATGCTGTGCGGATCGGCGATGCCCCAACACGTAAGATGTTGTTAAAAGGCGGCTATTAGGCGCATCCAGAAAAAGCTTGCAATATTTCACAAAAGTGACACTTTATAGTCACAAAAGTGAAACTTTCCACAGTGGAAAGGGCAAGAAGGAGAAGGAATGATGCGCATCTATCGCGCGCTGCTTGTCGCAAGCCTGGTGTCGGTCGCTGCACCGGCGCTGGGTCAGAGCGACTTTAATGGCGGATCGGAAATTCAAAGGGCCGATTATGTCTCAGCGGAAAAAGTAATCGAGAAGACGCGGCGGATGTTCCCGCACGATGTCGATCTCATGTTCAACCTGGCCACGGTGTATCTGCACACCGGGCGCACGGCTCAAGCATTGGCGCTGTACCGCGAAGTGCTCTCAATGCCGGATGAGGCCCTGGCGGTTAGTGCAGGGCAAGAAGTGTCTGCCCATGCGCTCGCGCAGGCGGGCATGCGCCGGATTGAGCCTTTGAACTTGTCTGCGCGGTAACCGCGGCAGCCGCAACGAAAACCTGAACCCTGGATCAGGCAGCCGGCACCCTCAGAGCTTGGGCAGCGTGACACCACGCTGCCCCATATATTTTCCCGCCCGATCCGCATAGCTAACCTCGCACGGTTCATTGCCGCGCAGAAACAAGAACTGGCAGGCGCCCTCATTGGCATAAATCCGGGCCGGCAGCGGGGTGGTATTCGAAAATTCCAGCGTCACATGCCCTTCCCACCCCGGCTCGAGCGGCGTGACGTTCACGATGATCCCGCACCGCGCATAGGTCGACTTGCCAAGGCAAATGACCAGAACATCGCGCGGGATGCGGAAATATTCGACCGTTCGGGCAAGGGCGAAACTGTTGGGCGGGATGACGCACACAGCGGTCTTGCGGTCGACAAAGCTATTGGCCGCGAAGTTCTTTGGATCGACGATAGCGCTGTCGACATTGGTGAAAATCTTGAACTCGTCGGAAACGCGCGCGTCATAGCCATAGGATGACAGGCCATAGGAAATGCAGCCGTCGCGCCGCTGCGTCTCCACAAACGGTTCGATCATGCCTGTTGCGAGCGCCTGCTCGCGGATCCAGCGATCTGATTGGATGGTCATGCGCTTCCCTTAGCGCGCCAAGCGCCCCGGCGCCAAACCAAAGTGTGAGCTTACGAAGACGTCACCGCATCGGTGGCGCTGGCGGATCAGTCGGCGGCGGCGGAGAAATAGCGGGCGAAAACAGCTTGGCCTTGTCTTGCAGGGAATCGGCGCTTTGCACGATGCCCAGGCACAACATTACGAACTTGTAGGCCAGCGCAAAGGTGGCGACCAACCAAGCGATACCCGCCAGCACTTGCCCAAAAAAGAAGGTCAGCACGAGCAGTACCTGAAGCATGATCCACAAAACCACCCCAACGAATGGCGGGGCCATGATGGGCACCATGACCAAGGTCCTGAGAGCTTCTGCGCGTTCACCGGGTTTAAAAAGCGACCTAATCGCCACAACCACTGCGGTCACGATCAGCAGTGCGGTCAGCAGCATTACCGCGCGTGGGACGAGACCACCGCGGCCCCACGTTATCCAGCTCGCTTCAGGCAGCGCCACCAGATACGCAAAACTGGCATTGGCAATCGACAGAAGACCGCCGCAATGGTCGGGAGCGTCGAGAGAGCTGCCGACTGGCGCGCAAAACCAAAGCCCGGAATGGTTCAACGCGGCCCTTCTGAACGTAGTTGCAACTTCGAATGGTTGCACGCTGCGCAGGCTGGTTTCGATAGAATTCGTGATGTGCTGCAGCGTTGAAATAACGGCAATGCCTTCGAGCAGATGTCCGACGATTGCCAAGGCGATTGCTGCAGCCAGCCAGTACCAGCGCCGCTTTCTGGTGACGAATTCCCTAATCTCGGTGATGATGCCCACGCCGTACCGCTCGCCTCCGATATGGTGACTTGGATATCATCAGCCAACGACGGTAACCAGCGACTTTCGTGCGATCAGGCGCCCAGATTTGCGGGGCCAAAAGCATGGGGCAGCAGCGCCGACAGAATGTGCGTGGCGATCGTGAGGCCGTCGCCGGAGGCGCAGTGAATCACGAGATCGCGGCCGCTGATTTGCGCGGCTTCGTTCAACACTTGCCGACAGCGGCCGCATGGTGTGACTGGGGTCGTGCCGTCGGGGCCGTTTGGCCCGATCATCCCGCCGACCACGCCCACCGCCACAATGTCCGCCATCCGCCCTTGCGCACTCGCGGTCGCAACGGCCACGGTTTCTGCGCAAAGGGAAAGGCCGTAACTCGCATTTTCCACATTGGCGCCAATAACGATGCTGCCGTCGTTCATGAGCAGGGCGGCGCCGACCGCAAACCGGGAATAGGGGGCATGGGCGTGGCGAGATGCCGCACGGGCGGCGGCGATCAGGGCATCGCGGTCGGGTGGCAGGGTCATGGTGCTACGACATCCCAGTGAAGTGGCATGGTCGCGCCGTCCATCCGGCGCATGTCGGTCGCTTGCCACAGCCGCCATGGCCGCGCCGCATAGTCAGGCGGGAAGAAGTTCTGCACGCTCCACAAGGGGCGGCGCAGCGCCTCGCTAACCTTATACGCCGCCTCAAAGTCGCGCGAAACGCGCAATATCGCTGGCTGACCGGTATGAGTTTCAACGAGCGCAATGAGCTGCTGAAGCTCACCGACAACAATCTTCCTGTCCGGTCGTGATGGGCAATCGGGCGCAAACTGCAGATCGATCGCCGCGGGTAGGGCATCGCTCTCGCGGGGCACGGTCGCATTGAAGTTATTGGCCTGGTCAATAGCGAGCGTGCACAATGAATAGCGGTGGATCGCGCCTCGACCCATGCCCGCCTCATAAACGTCGTGCCAATGCGCTTCAAACCGCGGATCCCGTCCGCTCGCGCCCATCGTCGCGGTGATATAGGCAAACTGCGCCCCGCCCGCCCGCAGCACGGGCCATTCGATAGACCCTTGCTCGGCCGACACATCAACGCCCTGAAACGGAAACGAGGCGGGCGAGGGGTGCCAACCTGTGGCGAAAACCCATAATCCTCCCGCCAGCAGCACGGCTGCGGCGATGCCAGCGCCAAGCTGCAGCGACCTTACGCCGCGCTTCTTGATGTGGTCCTGCCTCATCCCTTGATGTGGAGCACGCAAATGAGCGTGAAGAGCCGCCGTGCGGTGTCAAAGTCGATACTGATCTTGCCCTCCAGCCGCTCCTTCAACAGTTCGGCCGCGTCATTGTGGATCGCACGCCGGGCCATGTCGACCGTCTCGATTTGCTGCGGGGTGGAGGCCCGGATCGCCTGATAATAGCTGTCGCAGATCGCGAAGTAATCCTTGATCGGGCGTCGAAAACGGCCAAGCCCGAGCACATAGGTTTCGAGCAGCGAGCCATCTTCGCGGGAAATCGCAATCGCAAGCCGACCCTCCTCGACGCTCAGGCTGATGCGAAACGGCCCGGCATAGGCGTCTGGGTAGGCCCGTACTGGCGCGAAATAATTCCCTTCGATCAGGTCGAAGATCGCGATCCGCCGTTCTTGCTCGATATCGGCGCTGCGCCACAATATGGTGCGCTCGTCCAGCTCGACATTGATGATCCGGGGGTCGGCCATTGCCTGCCTATCGGGGTTGAGCGGACGAGAATCAACGGCCAACCGCAGAAGCCAGTATCCTTGCGGCCAGATGCCCCACTTATCCACGCAATAAATGCGCGCATCCGCTTGAGCGGCGGCGGCGGGTCTGGGACAAGCAGGCATGGCAACCGTAACCATCCTTCCGCCCGGCACCGTTGCGACCGGCGCATCGCTGCCCCAGAATGTTGAGGCGGAGGCTGCGCTGCTTGGCGCAATGCTCATCGACAACCGGCTTGCCGACGATTTGCT
>JBJXEC010000052.1:0-5937 GCA_046155125.1 Sphingomonas sp. | reverse complement strand
GCACGGCCCCCGGTGACATTGTGCTCTATTCGGTGTCGGATTTGTCCGACCGGGTCAACGCGTACGCGCCTGGGGAGGCGGGCTGGACGCCGACGGTGCTGTTGACGGGCGTTGAGGCGCTTGAGCTGGGATATTTTGGCGCTGCGCCGCCCGACAATCAGCGGCGGTGGCGATCCAAATGGGTCGAGCGACAACAGCCCCCGGAACTCATCCGCGTGCGGATAAAGTTCAAGGCGGGTGATCCGCGCCGCTGGCCCGACTTGGTCGCGCGTCCGGCCGCGACGGTCAATAGTGCGTGCCAGATCGACAGCTTTACCGGACGCTGCACCGGCGAATCATGAAAACCGGTACTCTTCTTGATGCCGATATGGCGACGATTGGCCGCCAATTGGCGAATGCGACGACGTGGTGGCTCAACGAGCTACGGGCGATGTTGCCCGGCACGAAGAATGGAAAAAAGAAAAAACTCAGTGGTCTGGTCGTAAGCTATGGGCTTGATGGTGCGTTTCGGCTGGACGGGGAGCTTTCACCGCTCCCTGCCGACCCCGGCCGCCGCACGCCGCGCGCCGCCACCATCCTGCTGCCGGAAACGCTCTGCCTTGTCCGTAACGTCACGCTGCCCGCAATGCGCCAGGCGGACCTGCGCAAGCTTGTGACGCTGGATCTTGATCGGCTGATGCCGTTCACTGCTGATGCTGCTTATGCAGATGCGACGGTAACCGATCTGCCCGCCGCCGACGGCAAAGTTGACGTCGCAATCGCAGCGCTGCCCAAAGCCAAGATCAGGGCAATTCATGCAGAATCGCTTGAAGCCGGCCTCGTGCCGCGCGCGCTGGGGGTCGCTGACGAGACTGGCGCGGCGTTGCTGTTCGATTTTCTGCCGGCGTTGGCGGCTGACGGCGTTGCCACCAAAATTGCTTCTGGTGCAGGCTTCTGGTGGGGGCTCGTCGTGGCGCTGTTTGCGCTCAATTGCGCCGCTCTCATTTTTCGTGACGTTGATCGGGTATCGCAACTCGCCGCGCTGGTCGAGCTTCAGAAACCGTCGGCCGATGCGGCGAGGCGGCTTGCCAAACGCATCGCGGATGACACCGCGACACGGACGGAATTGCTCGCGCGGCGCGAGCAAGGCAATGCGCTCGCGGCGCTTGGCTATGTCACCCGCACAGTCCCCAACGGTGCCTGGATCCAGCGCTATAGCTGGACCGGCGAAACCCTCCGTCTCGCGGGATATAAACAGGCCAATGTCGATGTTGTTGCGGCGCTTCGCAAAAGCGGCGCTTTTGCAGCCGTAAGGGCATCGACGTCGGATGTCGCGGCTGAATCAGCGACAGGGCAACCCTTCGACGTTTCGGCCGACTGGCAACGAGCCGGTGGGCAGCAATCGGACGCCCGTCGATGAACAGCCTGACAAGCCGCGAACGAAAGCTTGTCGCAATCGGCATCCTGGTCGCCTTGATCACGCTGATTTGGGGGATTGTGATTTCGCCAATATGGGCCGGGTTTGACGCGCGCGCCGCCGAGCGTGACCGGCTCACCGCCGAATTTACGCGTAACGAGCGATTGATTGCCAGCATCCCCCGGCTGCGAAAGATGATCGAAGCGCGCGCAGTCGACGCCGCCAATTTCCACACCAAAGGCAGAAATGTGGCAGCCGCAACCGAGGCGCTCAAGGAACGGCTTGGCGAACAGGTGGTCAGCGCTGGCGGTGAATTGCGCGCAGTGCAGGAAACGGGCGACCGACCGAACTGGGTGGGCGCGTGGGTGGAAGCGCGGATGACTCTGCCACAGCTTATCAGCGCGCTAGAAAAAGTGCAGAATCAGTCGCCCTATCTTGCCGTCAATTCAGTCACCATTTCCGCTGACCGGGCACTTCAGTCCGGCAAACTCGATCTGATGGATATTCGCATTGAAGCTTCCAGCCCTACCGCCCTTGCCAAACCGCGATGATCGCACGCTTCTGCCTGCGCTGCTTGCTGGCATGCTGGTCTTGATGCTGGCGCTTCAATTCGCCTTGCCAGCGGTCGATGAATTGCCCGCTGATGCCGGGCGTGTCGTACCGGTGCGCGGTGTCGACGCGGCGATCGCACGCGTGATCCCCGATCCGGCGATTACGCGTAACGCCTTGTTTTCGCCAACGCGTGGCGGCGCGGCGAACGGCGCCGGTGGCGACGGCCCCGGGCCGATGGGCGGGGCGACCTTGGCGGGGATCGTGAAGGTAGGAAATCGCGCCCGCGCCGTCGTGCAGCAGAGCGATGGCACGGTGGTATCGGTCGCGGTCGGCGGACGCTATCAGGCATGGAGTCTCGTCGCCTTATCACCAACGACGGCCAAGTTTGCGCGCGATGGAGAGCAGTGGACGCTGGCCGTTGGCGGGGGCGCAGTTCTGCCCAATTCTAATGATCGCAGGCCGCGGCCGGAGGAAAGATGATGAAGATCCTCGGTCAAGCGGGCCTTACCCTCGGCAAGGTTTTTCGGCTTTGCTGTGCAGTTTTGTTGCTGTCTGGCGCGTGCGCATCGGCTCAGCAAACCAATCCGACTGTGTCTGCGACCATCCTTGATGGACAAGCTCGCCTGCCTGTTCCACCGGCCGAACCTTCAAGAATCCGGCAGGGCGACATATCGATTAACTTCCCATCGGCCGATGTTCGCGCAGTTGCCAAAGCGGTGTTCGGTGACATTCTGAAAGTCCCCTATTCGGTCTCGCCCGGCCTGGCGACGCTGGTCACCGTGGTCACGCCAAAACCGATCGCCCGGAGTTCTGTCGTGGCATTCTTTGAAGAGGCTGTCCGGCCAGCCGGCCTGGCCGTCGTCGAACGAAATGGGGCGTTCAGCATCGAGATGATCGATCAGGCGCGCGCGGTGGGCACCGGGGGGGGGCGGGGAAACCACAATCGGCTTTGCCAACGAGATCATCGAGCTTCAGTTCGTCAGCGCGGAGGAAATGAAACGGCTGCTTGATCCGGTGATCCCCGGCGTTGTTGCACAGGCCGATGCCGCGACCAATCGCCTGACGCTTTCAGGCACATCCGGGCAACGCGCCAGCGCCCGCGATTTGCTGAAGCAGTTTGACGTCAACTGGTTGCGAAACATGTCCTTTGCATTGCTGGTGCCAAAACGCACTGACAGTCGCTTGATCGTGCCGGAGTTGGAAAAGCTGATCAATGCGCCCGACGCCCCCACGCGCGGGCTGGTCCGGCTTATTTCGATGGAAAAACTCAATGGGATATTGGCCATCAGTCGTCAGCGCCAATATCTCGATGATGTCACCCGCTTCGTCGAAATTCTTGATCGCGAGGGCGAAAACAACGAGCCCCGACTCTTCGTGTACCGAGTTCAGAACGGTCGGTCGCGCGACTTGGCGAAAACGCTCAACACTGCTTTTGGAAATAGCGTCGGCGCCGACACCCCGGTTGGCGGCAGCCAGGCGATCCAGTTCGAGCAGAGCCCCGACGGCAATGGTCGCGCCGACGCCAGCGGCCGGGGCAACGCACGCGGGCCGTCGCTGGGCAGCCAATCGGCGCAAAATCGACCCAACCTCGCGGCGGTTCCGCCGCCAAATGATGGCAGTGGCACCCCCAATGGCGGTGGTCAAACGACGGGCATCACCGCAAACATTTCAAGTGACGACAATAATAATGCAATTATCGTTTTCGGGACGCCGCGCGAATATGCCCTAATCGAGGATGCGCTGCGCAAACTCGATATTCTTCCCTATCAGGTGCTTATCGAGGCGGCGATTACCGAAGTCAGCCTGACCAATGATCTGCGCTATGGCTTGCAGTGGAATTTTACGCCGAGTGGCGTCAACGGTACACTGAGCGAAGGCACATCGTTTCTTGCTAACGGTCAAGCCAATTTGTTGCGTAACTTGCCGGGATTTTCAGTAGCGTTCAATCCCGTCGGCAGCAGCATCAACGGCGTCCTCAGTTCGCTGGAGGCGAAGACTAATGTGAATGTCGTTTCGGCACCGAAGCTGCTCGTTCTGAATAATCAGACAGCGGTTCTGCAGGTCGGCGATCAAGTGCCGATTGCGACACAGAATTCAACGTCAAATATTGATCCCAATGCCCCCACAATCAATTCGATCGAGTATCGTGATACAGGTGTTATTCTGAAGGTTACGCCGCGCGTCAACGGCAGTGGCCTGGTGATGCTTGATATCGCGCAAGAGGTCAGCGATGTTAACATTACGGCTGCACGCGCCGCCGGAATCAATTCGCCGACAATCTCGACGCGTCGAATTTCAACATCGGTTGCTGTTCAGGATGGCGAGGTGCTCGCGCTCGGCGGCCTCATCCGAAATACCCAGAGCAAGGGTAAAACCGGGATCCCCTTTCTGTCGCAGATTCCGATTCTTGGCGGTCTATTTGGGAGGCAGTCAGTAAACGGCAGCAAAACGGAGCTGATCGTGTTGCTCAAGCCGCGCGTCATCCGCACTGTTGATGATGGCCGGGCGATTACCGACGAATTGCGGGCCAAGATCAAATCGCTCGAGCCATTCAAGAGTAGCGGCAAAATCCCGTGAACCGGGGACAGCGCGGCGAAGAGGGCTATGCCCTGGTCGGGGCGGTTGTGAGTATTGTTGTTTTTGCCCTGATGGCATTGATCATTATCAACGCCGTGCGAAGCAGCACCGTCATTGCCGTCGCCGAAATCGAACGCGCCCGTCTGCTCGCCGCGGCTGATGCCGGGGTGGCGCTTGCGGTGCACGGGCTGCAATTGAAGGACGCGTCACGCCGCTGGACGATCGATGGCAAAGTTAGGCGCGAAACATTTGACGGGATCATGCTCGACATTGTCATTGAGGATGAACGCGGCAAGATCGCGCTGAACCTGATCAACAAGGATGAAGTTGCGCGAATGTTCAGCGAGTTCGGCCTGACGGGTGTCGAGCACGAAACGGCCGTCGACGGTTTTATGGATTGGCGCGACCGTGATGACGATCCGCGGCCGCGCGGTGCTGAATTTGAGTCCTATCGGTCGAAAAGGATCAAGCCGCGCAACGGCGACCTTCGGTCGATCGGCGAGCTGGCGCTGATCTCAGGGGTCGGCCCCGATTTGGCCCGCCGTATCGCCCCCGTTGCGACCGTAAACTTCGGTTCCGGCGCATTCGATCCTCGCTTCGCCTCGCCAATCGCCGTCCGCGTATCAACCGATACGCTGGATGAGTCCCAGTTCTCCGATGGCGGCGCCCAGATTGTGGGGGGCTCGGGATTCCGCGCGCCGCGTCCTAATCGCTCCGACTCTGTGGTCGGGCGGCCGCTCACCATCCGCGTCGAAGCCCATCGCCCGCCAGATTCGCATGCGAAGCGCAGTGTGATTGTCGAGCTGACGGGGACCGAACTCAGGCGCTATGTCATTCGCGGGCGTGAATGAAGGCGTTGTACTGCCAGACGGTCAGCGCTGATCGGTAAACGTGCCCGTCTGATCGGCGGCGCGCTGATGGGTATCGAAGCGCGGACGTGTATCGGGCTCGGGCGGGGCGCGCCGCGACACGACATCACGGACCTTGCCCGATTGCGAGATTGCCAGCGTCGGCAATCCCCACGGCGCAAAGGTGCCGGGAACGGGTGCTGCGCGTGTTGCCGTGGCCGGCACATAGGCGATGCCCTCGGCGGGCGGCGCACCGATTCCGCCCGGGCGGCGGTAAAAGATGTGCGCGCCGATCTTCGTGACTCGGCTGAGGCTGCGCGCCCAGACCGGCGAGACATAATCGGCGTGATAGTTGATCGCGTCGCCGATCGTCGCGCCGCCTTCGCCGCGCAGCACGCGCTCGGCCACCAACCGCGCAGCGGCAAGACTGCGCGCGCTGCGTGGCCGCAACAGCGATCCGTCGCAGGTGAAGGTAAACTGGCAGCCGGTCCGACGGCTCGAGCCTTGAAAGATCACCCCGCACACGGTCTTCGGGAAATCCGGCGCCCGCAGCCGATTGAGCAC
>JBJXEC010000051.1:0-3951 GCA_046155125.1 Sphingomonas sp. | reverse complement strand
ATCATGCCGGCAACGCCGACATTGCCCCCCATCTTGCGGAAATACTCAACCGCCTTGCAGACATTGTTCGCGACATACAGCGATTGCAGGTCGTTGGAGGCAACAACGATGACCTTCTGGCACATGTCGCGCGCGATCGGCAGGCCAAAGCCGCCACAGACCACGTCGCCCAGAAAATCGAGCAGCACATAGTCAAAGCCCCACTCGTGAAAGCCCAGCTTCTCCAGTGTCTCGAACCCGTGGATGATGCCGCGACCACCACAGCCGCGCCCGACCTCTGGCCCGCCAAGCTCCATCGCGAACACGCCGTCGCGCTGGAAACAGACATCCTCAATGCCGATTTCCTCGCCAGCGAGCTTCTTGGCAGAGGAGGTCTCGATGATCGTGGGGGTGGATTTGCCGCCGAACAACAGGCTCGTCGTGTCCGACTTGGGGTCACAGCCGATGAGCAGCACTCGCTTGCCCTGCTGCGCCATCATATAGCTGAGATTGGCAAGCGCGAACGATTTGCCCGAGCCACCCTTGCCGTAAATGGCAATGATCTGCGTTTCCTTGGTGGCCGGGCCGGTGTGCGGCGGATCAGGCTCCTGGCCCGCTTCATCGCGCAGCGCGCTGATATCGAGCATCGTCATACCATCCTCCAGTCAAGCACCATTTTCAGGCAGTCAGGGTCATTAAACGCAGCCGGGTAAGCTTGCACCGCCTCGGCGGCGGGGCGCGTGTGGCTGATGAGCCCGTCAAGGCTGAGCGCGCCGCAGCCGACGAGCGCCCGCACTGACGCCAGATCATCGGGCGTGAACTCAGCCGAAATTCTGAACCGCGCAGACCGCATAAAGGCAGGCGGAAACGCAAAGCTCAGCCGGTCATAAAACCCCGCGAGCACCACTTCGCCCGTTTTGCCGAGCCGGGGAATGGCGATGTCCAAAATATCGGCCGCGCCGCTTGCGTCGCAGATCACGGCATAGTCGCGGCGATCATCATCACCTGCATCTATTACCGGATAGTCAGCCGAGTCGTGGCGCGCGGGGTTGGCTTCCCAAACAGTCGGCGGCGGGGCACCGCAGGCAATCGTCAATCGTGCGAGCAACCGGCCAAGAATGCCATGCCCAACAATGAGCTGTGGCGCCGACCCGCCGGCAATCGCGTGGTGCGCTGTCGCCGCAAGTGCCAACAAAATACCGGAAGCGCCGAGCGACTCGTCAATCGGCATCGCGCGGGCCGCTGGCAAAATCACGCGACGCGCGCTGCCCCCAAACAATCCGCGTGCGCCCTCAAAACAGTTTGCGCCCGGCACGAACACCCAGTCACCAATGCGCGAGCGGGCATCGTCACCGGCATCGATCACGCGCCCAACCGATTCGTAGCCGGGCACCAACGGGTAGCCCATGCCCGGAAAGGCAGGCATTTTGCCGGTCCACAACAACTTCTCGGTTCCTGTGCTGACGCCACTCCACTCAACCTCGACGAGCACATCGCCAGCCCCCAGCGCGGTGAGCGCGAGATGCCGGAGGTCTAGCCTCTCGGGTTGATCAAGAATGACAGCCAGAGCGTCCAAAAGTGGCTCCTCTCCCAACGAGCAGCGTGATCGCCGCCCTGCATAGCTGTAACTTTATATAGACACTATTTATTGTCAACTAATCTTGACGATGGCGTCGCTGTCGTTGTGCCACAATCACCCGGACAGCCATTGGCTGCGGTGTCGCCGTCTCGCGAATGCTCGAGAATCCGGCCGTTTCCAGCATCGTGCGGATCGTGGCCGCGCTGCGCGGGCGCCCTGATCCCATGGCCCACAGATATAGCCCGAAATAGGCGTCGCCCGATGTTTCGGCGCCGCGAGTCTCAGCCATCGGTTCAGCGATTAGCAGGGTGCCGCCATCGGCCAACGCTGCAAAAATGTTGCGCAGCAATTGTTGCGCCGGGGCATCGTCATGGTCGTGAAGAATGCGCACCAAGGTTATCAGGTCATACCCAGTCGGCAGATCACCGGAAAAGAAATCCCCGGCGTGAATTGCGACCCGGTCACTTAACCCTTGCGCGGACAACGCAGCGCGCGCGCGCGCGCCAACCGCCGGCAAGTCAAACAGGCCCAGGTCAAGCCCTGGCACGCGCGCCGCCACGGCGCCGATAAACGCCCCCTCGCCGCCGCCCACATCAAGCAGCCGGCGGTGTCGCGCAAAGCGATAACTATCAATGACATCGGCAGCGACTAGCGGTTGCGAGGCAGCCATCAGCCGCGAATAGGGGGCGACGGCATCAGCATCGCCCTGCCCTGCCGACTCGGCATAATGCCAATAGCGCGACAGGGCGCCACCCCCGCCACCCCGGCGCAACAGCGCAACCGGATCCGCCAGATCCGCATAAAGCAAATGATGGTGCGCGATCATTTCGGCAATACCGCGGTTGCCGCGCAGCGCGGCGCCTTCGCTCCCCAGCATCCAGCGTCCGTCAGGCAATTTCTCCGCAAGCCGAATGGCGGCGGCGGCGCGCAACAGCCGGTCGGCGGCCGCTACCGACATTTGCCACTCCCGGGCTAAGTGCTCACCGTCCACCGGCCCTTCGGCAAGCTGATCGAGCGCCCCCAATTCAATACACGCCGCCAGGATTTGCGAGGAAACGAATCCCGTCACACGATCGAACAAGGCCGTTGCTCGCCGCCGGGCAACCGGTCTGGTTAGCGCAAAGCGCGCCGCAAAGCGTTGAAAACGCGGATTGCCAACCACGCCGTTGCGCCACGCAATCCAGCGCACACGCCAATTGTCACTTGCATGAGACGGTTTCATATGTCCAATTAGTTGGACGGTTGACAGTGCCGCGTCAATTGTAACGATGCTCAGGCGTTGCGGTACGGACTTTTTCTCGGTGGAGAATACGCAATGGCAATCGCCCCGACCGCCCAATCGACCTCTCAGCGCGATCTTGGCGATGTTGGGCTGAGCCCGCTATGGTCCGGGCTGGCTCGGCTTGGCGGCGCGCTGCCGTCTCCATTGCCAACCGCACCGGAAACCGAAAACGCGGCCGCGCAGACCACCGATGCCGATGCAATCTCGCTGCCCGCCGCAAGACTAGCCGTTGCTCAACCGGTGCGCCCTGCGAGCCTGCGCTATCCGGCTCAGGGACCGCGCTTCGACGTTAGCGTGGCACCCGGCGGCTATGCCTGGTGGTACATCGATGCCACCAGCGACGATGGCGCGCATGGGCTTACGATCATTGCCTTTATCGGCAGCGTTTTTTCGCCTTATTACAAGGCGAGCGGCCGCCAGTGCCCGGAGAACTTCTGTGCGCTGAACGTGTCGCTGAACGGACCACGCGGCGGCGCCTGGGCGATGACGGAACGCAGCGCAGCCGGCCTTGCGCGCGATGCCAACACGCTGATCATCGGCCCCAGCGCGCTGCACTGGGATGGCGATTGCCTCACCATTGATATCAACGAAGTGTCCGCCCCACTGCCTTATCCCGTGCGAGGCCAGGTGCGGGTTTACCCCGCGCATATTGGCGCAACCGGGTTCCACCTTGACCCCGCAGGCCGGCACCGCTGGCACCCGATCGCGCCGCGCGCGCGCGTCGAGGTGGCAATGGCGGCACCCGGCATCAGCTGGAGCGGCGGTGGATATTTCGATTCGAACTTTGGCGAAGAATCGCTGGAAGACGGCTTTGTCGACTGGCACTGGTCCCGCGCGCACCTCGCCCGCGATGTGGCAGTGCTTTATGAAGGCACGCGCCGCTCCGGCCAGCCGTTCGAACTGGCGTTGCGCATGGATGCGGCGGGCAATTGGGAAGACGTAGTGCCCCCGCCGGCTCTTCCGCTCGCGCGCTCGGCATGGGGGATTTCGCGCGTCACCAGGGCCGATGCCGGCGCGCGACCCCACGTGACGCGAACCTGGATCGACGCGCCCTTTTACGCGCGCTCCGCGCTTGACACGACGTTGTTTGGCGAGCGGGTCGGGGCCGTGC
>JBJXEC010000050.1:0-5711 GCA_046155125.1 Sphingomonas sp. | reverse complement strand
GTGCTGGCGCAGCGCCGTGGTCGTCTCATCGCGCCAATCTGGGTCCGGCGCCGTCAGGGGGCGGCGGTGGCAGGCGCAGGCTTGCAGGCATAGACCAGCCACTCGTCAGGCTGTTCTGGCAGGATATCGCGGATGGCGGCCTGCTGAGCGCCCAGTTTTTCACGCTCGGCGTCGGTTGCAGCGCAGGCCCGCGGGGCAGTCGACGCCCGCAGCTTGCGCGCCGACTGCATCTTTGCCGCCGACAATAGATAGCGGCGGTTGGCATAGGTCTGCGTCGTGGCATTATAGTCAAGGACGGAAATCGTCTGCTCTTGCGCCGGGACGAGAATGCGCTGCCATGTGCCGTCGGTTTGCGCATATTGCGTGCGACCGTTGACGCACCCGTCCGCCGACCAGTCGATGAGCACGTCTTCGGGCGTCGACGTATTGATGCGGCTCCGCTCAGGCTGGATCGCGCAGACGAGCTTGCCATAGACCTCGGCCGGTGCCGCTCCGTTTACCAGCGCGATTGGGGCGGGTGGCGTCGCGACCTTGGGGTCCGGGCGGTTGATGAACAGCGCCACGCCGCCGGTCATCGTCAGCAACCCGCCGCCAAGCGCCATCAGCGCGCCCGTGCGGTTACCCCGCAACCCGAGCAGGCCAGCACCGCCAACCGCCAAGGCGCCCAGCACCAGCGCCAGGCCCGACAGGCCCATCACGTTTTCACGCAGCAACTGGCGTTCGGTCCGCGCCTGGTCGAGCGCAACCTGTTGCTGCTCGGTAGCTTTGGCGCGCGCTGCCTGTTGCGCAGCCACCGCGGCTGCGCTTGCATCCTCGGCTGCCTGCCGATCCTGCTGCAACCGTTCCGAAATACTGGTGCAAGGCGCCGCAGTCGTCGCAAAAGGCTGTTTCGCATCGCGAAGGAACCCGATCAATTCGCTGTCGGCAATCGCAAAACCAAAGCTGGAATCACCCTCTTCCGCGCGGGTGATGGCCGAATTGGCGCCGATTACACGGCCGCAACTGTCGAGCAGGGGCCCGCCTGAGTTTCCGCGCGCAATGCTGGCGGTGTGGAGCAGCACTTGCGTGCCGGTGAGGTTGCGCTGCCCGGCAAAACCACCTTGCGAGCGCACCGGGCTGAGCGGCTTGATGTAATCGGCAGCCGACTGCGCAGTCGCCAGATCGACATTGCCGGGATAGCCCAGCGCTATAACTGCCTCGCCGTCGTCCACCGGCCCGGGATAAAGCGTGAGGGGCGGCAATTGTGCGCCACTGAACTCGATCAGCGCCAGATCGCGCTTTGGATCATAGGCGATCAGCTTGCCGCGATAAGACTTTGCACCCTCTGACGGCACCACGCCGATCACGACATTATCGGGGAAGCGTGCGGCGAGTTCCACGACATGGGCGTTGGTGACAATGCGGTTGGGCGATATCGCAAAGCCGCTGCCATGGCCAAACCCCACCACTTCGCCATCAGCGGTTGCAATGGTGACGATTCGCACGACGCCGCGCCCGGCCGCCGAAATATCATCGGCACGGGCAGGCGCGGCGAAGGTGAGCGCCATCAGCACGGCGAGGATCAGACGAGCGATTGTCACGCGCGCTGTTTCGACGAAACGGGCAGGCGGGACAAGGGCCACGTCACACAAAACTGTGCGGATCGACGTCTACTGCAACCCTGACCTTTGCTGGCCAGTCGAGCGCGCCGAGCCACCCCCGGATGACGTCCTGCACGGCGAGCGACCGGCGTGCGTGGACGAGCAGCCGGAAGCGGTGGCGACCGCGCAGCATGGCGAGTGGAGCAGGCGCGGGGCCATACACGTCCATGCCCGGCACATCGGGCGCCGCGCGCTTGATGAGGCGGGAGATCTGGTCGGCCAGCGCCTTGTCCTCGCTGCTCACGATAATCGCTGCATAGCGACCAAAGGGCGGCGCGTCGGCCTCGCGCCGGGCGGCGGTTTCGGCAGCATAAAAGCCGGCCGCGTCGCCGGCGACGAGCGCGCGCATTACCGAGGCGCCCGGCTCATGCGTCTGGATGAACACGCGGCCGGGCTTGGCCGCGCGCCCGGCGCGCCCGGCGACCTGGCTGATTTGCTGGAACGTGCGTTCCGCCGCGCGCAAATCCCCGCCACTCAGGCCAAGGTCAGCGTCGATGACACCAACCAGCGTAAGGTTAGGGAAGTGATAGCCCTTGGTCACCAGTTGGGTGCCGATCACGATGTCGATCTCGCCAGCTTCCATTTGGCCAACGAATGCAGCCGCACGGGAGGGCGACCACAAGGTGTCGGACGTCACTACCGCGCGCCGCGCCTCGGGCCATAACAGCGCGACTTCATCGGCGATCCGCTCGACACCCGGCCCGCACGCGACCAGCGTATCCTCGTTGTCGCATTCCGGGCATTTCTCCGGCACGGCCTCGCTATGGCCGCAATGGTGGCAAGCGATCCGGCGGATCAGCCGGTGCTCGACCATCCACGCGGTGCAATTTGGGCACTGGAACCGGTGGCCGCACGTGCGACACAGCGTGAGCGGCGCATAGCCGCGCCGATTGAGAAACAGGAGCGCCTGTTCGCCGCGCGCCAGCGTTTCGTCGATCGCCCGGCCAAGCGCTGGTGCGATCCAGCGGCCACGCTCCGGCGGCTCGGCGGTCAGGTCGATGGCCGCGATCGCGGGCATCTGCGCCTTGCCATAGCGGCCCGGCAGTTTGAGCGTCTGGTAGCGGCCAAGTGCCGCTTGCTGGAGCGTTTCGATGGCCGGCGTCGCCGTTGCCAGCACGATCGGGCATTGTTCGAACATGGCGCGCATGACGGCCGTGTCCCGGGCATGATAGCGCACGCCCTCTTCCTGCTTGAAGCTGCTCTCATGCGCCTCGTCGACCACGATCAGCCCCAGATTGGCATAGGGGAGAAACAGCGACGAGCGCGCGCCCACCGTCACCAGCGCCTCGCCGCTGGCAATCGCGCGCCACGCCCGCCGCCGCTGCGACTGGCGCAGGTCGGAATGCCACGCGACCGGTACGGTGCCGAACCGCGCGGCAAAGCGGGTGAGGAACGGCTCGGTTAGCGCAATTTCGGGCAGGAGAACCAGTGTTTGCGTGCCCGCCCGGATGGCCTCGGCAATTGCCTCGAAATACACTTCGGTCTTGCCGGAGCCTGTCACCCCGTCAAGCAGGACGGGGGCAAAGTCGCGTGCGGCGACCGCGCGGACGATGTGCGCCGCCACCGCTGCCTGTTCTGCCGAAAGATCAGGCGTGTGAAACGCCGGGTCGGGCGCGGGATAGGGCGCGTCGGTCGCGACCTCCACTGGCTCAAGCGCGCCCGCCTTCACCAGCCCGCGCACCACCGCGTCCGTCACCTCGCCAAGTGCCGCCAGTTCACGCACCAGCCCCTGCCGCTCGCCGATCCGCTCAAGCGCCTGCGCCCGCTTGGGGGTCAGCCGGTCCGGCACCAGGCCTGTCGCGCGATATTCGGTGATGGTGCCGCCGCCCTCCAGCATTGACGAGGAGGTGAGCGCCATCCGCAGCACATTGGCGGGAGCTGCAATGTAATAGTCCGCCGCCCATTCGATGAGCCTGCGCAACGGGGCCGGGATTGGCGGTGCATCGAGTGCCGCGACGAGGTTGCGCAGCCGGTTGTCGCCGACTTCGGCGTCGGACGGCATGTGCTCTGCCTCCCACACCACGCCGACCATCTGGCGCGGGCCAAGCGGGGCCACGACAATGGCGCCTGGCTGCACGCTCATGCCATGCGGCACGCGGTAGTCGAGCGGGCCAAGGGCGGCGTTAAGGAGCAGAACACGGGCGCGGGTCATCGGCTCTTTATGGGGGGTTGGGCGCGCTGCGAAAAGCCAGCGCAAGCATTCTGTGCGGTTCCGTTGGCGCGGGTCCGCTTTGGGGCTGTCAAAAGAGGCGCCAATTTGTCATTGAACATCGCGCCTTCGCCACCCACACCCAAAGGGGCCTTTTCATGAAATTCTTCGCCGACACCGCCGACACCGCCGATATTCGTGATCTGGCCGCAACGGGCCTGCTCGACGGGGTCACGACCAATCCGTCGCTCATCGCCAAATCGGGGCGACAGTTTCTTGAGGTGGTCGCCGAAATCTGCGGCATCGTCGATGGGCCGGTTTCTGCCGAAGTCGTGGCGCTCGACCATGTGGGCATGATGCGTGAGGCCGAAATCCTGCGCAAAATCGCCAAAAACGTGGCGGTGAAGGTGCCGCTGACGATTGACGGGCTGAAAACCTGCAAGGCGCTGACCGGCGACGGCACGATGGTGAACGTGACGCTGTGCTTTTCCGCCAATCAGGCGCTGCTCGCGGCAAAGGCGGGCGCGACCTTCATTTCGCCATTCGTCGGCCGGCATGACGATTGCGGCTTCGACGGGATGGATCTTATCCGCGACATTCGCCTCATCTACGACAATTATGCCTATGACACCGAAATTCTCGTCGCAAGCGTTCGCCACCCGGTGCACATTCTCGAAAGCGCGCGGATTGGCGCTGATGTCATGACCGCGCCGCCCGCGGTTATCCGCCAGCTGGTCAAGCACCCGCTCACCGACAAGGGCATTGAGGGCTTTCTGGCGGACTGGGCAAAGACTGGGCAGTCGATCGGCTAGCGTGCCGGTCAGGGCACAATCGGTGGCGTGCTTGGGTCGCTGCGTACGGCGTTCCACGGGAACAAGAAGGAGCGCGCTTCAGCCCAGGTTTGCCCTTCAACCTGATCGCCGACGAGGCAGGCGGCGGTGTGATAGGCGCCCTGACCATCGCTGGTGCGGAACGAAACGCAGGTGCGGCCCCGCGCCGTCTTCCAGCGGCCAGCCTCAATGTCGCTCTGGTAGAACTGCCCCGTAACGCTACCGTCCGACAACAGGGTCAAGTGCATTGGCTTGGTATAGGCCGGGTCGCCTGGCTTCGGCGTGAGATCGACCGTCCAGTCGCCCGCGAGCGGGGATTCGATGCTGGTCGGCAGCGGTGTCGGAGCGGTCTGCGGGGCCAGGCTTAGCATTGCAAGGGTGACGATCTTCATGGTCGCAGTTTCTCCAAGGCCAGACTGTTTTGTAGGCGCGGGGCCAGCCCGGTCAATATGCTCGCCGCCATCAGAAGCGCTTGCTAAGGCATAACGGATGCAGTTCCTCACTTCTGCCTATGCCGATTTTCTGCGTCGCGACCGGCGGCGCTCGGTGCACACCGTGCGGGCGTATCAGGCGACAGCCGAGCGGTTGTGTGCGTTCCTCTGCGCGCATTGGGGAGAGGCAGTGGACGCGCCCGCGCTGGCCAGAATCTCCACCGCGGACTTGCGCGCGTTTCTGGCGATGCGGCGCGGCGAGGGGCTGGGCAACGCCTCGGCCGCGCGCGAACTTTCGGCAGTCCGCGGGTTTCTCGACTTTGCCAGCGGCCATGCCGGCGCCACGCCGCCCATCAAGGGCCCGCGCGTGAAAAAGGGCGTGCCGCGACCGATTTCACCCGATGAAGTGATCGCGCTTGCCGAAGATGTGGCGGAAAGCGCGGCCGAGCCGTGGATCGCGGCGCGCGACTGGGCGGTGCTGCTGTTGCTCTACGGCGCTGGCCTGCGCATTGGCGAGGCAATGGGGTTGACGGGTGACGCGCTGCCGCTGGGCGAGGTGCTCCGCGTGACCGGCAAGCGCGCCAAGACGCGGCAAGTGCCGTTGCTCCCGCAGGTGCGCGAGGCGGTGGAGGCGTATGCGGGCGCCTGCCCCTGGCCGATT
>JBJXEC010000049.1:0-6700 GCA_046155125.1 Sphingomonas sp. | reverse complement strand
TTGCAAAGGCGCTTGAGGGGCGCCTGGAATTGGTCCATGTGGCCGATGCTCCGGCAGCGCTGGCGACGCTTGAAGCGATGCTGGCGCCGGGGGACGCGGTGCTCATCAAGGGATCCAACGCCGTGGGGCTAGCCGCGGTCGTCTCCGGGTTAGCGGGCAGGACATTGTAATGCTGTATCTCGTCGCGCAGTATCTGGGGTTTCCGGGCGCGCTGAATCTTATCCGCTATTTGAGTTTCCGTTCGGGTGGCGCCGTGGCAACGGCGCTGGTCATTGGTCTCATCATTGGCCCGCGGTTCATCGGGTGGCTACGCCTCCGGCAGGGCAAGGGGCAACCAATCCGCAGCGATGGACCGCAAAGCCACCTCGCCAAGCGCGGTACGCCGACAATGGGCGGGCTGATGATACTGACGTCGATGGTCATCGCCATCCTGCTGTGGATGGATTTATCGAACCCCTATGTTTGGGCATGCCTGTTCGTGACACTCGGGTTCGGGCTGATTGGCTTTCTTGACGATTACGACAAGGTCAAGAAACAAAAGACGGCGGGCGTCTCGGGTCGTGTCCGGTTGCTCGGCGAATTTGCGATTGCGCTGATCGCGAGCTGGATTATCACGCAGCACAACGGCACGCATCTTTATCTTCCCTTTTTAAGCGGCGTATCGCTTGATCTGGGCTATTTCTATATCGTGTTTGCAGCCTTCACGATTGTGGCCTTTGGTAACGCGGTAAACCTCACGGACGGCTTGGACGGGCTGGCGACGATGCCGGTCATTATCGCAGCCGTTGCCTTCATGCTGATCGCTTATCTCGCAGGTAACGCAAAATTCGCTGACTATCTGGGCATTCCGCATGTGCCGCGCGCTGGCGACCTGGCGATATTCTGCGGCGCAATCGTCGGTGCAGGTCTTGCGTTCCTGTGGTTCAATGCGCCTCCCGCCGCGGTTTTCATGGGAGACACCGGCAGCTTGGCGCTGGGCGGGGCGCTTGGCGCCATTTCGGTCGTTGCGCATCACGAGATCGTGCTGGGCATCATTGGCGGGCTGTTCGTGGTGGAGGCATTGTCGGTCATCATCCAGGTTTTTTTCTACAAACGCACCGGCAGGCGGGTCTTCAAAATGGCACCCATCCACCACCATTTCGAGCAGCTTGGCTGGAGCGAGCCAACGGTGGTGATCCGTTTCTGGATTATCGCGCTGGTGCTGGCGCTGGCGGGCCTTTCGACGTTGAAACTGCGGTGATGACGAGCGATCTCTGGCGCGGCAAACGCTATGCGGTGCTGGGGCTTGCGCGCTCGGGCCGTGCGACGGTTGCAGCGCTTGTCGAAAGCGGCGCGGCGGTGACCGCGTGGGACAGCGACGACGCGGCGCGCGCCGCAGTGTCGCAAATGGCCGAGATCGCCGACCCGGAGGACATCGACCTTGTCGGCTTCGACGCGCTGGTCGTGTCGCCGGGCGTCCCGATCAACCGCCACCCGGTCGCGGCGAAAGCGCGCACGGCGGGTGTGCCAATCATTGGCGATATCGAGTTGTTTGCGCAGGCGCGCCGGGCGCTTCCAGCGCACAAGGTGGTGGGCATCACCGGCACCAACGGTAAATCGACCACGACCGCGCTCATTCATCACATCCTTCAGACGGCCGACGTCCCGAGCCTGATGGGCGGCAATATCGGTCTGCCTATCCTGGCGCAGCCGCCGCTGCCATCCGGCGGTGTCTACGTTCTGGAATTGTCGAGCTACCAGATTGACCTGACGTTCACGCTCGACTGCGATGTTGCGGTGCTGCTCAACATCACGCCTGACCATCTCGACCGGTATGATGGATTTGCGGCCTATGCAGCGGCCAAGGCCCGGCTGTTTGCCATGCAGTCAGCCGGGCATGATTCGGTCATCAGCATCGCTGATGCGCCAAGTGCAGCGATTGCGCGTGGCCTGTCTGCGCGCGGCGAGCATCTTCACAAGATCGCGCCCGGTTTTTGTATGGACCAGTCACGCTGGCCCAGCCTGCAAGGCCCCCACAATGCGCAAAACGCCCTTGCCGCAATCACGGTGGCTCAGCTGCTCGGCGTGCCGGAGCCGCAGATCGACGCAGGACTTGCGAGCTTCAAAGGGCTTGCCCACCGGATGGAGACAGTACGGGTCCACAACGGCGTAACGTTTGTAAACGACAGCAAGGCGACCAATCCCGAATCCGCCGCGCCGGCCCTTGGTTCATTCAGTCGTATCCACTGGATTTTGGGCGGCCAATCCAAGGGTGACGATCTTGGCGCCTGCGCATCGAACTTTGGCAACGTTATCCGCGCCTATACCATCGGCGATGCGGCCGAAAAATTCGCCGCGCTCCTCGCGCCTATGATGTCGGTCGAAGAAAGCGGCACGCTTGGCAATGCCGTGCAATCGGCAGCGCGTCGAGCGGAAGGCGGGGACACGATATTATTATCGCCAGCGTGCGCATCGTTCGACCAGTTCAGGGATTACGAAGAGCGTGGCGAGGCGTTTCGCGCGCTGGTGGGGGCATTGAAATGAGCGGGACGACGAGCAATCCGGTCGCGCATCGCGGCGAAAAATTGTGGACGCGGGTGCGCCCGCGCGGCGGGCGCGGTGACCGGTCAGCGCTTGGCATGTGGTTCTTCGACATCGACCGGGTATTGCTGTCGCTCGCCTTAGTGCTCATGGCGATTGGCCTGCTGGCGGTCGCTGCCGCCAGCCCGGCAACGGCGGTGCGCTATTCGGGCGGCAGCACGCACATCGCGCCACTATACTATTTCTGGCGGCAGCTAATGTGGGTATCGGTTTCGGTGCCCGTGATGATCGTTGTGTCGATGTTGCCCGTGGCGCTGGCGCGGCGGCTTGCGCTGTTTGGGGCGGTGGTGTTCTTTTTGTGCCTCTGCGCGCTTCCATTCGTGGGCGTCGAGATCAACGGCGCCAAGCGGTGGATTGGCGGCGGCTTTGCCCAGTTCCAGCCGTCTGAGTTCTTGAAACCTTGTTTCATCGTGGCGGTTGCATGGCTGTTGTCGATGCGCGTGAAGGACGCTGCACTGCCGGTTGTGCCGATTACGGCAATGCTCACTGGCATGATCGCGATTGCCCTGATGATGCAGCCCGATTTCGGGCAGACGATCATCTTCTGCACCGTTTGGATGGCGTTGCTGATGGTTGCTGGAACGTCGATGCGCACCATGGGCGCGCTGGTTGCGGCAGCGCCTGCAGGGTTGCTCGCGGCGTATCTGTTTTACGGGACCGCCCGCGCGCGGATCGACGCGTTTTTGTTTCCAAGCGACGACGCGGCACTCCGCGACCATTACCAGACCGACATGGCGCACGCGACAATTACGGCGGGCGGCCTTACCGGCACCGGGCCCGGCGGCGGCACCATGAAGTTCCGGTTGCCGGAAGCCCACACCGACTATGTCTTTTCGGTCATTGGCGAAGAATTCGGGCTGGTCGTGTGTGCGTTGATTGCGCTCCTGTTCCTTGCCATTGTCGTGCGGGTGTTCGTTAAGCTGCTGGACGAGACCGACATGTTCAAGATGCTGGCAGCAGCGGGGCTCGCAACGCAATTCGGCGCGCAGGCGCTGGTCAGCATGGCGGTGAACACCGGGATTGCGCCCTCAAAAGGCATGACACTGCCGTTTATCAGCTATGGCGGCTCGTCGATGATTGCGCTGTCGATGGGGATGGGCCTATTACTGGCCTTCACACGCCGCAACCCGTTCCTTACGCGCTCGCCCTATGTCGTGCGGTGGAGCGGGCAGTGACGCGGGCGCGCCACTTCGTCCTCGCCGCCGGCGGCACTGGCGGGCATATGGTGCCGGCAGCGGCGCTGGCGACCGAACTCGGCAAGCGCGGCCACCACGTATCGCTGGTGAGCGACGAGCGCGGCGTGCGCTTTCCGGGTCTTTTCGACGGTGTCGAAACGCATATCCTCCAGGCTGGCAGGCTTGGTGGCGGGCCGCTTGGCTGGTTGCGCGCTGGCCGTGCCATGCAGGCTGGCCGCGCGCAGGCGATCGCGCTGTTCAAGGCGCAGCGGCCAGCCGCAGTCATCGGGTTTGGCGGCTATCCGGCCCTGCCGGCCCTGCTCGGCGCCTTTGCGCGCGGCCTACCAACGGCAGTCCACGAACAAAACGCGGTGCTTGGCCGGGTGAACCGGCTGGTCGCGGGCCGGGTCGATGCCATCGCGACCTCGTATCCCGATGTCGAGCGGCTGGCGGACAAACATCGCGGCAAGACGCATCTGGTCGGCAACCCTGTGCGTGAGGCGGTGATAGCGCTAAGAGCGCGACCCTATCCGCTGCTGGAGGAAGACGGCATCTTCCGTGCGCTGGTAACTGGTGGCAGCCAGGGCGCGAGCATTCTGAGCGACGTGGTACCGGATGGCCTGTCGCTATTGCCAGAGCACTTCCGCCGCCGCTTGCAAGTGACGCATCAGGCGCGGATCGAAGACATCGATCAAGTGCGCGCCAAATATGCCGAACTCACGATTGCGGCTGACATTGCGACTTATCTGCCGGATTTGCCCGAGCAGCTCGGCCGGGCGCATCTGGTTATCGCGCGTGCCGGTGCGTCGACGCTCGCCGAGCTGACCTGTGCCGGGCGCCCGGCCATTTTGGTGCCGCTGCCCAGTGCGACGGACGACCACCAAACCGCCAATGCGCGGGAAATGACGATGGCGGGCGGCGCACGCACCATCGCGCAATCCGACTTCACGCCAGTTGAACTTGCCAAGCAACTGCAGAAATTGGGCCTCGATCCGGCCGGGCTTGAAAATGCCGCAGGCCGCGCGCGTGCTTGCGGGCGGCCCGATGCTGCCCGAGATTTGGCCGATCTGGTCGAGAGCCTCGATGCGCCGACGTCGCCGCTGCTAATCGGCAGTCCACAGCCGATGAAGCTGGCTGGCGCAGCAGGAGGCGCCGCGTGAGGGGCGTTGCGACAGATATCGGCACCATCCATTTCGTGGGCATTGGCGGCATCGGCATGTCGGGCATTGCCGAGGTGATGCATAATCTTGGCTACAAGGTGCAAGGGTCAGACGTTGCTGAGGGCTATGTGGTGCAGGGGCTGCGCGACAAAGGGCTTACGGTCCATATCGGCCACAGCGCAGACAATCTGGGTGATGCGGCGGTCATCGTCACGTCGACGGCCATCAAGCGCGGCAACCCCGAGGTTGAGGCAGCGCTGGAACGGCGTATCCCGGTGGTGCGTCGCGCAGAAATGCTCGCAGAACTGATGCGGTTGAAATCGACAGTGGCGGTGGCCGGCACGCATGGCAAGACGACGACCACGTCGATGGTGGCGGCACTGCTCGATGCAGGCGGCGTCGACCCCACCGTCATCAATGGCGGCATCATCAATTCCTATGGTTCCAACGCCCGGCTCGGTGCGAGCGACTGGATGGTGGTCGAGGCGGACGAGAGCGACGGCAGCTTCCTGCGGTTGGATGGCACCATCGCTGTGGTCACCAACATCGACCCTGAACATCTCGACCACTATGGATCGTTCGAAAAGGCCAAGGACGCCTATGTCGAATTTGTCGAGAATGTGCCGTTTTACGGCGCAGCGTTGCTGTGTCTCGACCATCCCGAAGTGCAGGGCATCATTCCGCGCGTGCGCGACCGGCGCGTTGTGACCTATGGCTTTTCAGCACAGGCAGATGTGCGCGGGGTCAACGTGACCCCTATTCCCGGCGGCAACCGCTTCGAGACGATCGTGCGCCACCGTGATGGCAGCAGCCGCTCGATTGAGGGCATCGAGCTGCCCATGCCTGGCCGTCACAATGTGCAAAACGCGCTCGCCGCGATTGGCGTCGCGCTCGAGCTTGGCATTGACGATGCGACGATCCAGCGCGGGTTTGCCAAGTTCACTGGAGTGAAGCGGCGTTTTACGAAGGTCGGCGAGGTGGCCGTGGACGGCGGCATCGTGACTATCGTCGACGATTATGGCCACCACCCGGTTGAGATCCGCGCGGTGCTGTCGGCCGCGCGCGAAGGCGTGACCGGGCGCGTGATCGCTGTGGTTCAGCCGCATCGTTATTCGCGGCTCGGTGGGTTGATGGAGGATTTTCAGCAAGCGTTCAATGACGCTGACATGGTGCTGGTAACGCCGGTTTATGCCGCTGGAGAAGCGCCCATCGACGGCGTGGATGCAGCAGCGCTTGTGGCGGGCCTGAAGACGCGTGGGCACCGGTCGGCTGCCACCATCGCCGATGCCGATGCGCTCGCGAAGCACCTCGCCGAAACCGTTATGGCCGGCGACATGGTGGTCTGCCTCGGCGCGGGCGACATTACAAAATGGGCAGCGGGGCTTGCGGCGGCAATTCAGGCGCTGCGCACATGACCGATTTTTTCGCCGCCCCGCTCAAGCTGCACAAGCAAATGCTCGACGCGCAAAGGGCATCGCTAGCGGCCGGTGCGCGCGCGCTCGGCGCAGGCCGTGCGGCGAAGCAGATGCAGGAAACCGCACACAAAATGGCTCAAGCCAATATCGCGGCGATGGCGATGTGGGCGCGGCTATGGGGCGTCGGCAAATAGTGGCACCCGCGCCTGCCTTGCCATCCGTGCGCGGTCGTTTGACCGCCAGCGCGCCGCTTGCGCCGCTTGTGTGGTTCAAGTCGGGCGGCGTTGCTGACTGGCTGTTCGAGCCAGCCGACACTGACGATCTGAGTGACTTTCTGGCCGGACTGGAGCCTGAGGTGCCAGTGATGGCG
>JBJXEC010000048.1:0-26481 GCA_046155125.1 Sphingomonas sp. | reverse complement strand
CAGATAACTGGCTCGAAGAATATCGTGCTAGATCAACTCGATGTGCACGGCACGCCGGGGCTGGGCAGCACCACGGGGCAATCGCCGCTATTAATTCGCAACAGCGAGAACGTGTCAGTCACCAACTCCGAATTCCATGATGTGTGGCATGGCGTCAGCGTCCTCGACAATGAAGGCTTGGTCATCACTGGCAATTACTTCCACGACATCCGCACCGATGGCATCCGTGGTGGTGGCAATTCTGATCTCGTTATTTCGAACAATGTCTTCACCAACTTCACGCCAGCCGAGGGCGACCATCCCGACGCCATTCAGCTCTGGACGTCGAATACGACGGAAGCGGCCAGCAACATTTTGATAACGGGAAACATTGTTGTTCGGGGCGCCGGCGCGGCTATCCAAGGGATCTTCATCCGCGACGAGGTGGGCACCCTGCCGTACAAGGATGTGAACATCACCAATAACATCGTGATCGGCGGGCTATACAACGGCATCTCCATCGGCGGCGTTGATGGCGGCGTGATCGCGAATAATCTGGTCCTTGGCCAGCCGGGGCAAGCAAGCTGGATCCGCGCGAGCGCCGATACCAATCTGTCGATCCATGACAATATCGCCACGGGGTATAACTTCGACGATCCGAACGGTGCGCGACTGAGCGTGAACAGAGAGACGCTTTCCGTCGAAGACGGCGGCGCTTCTGCAGTGCAGACGTTTTTGGCCGATCGGCAGACCGTGCCCGGCTTTTTCACGGGCGGTTCTGAAATTCTATCCGCGCTGCATTTGGCAGCACCCGCGCCGACGTTTACCGGCATAGTGGCCGTTCAGCAGATTTATGGAACCGAGGGCGCTGATCGACTAGTTGCCGACGCGCGATTCGAATCGCATGTCCGCGGCGGCGCGGGCAATGATGTTTTGACGGGCAGCAGCCGGGTTGCGACGCTGGAAGGCGGCGCGGGCGATGACACCTATGTGATTAAAAGCGCAACTGATCGCGTCGTCGAAGGGGTTGGCGGCGGCAATGACACAGTGACGGTGTCGTTCGATTACACATTGCCCGACAATGTCGAACAGCTGCGCCTGACTGGTTTCAGCCAGACGGGCATTGGCAACGCGCTCGACAATCGCATTACCGGCACCGGCGGCAACGATACGCTTTATGGGCTGGCCGGCGACGACCTGCTGCAGGGGCTGGACGGCAATGATCGCCTTGAAGGCGGCAGCGGCAACGACTCACTGCGCGGCGACGCCGGTAACGATGTGTTGTTCGGCGGTGCTGGCAACGATGTGTTGTTGGGCGGCACGGGCAACGACACGCTGGATGGCGGCACAGGTAACGACCTTCTCGAAGGTGGTCTCGGCACCGATACGCTGACGGGTGGCGCGGGCGCGGACGTGTTCCAATGGCGCGCTGGCGAGGTTTCGGGTGGACAGCGCGACGTCATCACCGATTTCAAATCGGGCGAAGACATCATCAATCTGCGCCTGGCAGATGCGAATAGCCGGACGGTCGACAATGATGCGTTCAGCTTTATCGGCGGCAGCGCGTTTCACGGGGTGGCGGGCGAGTTGCGCTTTGAATCAGCTAATGGTGCCGTGACCGTATTTGGCGACATTGATGGTGACCGGGTGGCTGACTTTTCCATTGTCCTGACCGGCGTCCAGGTCGTTACCGCCGCTGATTTCGTGCTGTAACGCCGCCTTGCCGGGATCGGCCGGCTGGGTCTGCTTGAGCCAGACCCGGGCCGATTCGCGCAGGGGCGACTCTTGGCTCATGTCACCGCTGAAGCTGGGGCGTACCTCAGATCAATGGCTTTCCCCTTGATTTGACTTGGTGGCTCCGCGCGCCAGACGGCTAGAAACGCCGCTGTTTACCCGGTCGTAAATAAACTTGAAGCTCCCCGCCGCCGCCAGGCTTAATGCCATGACGGCAACAAAGCTCACGCCATCGGACCGGAGCCCGAGATGCACAACAAGTGAAATTATCGGCGGGTGGACGATGTACAGAAACAGGGTCAGCGAGCCCATCTGCATCAGGCCACGCGCCAACCGCACAGGTAGATTTACCCAAAGCCCCCAAGTCACGGCAATGGCCCCGCACAGCACCATGACATGGGCGCTGTAAGGCGCGTCTCGCCAGGTTATCCACCAGACAACCAGCGTGACGAGCGTCATCATCGCCTTTTGCGCCCTGTCCCTCCCATAGAAGATGCACCATCCGAGCAGCAAAAGCTCCATAGCAGCGAGCGGATGGCGCTGACGGCTTTGCGGTGCAATCTCCGCCACACCGGTAAAGTGAATTGCGAGTAACATCGCTGCAAGAGCAAGCAGACCGGCAACGAGCGGGCGACGGGCAATCTCGCGCCGAAGGGGCAGACTTGCGATCGGCAAGGTAAAAAGTACGATGATCTGCACATAGGCGCTGACAAACCAGTAAGGCTCGAGACCTCTCAGCGAAGGCGCCTCTTGGAAATTTCCAAGCAGCATAAACCACGAGATGCTGACTGGGTGCCATAGCAGGGTAGTCATCAAGAGCAGAAAATAGTAACAGGTCAGTATCGGCACCAGCATGCTATGCCATGTGCGCAATATGTTCCCCTCAAACAGCACCGCACTTTGAAACCTGGCGAGCGAGTATCCCACCAGGATAAGCAAGAGATAGGAACCGCCGCCCGTCGGCCAGGCGGTGCTATGCAGGGCGATAACGGCAAGAATAGAGGCAATCCGCGCCACAAGTTCCGCGCGCACAGGCTGCCGCCTTGGCCGGTCAATGACAACCGACGACCGCGTGTCGCCCCCTTGCGCCAGCACCTCACAAAGTGGCAGCGTTTCCCAATCAGCGGGTACCTTGCCCAAGCGCTCGAGAAGATGCAGCTGCACCTCCAGATATGCCAGGCTGTCCCCGCCAAGTTCCAGGAAACTGCGGTCCAGATCGACAACCGGCATGCGCAGCGCCTGTCGCAGCAGGCTTTGGGTGTCGGCAGCCTTGGCTTGCCTGTCGGATTGCAGCGCCTCGGACCACTCGGTCAACAGGCGGTAGTCCACCTTGCCGGAGGGTAACAGCGGCACCCCTTTGATTGGGGCGAGGACTACAGCGCTGTTTGGCAAATGGTAACGCCTTGCGACGCTGTCGCGCAGCAGCGCGAGATCGGCATCGTCTTGAACGAACACCACCAGCTGCAAATCGGAACCAGTAACATAGACACGTCTGCCCTCGGCCCTAAGCTGTGTTTCCACCTCATCCAGGCCGATGCGCAGACCAAACAATTTGATGAACCGGCTGGCACGCCCGGTGATACGGAAATAGCCGTTTTCGAGCCGCTCGGCGATGTCGCCGGTATGCAGGACTTTGGGGCCTGCAGGCGCGCCAAGATCGCTCCGGGTCACGGCATAGCCCAGCATGACATTGGGGCCTTCGTACACAAGCTCGCCCGGTGTTCCGGCCGCGGCGATCTCCTGGCCCTCGGCATCCACGAGTCGGAAGCGCCCGCCTTCCAACGGGCGACCGATCGTGTGGAACCACAGCTGCGCCTCCTGAGGCGGCACATAGGACATGCGCGGCGCGGCTTCGGTTTGGCCATACATAATGAAAAGCTGCCAGCCTTCGGCTGCCGCCTTGTCGGCAAATTGCTTGGCCAAGACGGGGTCGAGCCGACCCCCCGCCTGCGTGACATAGCGCAGTTTGGGTACCCAATCGAGCGTGTCGATAAGCTCGAACTGGGCCGGCACAAGCGCAAGCGCGCAGACCTGCGTGCGTGTGGCCAAGGCGCGCAGGTCTGCATCGATCAACGACCCATTGGTCAACACAAGCCCTGCGCCGCGCAGCAAATGAATATGCAGCACCGACATGCCATAGGAGTAATGGAAGGGCAGCAGGGTCATCGCCCTGTCGTCGGTACGCACGTCCAGATAGCGTGCAATGGCGTTGGCGTTTGCCGACAGATTTTGCCGCGAAAGCCGAACCAGCTTCGCGGCTCCGGTTGTGCCCGAAGTGGAAAGCAGGACCGCGAGATCGGGATGCATTTCGATAGCATCCGACGTCGCAAAAACCGGCTTCCAGTCAGCCACGCGGCGCAAAATGACATTGGGTCGATAGATCTGAGCGATCTCGCTATCGTCATCGGCCGCCCCCTCGGCCACGAGGATTACTGGCCAACGCGCCCGGAGCGCGCCGAGATAGGCAATAATGGCCGCTGGTTCGTTGCTAGCCTCCAGCAAAATCAACGGCCGTGGGATCGCGTCCGAAAGCCCCGCTTGCAGCTCCGCACAAAATTTATCTGCCAGTACTGCTAGTTCCGCGTAGGAAATCTCAAAGTCCGGTCCAATGAGGGCAGAGCGATCCTTATGGCTCGCAAGATTATCCCACCAATCCATTTGCCCCCCTCGTCCTCATGCCCGGTGCATCCAGCCGCGCAGCAGGATAGCTCTCTTGTGCCCTTTAGCCTTGGGACTGCGAAATTCCCCGTTTTTTATCTGTGCTCATCCTCGGCAGCCACCTGCCATGTGTCGAAATGGGGCTACGGGCAGGCTTTGCTTGCTCCAGGTTGAACAGTCATTGGGCGCTGAGCATCTATTAAGTATCGAACCCATAAACAAGATTTCCAAATAGACGTTGATCCGAACAGTATTGTCAGCATAGGCGGTTACGATCTTACCGATTTCATCATCATTGATGATCGAACGTGAACGTTTCTCGATCGGCGAAGAATGAATTTGGTCGATAGACGAGATCAGGGTATTTCATCAGCATTGATTTGACTTGTTCGGTATCATACTCCCACCAACGCGTTGATTCGATTTTTGCGATCATGTCGACGTCAAAGCGCATCTTGACGACGCGCGCCGGGTTCCCCGCGACGACGGCATATGGCGGGACCGGTTTTGTCACGACCGCGCCGGCGGCAATCACAGCCCCTCGTCCCACGGTTTTCACGCCGGGCAGAAGGATGGCATTATGACCAACCCACACATCGTCGCTGACCGCCATTGTCACAGGCTTAAGCGTGTCCTCGTCGATCATCCCCAGGTAACTATTGTAGAAATACGGGGTTAGGCCGAGATAAGTAAGGCCGTGGTTCCGAAGAAAAATACGAGCTGAGGGCGCGAAGGACGAATATCGTCCCACGGTTACGCCGGGGGGGATTCGATTGATGTCGAAACAGCCATAGGAATAAAGGCCGACATCAACGCCCAGTTCGCGAAACTTCCTGCGCAACTTCAAGTTTGTGAATTCGTCTTTATGATCAACGAACAACGACAGGAATGATCGGGCGATCGCTCTTAACCTTGTCATGCTCACCCTTCAATCTGAAGCAATACCGTGTACCAAACTATGCCAAATGAAAATCGCTAAAATCCGTCCTGCAACAGCGTTACGGTTGGGCACCAAGCAAAGTCATTTGGCCGCAGATGTCGATTTTCTGGTGCGCAGCGTGGTCATCAGGCCGCGTAGTGTGGCGACCAGCGGCGTGTCCGTCACAAGAAGCAGCGCCAGCAGCGCCGCCGCACCGACGGCGCCCGTCGCCCGCTCGATCGAGAGGCCGTGCGACATCATCAGCGCAAGGGAGACCACCTCCGCCAATGTCGCCGCCAGGATCAGCGTTGTCATCGCGATGGCGCGAAATTGGCGGCCCCTTGAACTGGCAAAAGGCCACAAGCTCGACATGATCGAAATCACCTCGCCCAGGATCATCCCCAGCGTCAGCCCGATCAGCCCATAGCCCAGTGTGTAGCCGAGCCAGGCGAGCGGCAGGGCGATCATCCGCACGATATTGCTACTGAGGATGATGCCAGTGCGCCCCATCGCGAGCGCGATCGTCGCCGGCCAAACGCGCAGCATACGCGTACACTGCAGCACGCCGATCAGCCCGACCAGCATCGGCGCTTGCGCAAAGCGTGGGCCGTAAAGGTGATACAGCGCGATGGGCGCCACCATCACAAAGCCAATCGCCGCCAGCACACCGACGACCATGATGTCGCCCTTTAGGCGGCCTTCAGCCTGCACCATGCCAGCATGCGCCTTGCGCGCCGCCACCAGCTGCGGAAAATGAATGTTGCTTAGGAAGCGCTGCGCCACCGTCGCTGGATAGAAAATCAGCAGCAGCGCGGTTGAGTATAGGCCAAGTGCCGTCGGCCCCATAAAATGGCCGATCAAAATCCGGTCGCCCTGCCCGCCGAAAAACAGCAAACCGCCATTGAGCAAAAGCGGCCACCCGAACCGAACCATTTTGCCTGCGGATTTTGCCTCGTAGCTTAGCTGATAGCGTCGTTCAGCCACGATATGCGTCATCAACACCAGGATGGCGGTTCGCGCGAGCAGCGCCCCGAGCGCTGCATAATACCCAAGCGTCGCGTGGTGATGATGCAGCCACACCGCAAGCACCACCGCGACGCCCAGGCTGGAAAGCTCCGACACGATCAGGGCACGGCTCTCTGGCGCGAATTTGTGTTGCCGTTGATAGCGGCGGATGTCGAGGTGACTGAAGGCCGCACAGAGAGGGATTAGCCCCATCAGCATGAGCGGCACGCCGAGCTGCGGCTGGTGATAGAAATAGGCAACCGGCGTTGCGACGGCGACCATCATTGCGGCGCTGAAGATGCCGCGGATGACCATCGTCAATTGCGCCATCGCCTGCACTTTCGGGGTCTCGCCGTCGTCGTCCTGCACCAAGAACTGGTCGCTGCCGATGTTGGTGACGGTGTCGAAAAACTGGCCAGTGACGATGAGGGTAACGGCGAGCCCGAACATTTCGGGGCCCAGCATGCGGGCAATCACGATGTTGCGCAGCAACGCGGCCGCCGGGGCTACCAGCGAGGCGACAAAATATATTCTGGTGCCGCTGGCTTTTGGGCGAAGCCCTTTGTCTGCGGACGTTTCCGCCGCTATCGCGACTTCCTGACCGGGCGGAGCGGTGCGCTCTGTCAACGCCCGCTACAATCCCGGGCGCGCATGCTGCTGAGCCAGCATTTTGGCAACGTCTTCAAGAAAATCGCGGTGCAGGGCCGTGGCCGGGCGCGCCCGTTTACCCGCCGCCAGTCGCCACGGCGCCGGCCCTTGCCATCTCGCTTTGGGTCACGGCCGCCAGGCTGCCGGGTGACGGCCGCACTGCTACACATCAGTTGAGAGCTCCGCATTGACTTAACCCCATGTGCGCCTGTTACCCGCTATCGAATGGCAGGCAATAGCGATTAGCGCCGCTTCCGCCAAAGCGGGCTGGTGCGCACAGCGGTCGCCCAAGGTTGGTGGTGCGGCTGCTCCGGGGCCATCGTGCCGCTGAACCTGGACTTGGTTTTATGCACACTATCGGCAAATCCGGGGAACGTCGTACAGGGTCGCAAAGCGAGCCTTGGCTACCTCGGTTGCCATTTTGGTCTGAAAGCTGGGCCACGGCGAATTACCGGCTGCGGTTGAGCCATCACGCGATTGCGCATATGGCGCTCGTTATGAGGCAAGCGACGGCACGATCCAATCCACCAATGTCGCGATTGCAATCTGAGCAACGACGGATTCAAGCCTGCCGCCGCGGCAGGGATATTCGCCCGGAAGCCATGATGGGAACGTCGGCGGTGGATTGCGCGGCATCGCGCAACCCCCATAAGGATTCGGCATGAAACTCCCGTTTCGGCGCTCGACGCGAGCAGCGCCACGGCGCGCTGAGGCGGTGCTTGCCCAGTATGCCGGCCGGACACATTGGCAGCGGCACCCGATCCGCTGGATGTCGGCACTGTTGGTGTTCACGTTATTTTATGGTGCCGCCTTCGGTCTAACCACGACCTACTTCCTGCTCCAGCTCTCCGTTCCGCTTGTCGTCCTGGCGGGGGCGGTCGTGTGGCTGTTGCCGGAGAGCGACCAGGCGCCGGTCGGGCTGCTGCGGTCGCTGCTGTTTATCTATCTCACCGTGCTGATGCTGTGGCCAGATTATCTCGCGATAACGGTGCGCGGGCTGCCCTGGATTACCGCTGTGCGCTTGGTTGGCGTCCCGCTCGCGTTTGTGTTGATGGTTTGTCTGTCGACCGCGCAGCCGCTGCGCCAAGAGCTGTCCGACACGCTTAACGCCATGCCGTCTGTTCGCCGTCTGATGGTGGCCTTTGCCGTAATCGCGGTGTTCTCGGTCGTCGTCTCGGGCGATGTCGGATTGTCGATGAGCAAGCTGATTGTTGCCGGATTGAACTGGTTCCTCGTCTTTTATGTGTCGGTGTTTGTGTTCCGTCAGCCTGGCAACTTGATGCGGCTAGCCTATCTGGTGTGGATTTGTGCGCTGATTTTATCTGCCATTGGGCTGCAGGAATGGCGCCATTCTGCCGTGCCATGGGCAGGGCATATCCCAAGCTTCCTGACCGTTCAGGATGAAACGGTACTGCGCGTCCTTTCTGGATCCTCGCGCGCCGCGACGGGGATCTACCGTGTGCAGGGCAAGTTCACCACGCCGCTTGGCTTTGCGGAATTTTATGCGCTGACCGTGCCGTTTGTTATTCATTTTGCGTTTTCGGCCTCCCGGACATGGGTTCGGGTGGCGGCGGCGCTCACGATTCCACTGATCTTTTTCGTCATCACCCTCACCGATTCGCGGCTGGGAATCGTCGGATTCTTTTTGGCATTTCTTGTTTATCTGTTGTTTTGGAGCTTGCGACGCTGGAACAGTAATCGTGAAAGCGCCATCGGCCCGCTGATCGTGTTGGCCTATCCGGCGATCTTCTGTGGCTTTATCGCGTCGACTTTCTTTGTTCGCCGGTTGAGCAACATGGTTTGGGGAAACGGGGCCCAGCAGGCAAGCACCGAAAGCCGGAAACTTCAGTACGCGATGGGCCTACCAAAAGTACTGGAACGCCCCTGGGGGTATGGCATCGGTCGAGGCGGTGAAGTATTAGGCTTCACGAACCAGGCTGGTATTGGCACGATTGATACCTATTACTTGGCTGCTGCTCTGGAATTCGGCATTGTCGGGTTTATCGTTTATTATGCCATGTTTGCGTTAGGTGTTTGGAATGGCGGTCGTCGATCCATGCTGGCTGCCGACAGGGAGCATATGCTGGTTGCGCCGGTCACGATAGCATTGGTCAACTTTATCATCATCAAATCTATTTTCAGCCAGCTTGAGAACCACGCTCTGGTTTTTTCACTGCTCGGCGCGCTGGTAGCGATTTGTTACCGCATCGACGCCCGCAAGCCACATGACAGCTGACAAAGCCGTTCGACAGCGCCGGTGCTGCCGTGGCCGCCGTCCATCAGGATTGGACCGCCCGGACTGAGCCGCCCCGATTGAGCCGCCTCGGCTGAGCGCCATCGTGTCGAGCAGTCGCAGGTCGGCTGCTCGCGCCGTCGCGGGTCAGGCCAGCGCGACTATGTCCGCAGCGGTGGTGCCCGTTGCGCGAACAAACTGCACCCGCACGTCAAGTACCTGTCCCGAAGCAACATTCTTGAAGACCGTGTCGGCTGACGCGCCGACCCCGCGCAGTGTCACCGCGCCGCCGGTGCCAATATACAGCGCCTTGGGGATGGTCGCGAGTTCCACAGTATCGCTGGGCACAAGGGCAAACGGGTTGCGCGATGGTTCAGCGGGCGAATCGGCAAGCGTGCGGAAATCATCGACTGACATGGACATCCTTTCAACACGGATGGCAGTGCGCCACCGCTGGGGTGTCAGTCTCGTACAGGCGTTATTGGTGTGTAGGACAGCAAAAAATTTGCCGTATCGGTTAAAATATAGCGAGCACTATCGCACCTATCAGCACCCAGAGCGCAGAAGACGCCCCGAGGATGATGGCTATCCGCGTGGCGCCAGGCAAGTGCTCATCGGCGACGTGTGCTTGCCGGGAATAGCTCGCGACCAGACGCTCATGCAGCAGGCGGGCGGGGGACTCGACCCAGTCGATCGTATCGCCCATCGCCTCGACGCTGCCCATGGGCGCCGGCGGTGCAATAGGCCCGGCGGCGTCTTCAGGGTTGTCGCGCTTGTATAATGGCATTGGCATGGCGGATCTCCCGCTGCCAATCTGCGCCACACCGGGTTAACGGCTTGTAAAGATCAGGATGTGCGGCGCGATTTATCCGCGTAAGGTCAGCTGTCAAACGCCGTGGCGAAGCTCGACGTCAACACCCTGACCTTGGCACCGCGCGCCCGACTTCAGGTCCGCTAGGCAAGCTTTGCCGACAGCTGCGTCACTTCTTCATCGATTTCCGTTTTCACTTCATCGACAAATCCGACCATCGCCGACAAGATGGTGTCGTTATACTTCTCGCCACTGGCCCGGACCTGCTTTTCGGCCGCTTTCATTGCGGTTTGCTCGGTACGTGCCTTGGTGGCAAGCGCCATCAGCTTGCCCATTTGTGCATGAGCGGCTTTCCTGGCGGCGAGAGACGCCTTCGGCTTGGCGGCCGCTGCAACCGACGCGCGGATGCCCGGCACGATATGATCAAAGGTGTCGATGCTGTTCTTGGAGCGCGCCACGATAGCATTGAGCTTGATAACCGTTGGCTTGGTGAACGGGGAGGAAAGCTGCTCCAGCCCTTGTTCGACGAAACGCGTTGGCTTGCGCCCCGCTGCTGGATCAATGGCGGGCGCAGCTTGGGGTTGCGCGCCCTGTGCCGTGGCACTCCCTGCGGGAATTGTTGCCACACCACTTGCGGCCAGAACCAGTACCAACGGCAAAAACATTTTCATGAAATAGGCCCCCCGGGCTTTTTGTTGTGCCGTTCTGGATCGGATCGACGTTGGTGTGTCCGAGCGCCAGTTGCCACCGACACGGTGCCAGATTGTCAGCACTCATTCACAAGATCAATAAGACGATGGAGGCCAGTCAGGCACATACCGGCCCCCATCATCAGTTGATTGTACTCAAGAAGGGCCGGCGTCCCTCAACGCCGGCCCGTGCTCCATCAACAATCAATCGTCGTCGCGGTCGTCGTCGTCACCACCGCCACGCACGCGCTTGAACGCGTTCGCTTGCAGATATTGGCCGATGCTCACGCCGATGTTCTGGCCCTGTGTGTCGTCCCAGGTCCAGTGCACGCCGTTGTAGACGCGGCTGCGGCCGTTTTCTTCCTGCGCTTGCTGGAAGGAACGGAAACGCACTGGCACCAGCGGACGCGGGGTGCCAAACGGATCAACGCCTGCGCCGTTATATTCATCCGACACGAACGTGAAGCGCGTGTTGTCCGGGAAGAAGATGCGCAGCACCTGGAACGTCGCCGCACCGAACGTGGCGTGGCCCGATACATAAGCCGGGAATGGCGGCGTTGCGAGGATCGGCGCGGTCGTGTTGATCACTGAGATGCCAACCGGCTTCCAGTTGGGGTCGCCAACCGTTGCGGCATCACCGTCTTCCGCACCACGAGGAACGCCGGTAACTGGGCGCCAGTAGTTGTAGAAGTACTTGCTGTCCCATGCTGCAACCCCGGCATCGGCCTGCGCAGTGTCGACCATCGCCAGCAGGCGAGCAAGGCCGAGTGCGCTGCGAACGCCATTCTCGGTCGCGATCTTCACCGCGATCTGGCCGTAGAGCCGTGGTGGCGTGCCGAGCAGTGGCGCGCCGTCATAGCCCCAATAGTTGCCGATGAAGCGGGTCTGCGCCGTTGCCGTGCTTGGCGAGCTCGATGCGCCGACTGCCTTTACGTCATTGAAACCCGCTGCATAACCTGGCGTGCCAGGCAATGGTGGCGGTGGCGCACGGAACTGATCGCCGCTGCGGATCACGAACGGCTTGACCGCACCCCAGCTTGCGCCAAGCGCGAGTTGCAGCGTGGTGCCTGGCGTATCACCCGGCGTCAGTGGGTCAGGGGTCCAGCGGAACGGCGCAGTTGAGCCACCGTTTACTGGTTCACCGTAAAAGTTGGTGGTGCCGGAAGCAACGCGCCCGCGGCCGCCGAAGTTCACTTCGCGAATCTCCGACCCGTCATTCGTGCGACGACGGATAATTGCGGCTGCTGATGCTTCACCAACGGCCCGGCCTGCAGCGATCGAAGCTGCGCTGCCGCGGATGCTGCTGACATCCGATGAGAGCAACACGTCGAGCTGGACCTTCTGCGCTGGATACAGCACCGAAAGAACACCGTGCGAGGCATAGGCAATCGCCGCATCTTTGGAGGCGCCACGTGGTGCAGGGGTGAGCGTGTTATAGGCCTGGAACTTGCCGCTGAACGCGTTGAGCGCGTCAAAGACAGCAATCTGCGTCATGGCGAGCGCGCGTGAAGTGCGCACCGGGCCGCCATTGTTCAACGGAGCGCGACCACCAACCGGGGGCGTGTGGTCAATTGCAACCGCGTCCAGCGCGTTTTCGTGCCACGCCAGCACCCGGTCCGCCGTGTCATTCACCCGGCGGGTGGCGCGACGATCGCGCAGTGCGGCGAACTTGGATTGGGTCAGCGCGTCGCTGCTGGTCCGTCCAAGATAGCCAACTTCCTGACTCTTATCAAACTTCTGGTCATCATCGCGCTGCGCGACGGCAGGCGCCGAAAACAACACTGGCAGAATTAGCGCGCTGGCAAGCGCCAGCGCTGATTTATGCTTGAGTTTCATGGCTGTGAACTCTCCAAAAAGGTTTGCAAGCAACGCAACGCCACACGCGACCGTTTTTGCCACGCCGAATCCCTCAATTCCGCGCGCCGATTTGGCATTCCTAAAGGCACCGTTAGGCCGAAGGCATCTTGCGTGCCTGGCGACCCGGTGGACGAGCAACTATGCTATGGCAAACGACCTTACAAGACGAAATTTTCAATCAATACGGCCCAATCCCAAACTAGGACGCATGATGAGCCGAGCCATGTCGCATTTGTACAATCGGATACGCAAGTCTATGGTTAGGCAGAATTAAATATGATTTTGCCAGATTGGCCGATTTGGGAAAAGTCTCACTATGTTTTGTCATTAAGCTGTAACCAAAACACGCTGGGGACGATTTGGCACGATCTATATTTGCAAATGGTGCGCTAATTTCTACGCAAGTATTTCAGACAGGCGATGCTGTTGACTTGCCGTTGCCCGCTGATCGCGAGGTTGGGGGATTTGCAAGCCGGGCGATGACCGGTGTTGATCGTCGGCCGGGATAGCATGGCGCAACCGCCGCGCGGCTGTGATATGGGAAATGCTTTTTGAGGGTGTTTGGACGGGCAACCGACAAATATCATGGGCTCACTGGGGAGGCGAGCAAATGGCCTGGAAAGGCAGCGGCTTCGGCATAACCGCCACAGCAGCTGCATCACCACTAGCGACAAAATCGGGGCAGTCATCGGTTGCGCCGGGGGCCGATGCTGTTGCCCGGCTGGTGGGGCGTCATCAGCTGCTCAATGACGAGGCGCTGGCGCGCGCAAGGCTGATTCAGGCAGAAACGGGCGAGCGGTTTCAGGCGATTATCAACCGACTGGGTCTTGTCTCGGAACACACGCTGGGTGCTGCGATCGCCGCCGATTCGGGGCTGGCGTTGTTGACTGCGGCCGACCTGCCGCAGGTGCCGGTGCCAGGGGCAGATCCCACGGCAATGTTTCTGCGCGACGCAGGGGTGCTGCCGGTCGCGATGGTCAATGGCCGCCTGCGGGCTGCCTTTGCCGACCCGTTCGATGATTTTGCGGCGCACGCGCTGGGCTTTGCCTATGGTGCGCCGGTTGACCGCATGGTCGCGTTGCCAAGCGATATCGAGGCGGCAATCGACCGCCTCTATGGCGGCCAGAGCGCTGGCGGTGAAGGCCAGGCATCAGCCGCCGATGAGACCGATGTCGAGCGCCTTCGCGACATGGTGAGCGATGCGCCGGTCATCCGGGCGGTCAACCGCCTGATTGCCGAGGCGGTTGAGGCAAAGGCGTCTGACATACATATCGAGCCAACCGATGACAGCGTGATGGTTCGCTTTCGCGTGGATGGCGTTCTGGTCGCGCAACCTGCGCTCCCGCCAGCGATGCGGTCCGCGCTGGTGTCGCGATTGAAGGTTATGGCGGGGCTCAACATCGCCGAGCGGCGGCTGCCGCAAGATGGCCGGCTGCGGATTGCGATCCGTGGCAACGATGTCGACCTGCGGGTGGCGACGGCGCCAAGTATCCACGGCGAAACGGCGGTTATGCGCATTCTCGACCGGGCTAATCTTGCGTTGGATTTCCCCAGTTTGGGCTTTGCGCCCGCGCTGGAAGAGCAATTGCGGGCAGTGCTTGCGCGACCGCACGGCATCGTGCTGGTGACCGGTCCTACCGGAAGCGGCAAGACGACGACGCTCTATGCAGCGCTGGAAGCGCTAAACATCGGCACGCGCAAGATCCTGACCATTGAGGATCCGATTGAATATCGCCTGCCGGGCATCGTGCAGATGCAGGTCAACGCCAGCATCGGCTTGGGCTTTGCCAGCGCGCTGCGATCATTTCTGCGGCAGGACCCCGATGTGATGATGGTCGGCGAGGTGCGCGATCTGGAAACGGCGCAGATCGCGGTGCAGGCCGCGCTCACCGGGCACACGATTCTGGCAACCCTCCATACCAACACGGCGATTGGTGCGATTGCACGGCTGGTCGACATGGCGGTCGAGCCGTTTCTGCTGGGCGCGACGCTGAACGCGGTGTTGTCGCAGCGGCTGGTCCGGCGCCTGTGCGCTGTGTGCCGTGTGGCCTACCGGCCTGCCGCGCGCGAGCTTGCGGCGTTGGGAATCGCAGACGACGCAACGGCGCCCATGCTTCATTCGGCGGCAGGCTGCGCAAGCTGTCGCCACACCGGCTATGCCGGGCGGCTGGCGCTAGTGGAAATGCTGCTCGTAACCGAAACGATCGCGGGCCACATTGTGCAGCGAGCGGACGCGCGCGACATCGCCGAGCAGGCAGCGCGCGAGGGAGCCTTGTCGACGCTCCGGGCAGATGGGATCGCCAAGGTGCTGGCCGGCGAAACCACTGTCGCCGAAGTGCTGCGCGTGTCGGTAGAGGGCTAGCCGTGCCACGTTTTGCCTATCGCGCCATCGCGCCGGGCGGGCGGCCGGCCAATGGACAGGTCGACGCCACCAGCCGCGTCGCCGCCGTCGCCGAGATAAGGCGGCTGGGCTTTGCGCCAGTGGACGTGCGCGAGCTTGCCCCGCTTGCGAGCAACGACAACCCCGCTCGCCGCACCGTGCCGGGCAAAGCGCGGCGAGCGGCGTCGAAAACTATCGGGGAGCTGGCGGTGTTGCTAAATGCCGGCTTGCCGCTGGACCGGGCCCTGGCGCTTGCGCTCGACAATATCGAGGACCCGGCCGTGCGCTCCGACTTTGCCGATGTGCTCAAGCGCGTGAAAGAGGGCGAGCCGCTGTCGCGAGCCATGGCGCGCAACCCGGCAATGTTCCCCGCGATTGCGCAGGCTATGGCGGAAGCTGGCGAAGCAAACGGCAAGCTCGGCGCCGCGCTGAACCGGCTGGCCGGGGTGCAGGCGCAGGCCGAGGAAGTGCGCACGATTGTCATCAGCGCAATGATCTATCCGATCATCCTGATGGTCATTGCGGTCGCCATCGTCCTCATGATGCTCTTGTTCGTTGTGCCCCAATTCGACTCGCTGTTTGCCCAGTCGGCCGACAAATTGCCGCCCGAATCGATTGCGGTGCTGGCCGCCAGCCGCGGGTTGCGGGCCTATGGGCTTTACTGGCTGGCGGGCATTGTCGGCTTGGGATTTGTCGCACGCGGCTGGCTGAGCAAGGCCTCGACCCGGGCATGGGCGGACCGCGCTGTGCTGCGGCTGCCGCAACTGGGGACGCTGGTTCGCCATATCGAAACGGCGCGCTTCGCCCGCACGCTTGGTGCACTGGTGGAGGGCGGGGTCGCCGTGCCGGCTGCGCTTGCGGTCGCGCATCGGACCATCGCAAACCACTCGATGGCGGCGGCGATTGGCGCGGTCACCAGCATCGTCAAGGAAGGCGGCGGATTGACCCGCCCGCTGGCGGAAAGCGGCGCGCTGCCCCGCCTTGCCATCGGATTCTTGCGCACCGGCGAAGAAATCTCGCAGCTTGGGCCAATGCTCGGGCGGCTGGCCGATGTGCTTGACGGCGATGTGAAAGTGCGCCTGCAACGATTGGTCGCCATCATGACGCCGTTCATCACGGTAGCATTGGGCGGTGCTGTTGCGCTTATCATTGCGGCGATCATGTCGGCAATTCTTGGTTTCAACGATGTGGCGGTATCCTGACAAATGAACAAAATTCATGACGACCGCGCGGCCGGTTTCACGCTGCTCGAATTGCTGGTGGTGCTCGCGATCCTCGGGCTGCTGGCCGCCATTGTTGGTCCGCGGGTCATAAAATACCTCGGCAGTTCCAAAACCCAGACCGCGATCGTTCAGGCGCGCAACATCGCTTCGTCGGCAGAACTGTTCCGGCTTGATGCCAGGCGCTACCCGACGCAGCAGGAAGGGTTGATTGCGCTGGTGAAGCCACCGGCGGGCGTGGCGCTGTGGAACGGCCCATATTTGCCTGAGGAGTCCGCGCTTACTGACCCGTGGGGGGCGCCGTACAAGTTCAAGGTGCCCGGCGACCACGGCGAAATCGACGTCTATTCGCTGGGCGCTGACAATGCGCCGGGCGGAACCGGAGAGGCCAAAGATGTTGGCAACTGGTAGGCGGGCCGCGGGCTTTACCCTAATCGAGGCGCTGGTGGTGGTCGCCATTACCGGGTTGATCAGCGCGCTTGCCTTCCCCCGGCTGGAAGCAGCGATTGCGGCGCAGGAATTTCGTACGAGCACCGCGACGCTCGTGCGGGCGCTGCAAGGTGCCCGCGCCCAGGCGATTCGGTCGGGGGATGCCGCGTCGGTGGCCATCGCCGAGGGTGGTCATTCGGTTGCCGTGGCGGATGCTGCGCCCGTGATGCTTCCGGCCGATTATGTGGTGAGCAGTGATCAGGCATCCGTCATCCGTTTTTTCCCCGATGGAACGTCAACCGGCGGGCGGCTGGTCCTCGTCAGCCAAGATCACCGGGTAGCACTTTCCGTGCAGCCATCGACGGGGCGCGTAACCGTTGGGGCTGCGTTATGATGGCGAGGCAGCAGCGACGGTCGCGGCCACTGGCTGGCGCAAGGAGTGGCAAGCGCGAGGCCGGGTTCACGCTTGTCGAGACGGTTATTGCGATTGCCATCATCGCGGCCATGCTCGGCGCGACGATGCAAGCGGTGGTGGCCAACGCACGCGCCAGCCGCATGGTCGAGGACCGCCGCGTCGCAACCCTTGTGGCGCAATCCGAACTGTCGGCGGCTGCCGCTGCTGCCAATACCGGGCTGCTCGAGGCGCATGGCGCCACGAGTGGTGTGGCATGGCGGGTACGGATCGCACCCTTTTCCGGTCGGCACGCGCTGCCGCGGCTGGAAGAAGTGACGGTCGATGCTGGCCGTGGCGCCGCCGGAGCACCGCTGGTTACGCTCAAAACGCTGAGGATCGCGCGGTGAGCGCTGTCCCTAACCGGCGCCCGCCGGGAGCGCGCGGCTTTGCTCTGGTCGAGCTGCTGGTCAGCCTTGCGCTGCTGGCAATGGTTGCCGTGATGCTGGCATCGGGTGTGGCGCTTGCCCGCAATCTTGCCAGTCGTGCCGCGAGTGATTTTGTGCACAATGAAACCATCGTCACTGCACAGGCCATACTGCGGGACCGGCTTGAAACACTGGTGCCAAGCGCGCGCGTAGATTTGGGAAAGCCAGTGGCTGATATTCGCGGCACGCCAGACGGGCTGAGCTTTTTCGCGCCGCCGCCGCCTGCCGAGCGCCCCGGCACGCTCCGTCGCTACCGGCTGCGGCGTACGCCCGGTGGCCAACTGATCCTCTATTCAATCGCTGACGTGTCGAGCCGCGCGGGCCTTTATGCGCCGGGCGAGCGCGGCTGGGCGCAAACGCCGTTGCTTTACGGCGTCGCTGAGTTGCGCACTGATTACTTCGGCAGCACGCCCCCCGACGACCAGCGCAGGTGGCGCGCCCAGTGGATCAACCAGACGAGGCCACCCGAGCTTATCCGCATCCGGGTTGCGCTGGCGGCGGGCGACCGGCGGCAATGGCCCGACATGATCGTGCGGCCGGCAGTCACCATCAATGCCGCCTGCCGGATCGTGCCCACAACAGGCAAGTGCGCCGGCCAATGATTCAGACAGGCACCTTTCTCGATCTTGATATGGGAACGCTGACCACGGGGGTGCGCGGTTTCTTGACGTGGTGGGCCGATGAGCTGGCGGGGCTGCTCCCCGAGCGCTTCCGCGCCGGCGGTGCAACGCTCAGCGGTAAGGTGCTTGTGTGGCATGGGCAAAGCGGGTTTGCCGCTTTCTCGAGCGACATGGCACCGGCGATTGGTCCGGGCATTCCAGCCACTATCCTCATTGACCCGGCACTCGTGCTGGAGCGCCACGGCGCGCTGCCCGCCGCCCGCTTGGCCGACCTGCGGCGGCTGGTAGCGCTCGATATTGACCGGCTAAGCCCGTTTGCCGCCGACGATGCCTTTGCCGATGTGGTCACAGACGGCGCGGTACCGGTCGATGGCAGGGTTGAAGCGCATATGGCGTTCTTGCCTAAATCGGTCGCGAGGACGCTTGCTGGCACAATTGCTGCTCATGATGTGCGACCAACCGCCATCGGCATGCTGGCGACCGGTGGTGAGGCGCGCCGGTTCGATTTTCTGCCCGCGATGCAGGCGGATGGCTTGCTGCCGCGCGGCTCGTCTGCAGGCGCTTGGTGGTGGGGGGCGGTCGCGTTGCTGTTTGTGATGAATCTGGGCCTGTTCGTTTCCAGCGATGTGGCGCGCGTCCATCGGCTGCAATCGCTGGTCGACGCGCAGCGACCCGCTGCCAGTATCGCGCGGCGGCTCGCCACTGGAATCGATCGGGAAGACCGGGCGCGGGCAGCGCTCGCCGCGCGGCGTCGCCGCGATGATCCGCTGGCGACGATGGCGCTTGTCGCCCGAACATTGCCTGCGGGCGCCTGGATTGAGCGACTGAGCATTGCCGGAAGCGCCGTGCGGTTGAGCGGCTACAAGCAGCCGCAGGTCGATGTCATGCGGCCGCTGCGGGCGACCGGGCGACTGACGGGCTTGCGCACCGCGACGTCGGACGTCGCCGCCGATTCGGGGACCGGTCAGCCGTTCGACATTTCGGGCGAGCGGGTTACGGGGCGGTGATGGCGCAGCTTTCTGCGCGCGAGCGGCGATTGATTGCCGTGCTGCTGCTGGTCGCGGCAGTGGCCGTTGCGTGGGTGGCCGTGGTCGCGCCGATCATCGACGGGTTTGCCGCGCGCGCAGCTGAGCATGAGCGGCTGCGGGCGGTATTTGCAGCCAACGGGCGCCTCGTTGCCAATATCCCGAGGCTGCGGCGCCTCGCAGAGGCGCAACGTGCGCAAACCGGCAGCTTCCAGATCGTCGCGGGCGATGCGGTCGCGGCACAAGAGATACTGAAGGAGCGGCTCTCTTCTGCCGTTGAGCGCGCAGGCGGCACCACGACCGCGACCGAAGATGTCGAGGGCGATGCCGGATGGGTACAGGCCTGGGTTCAAGCTCGCGCGACTCAAGCGCAGATGATACGCGTGCTCGCCGATCTCCAGAATTCGACGCCCTATCTTGTTGTCACATCGGTTGCCGTATCGGCCGACCGGGCCGGTCAATCGGACGGCAGTGCCAGCAGCGACGGCACTCTTGATATTCGCATCGAAGTAGCGGCACGCCATGCAGCTTCCTAGCCGAGCGGACCAGACGTTGTTGCCCGCCCTGCTTGCGGTGATGCTGGCGCTTCTCTTGCTGTTTCAGCTGACCGACGATCAGTCTGAGCAGCTGCCACCAGCGGGGATCGGGCGGGTTGTTGCGCCTTTGCCGGCCAAGGCCACCTTTGATGCAGCGCCTGCCGATCCGGTGTTGCTCGCCGATCCGGTCTTTTCGGAACGGCGTGTCGGAAAACCGGCAAGCGGCGCGCAGGAAGGCCCGTTGGGCGGCGCGGTGATTGTCGGCACCGCGCGCGGGCGTGGATTTGCGCGGGCAATCCTGCGGGCGCCATCGGGCGCGGTGGTCTCGGTGCCGGTTGGTGGCCGCTATCTTGGCTGGCGCCTGCTGGGGTTGGCGCCGGACGCGGTCGCCTTCCGGCGCGGCGCCGAGATGGTGCGGATGCCGCTTGGCGGTGCTTATGGTCAACCCGGGTATGGCGCCCGGAACAATGTGGCGATTGAACGATGATGATGAAGCTGCTTTTTGGTGCCGGAACGGCCTGGGTATGGGTTGCCGGAACGGCCGCCGCAGCGGCCGCGCTACCGCTGCAATCTGGCGTCCCGCAATCGGGCACCCAGCAAGGGACGGCAGCGACCATCATCCCCGGAACGCCGGTCGCGCAGCCGGCACCGCACGCACCACCGCCCGCGATCATACCCGGCGACATCAGCCTGAATTTCCCGTCGGGTGACATCGCGGCAGTGGCCAAAGCGGTGCTCGGAGACATTCTGCACGTTGCCTACACCGTGGCACCGGAGGCGACAGGACCGGTAACCGTCGTCACCGCGCGGCCAATCGCGCGCGAATCGGTGCTGCAGTTCTTTGAAGAGGCAATCCGCCCGGGCGGCTTTGCGCTGGTCGAGCGTGGCGGCCGGTTCGACGTGACGACGATCGCCGCTGCGCGGAGCGATGCGCCGGTCGGCCCGAACGCCGTCGGTTTTGGCAACGACGTCGTTCAGCTGAAATTCGTGGGTGCTGCCCAAATGAAGGCGCTGCTCGATCCGGTACTGCCCGGTGTTGTCGCGCAGGTTGATACCGCCGGCAATTCGATAACGCTGTCGGGCACACCGGGCCAGCGGCGCAGTGCGCGTGATTTGCTTGAGCAGTTTGACGTGAACTGGTTGCGCGCGATGTCGTTCGGGCTTTTCGTGCCGAAAAACACTGACGCACGGCTCATCGCGCCCGAGCTTGAGAAGCTGCTGAACGCACCCGATGCACCAACCAAGGGCCTGGTTCGCCTGCTGACTATGGAAAAGCTGAACGGTATCCTCGCCGTCAGCCGCCAGGCGCAATATCTCGACGATGTGAACCGCTGGATCGAGATTCTTGATCGGGAAGGCCATAGCACCGAGCCCCGGCTGTTCGTTTACCCGGTGCAGAATGGCCGCTCACGCGATTTGGCGCGAACAATCAACGCAGCGCTTGGCAACAGCGTGGGCGTGACGGACGCATCGGGCTTTGCAGGCTTTGGTGGCACGGCCGAAACCGGCGGGCAGCGCACAGGCGGCTTGCGCGATGCCGGGTCGGCACAAGGCATCGCGCGCACGGGCGACGGCATTGGCGGGCCACCGCAGGATCAGCCTGCGCCCGCGCCCGGAGCGGTCGTGACTACCGATCAGCCCGCTGCCAATCACTCGGGCGCGATCATCACCAGCGACGACAACAACAACGCCGTCATCGTTTTTGGCACGCCTCGCGAATATGCCCTGATCGAAGAAGCGCTCAGGCGGCTCGATGTGCTGCCCGTCCAAGTAATGATCGAAGCCGCGATTACTGAGGTAAGCCTTAACGACGATCTGCGTTATGGTGTTCAGTGGAATTTCAGCTCGGGCAACACCAGCACCGTGCTCACCCAAAGTACCGCCGGGCTGGCGCCGGTGCGCGCGGTGCCGGGCTTTTCGTTCCTGTTCGCCAACAGTACGTTGTCGGCGGTGCTCAACACGCTGGAGACCAAGACCAAGGTCAATGTTGTGTCGGCGCCCAAGCTGCTGGTGCTCAACAATCAGACGGCGTCGCTCCAGGTGGGCGACCAGGTGCCGGTGCTCACCCAAAGCGCCTCCTCGACGATCAGCGGCAATGCACCGATTGTGAACGCCATCGAATATCGCGACACCGGCGTTATCCTGAAGGTCACGCCGCGGGTGAACGCAACCGGGCTGGTGTTGCTCGACATCAGCCAGGAAGTGAGCGACGTGAACACTGCCCGCACTACCAGCAACGGCATCAGTTCGCCGACCATTTCGACCCGCCGGATCAGCACGTCGGTTGCGGTGAGCGATGGCGAGGTGCTCGCGCTTGGCGGCCTGATCCGCAACACGCAGACCAAAGAACGGATCGGGCTGCCGTTTCTGTCGCAGATCCCCATCATCGGGGGGTTGTTCGGCCGGCAGGGCACGCTGGAGAACAAGATCGAGCTGATTGTGCTGCTACGCCCGCGCGTCATTCGCACCGTTGACGATGGCCGCGCGGTAACGGACGAACTGCGCCGCAAGATCAAGACGTTGGAGCCGTTTCGCTCGACTGGCCAGATTCCGTGACGGCGCGCCGCGATGAGGCGGGGTATGCGCTCATCGCGGCGGTTGCCAGCATCGCCTTTTTCGCGCTCGTGTCGCTGATGATGATCGAGGCGACGCGCGGCACGGTGATGGTCGCCGGCGCTGAGCTGTCGCGCGCGCGGCTGCTGGCCGCGGCGGATGCCGGTGTCGCCATCGCGCTTCAGGATCTGATGCAGCCCAACCCGATTTCGAAGGTACCGATCAACGGTTCGGCGCGGGAGCTTACTTATGATCGCTATTTGCTGCGCGTCGCGGTGGACGATGAGCGCGGCAAAATTGCGCTCAACCAGCTCAACAAACAGCAGGTCGAGGTGATGTTTTCAGGCTTTGGCGTGCAGGGCGCAGCGCTTGAGGAAGCGGTCGACGGCTTTCTTGACTGGCGCGACGAAGACGACAGCCCCCGGGCGCGCGGCGCCGAGGATGGGGAATATGCCGCTCGGGGCATTGTCGCGCGCAACGGGCCGCTTAAAACCGTTGGCGAGCTGGCGCTCATTCATGGCGTGGGCCCAGCGCTGGCGGCGCGCATGGCGCCAGTTGTTACCCTTAACTTCGGGCTGCGGGGCGAGTTTGATCCGCGGACCGCCAGTGCCATCGCGCGCCGGGTGATGATCGAGTCCGACGCTGATGGCGCGTCGGCTGCGGATGCTGTCCAGGTACGCGAGGCGACGTCGCTTGGCGACAGCAACAGCCTGATCGGGCGACCACTCACCATTCGCGTCGAGGCGTCTGATGGGCAGGGCGGACATGCGCGTCGACGGCTTATCATCGAATTGGCGGGGGCGGACGGCCGCACCTATTTCGTCCGCGCGCGCGACTAACGGGGCGGAGCATCCGGCAGGGCGACGGCGCGCGCCTTGCCAGCGGCTGTAACGGTGAGCGTTTGCAGGCCCCAGGGCGCGAAGATCACGCCGCTTGGGCTTTGGGCTGCCAGCCTCCGTACGGGGTCGGCAGCGGCCGTGGCGACCGGGACTGCGCTCGCAGGGGTTGGCGGCAGGCGGCTGTCGTCTTCAGGCGCAAGTGCCGGCGCGCTGGCGCCCGGCGCGACGACGCCTATGGGCGCGCGGTAAAAAATGTGGCGGCCGATCTTGGTGACGCGCGTCAGCGTCGCGGCCCAATAGGGATTGACGTAATCTGCGTGATAATGGGTTGCGCCAAGCGGTGGTTCGCTGCCGCCACCTGCCAGCACCCGTTCGGCAACGTCGTTGGCGAGCGCCAGGCTTTGAGCAGAGCGCGCGCGCCGCAGCGAGCCATCGCACGTGAAGGTGAACTGGCAGCCGGTCCGCCGGTCAGACCCCTGAAACACCACACCACAAACCGACTTGGGGTAACCGGGCGCGCGCGTTCGGTTCAGCACGACCTGTGCGACCGCCTCCTGGCCCGCGATCGGCTCATTGCCCGCTTCATAGCTTATCGCGGCGGCCAGACAGCGCACGGCGCGGGCATGGTCGTTACGGGCATAATCGTTATGGGCATCGCCAAGCGTCGCGGTCAGCGCGGGGTCGCTGACGACAATCGCGGCCGGGGCGGGCAGTGGCGTAAAATCACTACCGTCGCGCGCGGGGGTTGCCGCGAGCGCTGCCAGCAATGCCATCGTTCCAACCGCCATCGACTAAGGGTCCCTCTACCCGATAAGCAGACTGGCGCAGCCGCCACGAAAAGGCAATGCGGCGGTAATCAAGGCCAGTCGCGGACCGGTAACGCACGATGCTGCATCAATCGGTAGATTTGGTGCAAACTCTCGCTTATCACGATGTGAAATGCCCTCGATTCACGCCCTTGCCAATCCCGCGCGCTTCGTAAAGCTCGCAACGCCAGTCACGCCGGTACTGTTCTGGGTCGGGGCGTTGCTGATCGGCTTTGGCAGCTGGGCAGGGCTTACCCAGACGCCGGCGGATTATCTGCAGGGCGAGACGGTGCGCATCCTCTACATCCATGTGCCGACGGCATGGCTTGGTATGGCCGGGTGGAGCGGAATTGCGGTGTCGAGCCTGGTCTATCTCGTTTGGCGGCACCCGCTGGCGACGGTTGCCGCGCGCGCAATTGCGATGCCGGGCGCGCTGTTCGCCGCGCTTTGCCTGGCGACCGGTTCGATTTGGGGACGGCCGACCTGGGGCACCTACTGGCAGTGGGACGGCCGACTGACCTCGATGCTGCTGCTGCTGTTCGTCTATATCGGCTACATGGCGCTTGCCCGCGCGGAGGCAGAGCGAGGCGGCGACGGACGTATCCCCGCCATTTACGGCGTGGCCGGCTCGGTACTGCTGCCGATCATCCGCTATTCGGTGGTGTGGTGGAATACGCTGCACCAGGGGCAAAGCATTGGCCTGACCAAATCAAGCATCGACGCGTCGATCCTGTGGCCGCTCTGGTTCACGCTGGGTGGGTTCACGCTGTTCTTTGCGGCCATCGTGCTGATGCGGATGCGGATAATTCTGGCAACCAACAAGGCCGAAGCGCGGTTGCGGCGGATGGCGCGCGGATGAACCCCTGGCCGTTCATTATCGCCGCTTATGGACTGACGCTGGGCGGCGCGACCGTCCTTGCAATCATCACATGGCGAATGATGCGCGCGGCGGAAAGCGACGGCAAATGAAGGCCAAGCATCAGCGGCTGGTGCTCGCGCTGCTGGCGGTCGGCGCGGTGGCCGGGGCAAGTGGCCTTGCCCTGTCGGCGCTTAAGGATCAGGCGGCGTTTTTCTATGCGCCGGGCGACGTCAAAAAGGCCGGCCTGCCGCTTGGTCGCGCGGTGCGGTTGGGCGGCATGGTCGCTCGTGGCTCGATCAACAAACAGGCAGATGGGGTGACGATCCACTTCACGGTGACCGACGGGATGGCGACGGTGCCAGTCACATTTGCGGGGATCACGCCCGATTTGTTCAAGGAAAATTCGGGCGTTGTGGCCGAAGGGCAGTTCCAGCCCGATGGCAGCTTTGTTGCGACCAATCTGCTCGCCAAACATGATGAACGCTATATGCCGCCGGAAATGGCGGGCAAGCTGCACGAAACGAAAACACTCGTCCAATGATCGCCGAAGCGGGGCTGGCCGCGCTCTGGATCGCAGCGGCGTTGGCCGCGTTGCAACTGGTGCTGGCAGCGATAGGCGTGGCGCGCGGTGATCCGGACGTTATTGCAGGCGTGCGGCCGGTCGCGGTGGTGCAGGGGCTCGTGGTGGCGCTCGCAATGGTGCTGCTGATCGCGCTGTTTGTGCGCTCCGACATGTCGGTGGTCCTGGTCGCGCAGAACAGCCATTCGGCCAAGCCGCTCCTCTACAAGATCGCCGGTTCATGGGGGAACCATGAAGGGTCGATGCTGCTCTGGGTAACGGTGCTGGGCCTTGCCGGGGGTGCGGTCGCCATTGTGGAGCGACGGCTGGAGGAACCCACGCTGATCGCGACGCTGGGCGCGCAGGCGGCCATTGCGCTGGGGTTTTATGCGTTCCTGCTGTTTTCGTCGAACCCGTTCGCGCGGGTTTCACCAGCGCCCGCTGATGGCAACGGGCTCAACCCGCTGTTGCAGGATCCTGGCCTCGCGTTCCACCCGCCCACGCTGTACATTGGCTATGTCGGCATTTCGATTGCCTTTTCGTTCGCGGTGGGGGCAATGATTACGCGCGATGTCGGCCCGGCTTTTGCGCGCGCGATGCGACCCTGGGTGCTGGGCGCCTGGATTTTCCTGACGCTCGGTATCACTGCCGGCTCCTACTGGGCCTATTACGAACTTGGCTGGGGGGGCTGGTGGTTTTGGGATCCGGTGGAGAATGCCTCGCTGATGCCCTGGCTGGCAGCAACCGCGCTGCTCCATTCGGTAACGGTGCTGGCCACGCGCGATGGCCTGCGCGCCTGGACGGTGATGCTGGCCGTGGTCGCCTTTTCGATGTCGATGATCGGCACGTTCCTGGTGCGCTCCGGCATTCTCACCAGCGTTCACGCGTTTGCGGTGGACCCGGAGCGCGGGAGCTTCATTCTGGTGCTGCTCGCGATCTACATCGGCGGCGCGATGGTGTTGTTTGCGACCCGCGTCGGCACCATCACGCAAGGTCGGACATTTGAGTTTGTGAGCCGCGAGGGCGCGCTGGTCGCCAATAACCTGCTGCTGTCCGTCATCCTGGGCGTGGTGCTCATCGGCACGCTTTACCCGATTGTCGCCGCGGGCGCCTTTGGCGTGCAACTCTCGGTCGGGCCGCCTTTTTTCAACAAGGCAGCGGGCCCCGTTGCGCTGGCGCTGGTCGCGGTCATGGCGGCTGGCCCGCTGATGCGCTGGCGGCGCGACGATGGTGGCGAGGTGCT
>JBJXEC010000047.1:0-24361 GCA_046155125.1 Sphingomonas sp. | reverse complement strand
ATGGCGAGCGTTAACCCGGTATTGCTGTTTCCTGCGGCGTTGCAGGCGAGGGCCGAAGCGCTTGGCGCAGCGTATGTCGCTTCACTCAGTCAGGGCGCGGGCCAGTTTTGCACTAACCCAGGCATTGTGCTTGGCGGAGCAGGTGCCGGGTTTGACCGGTTCACAGCGAGTGCCCGTGCTGCGCTAGAGTCTGTCGCGCCGCAAGTCATGCTGACGCAGGCCATTCACCGGCATTATGGCGATGGGGTCGCGGCGTTGCTCGCGCATCCCGGTGTGTCGCTCGTCGCGCGCGGCGTTGCGGGCGATGGGTATAATCAGTGTCAGGCCGCGCTGTTCCTGACCGATGCCGCGACCATACGCGCCCACCCCGCGCTCACGCAGGAACTGTTCGGCGCGGTGTCACTCATCATACGTTGTGCAGATGTCGCTGAAATGGCCGCGCTGGTCGCGGCGATGGAGGGGCAATTGACGGTGACGCTCCAGCTTGACGAGGCGGACGAGCCGCTTGCCGCGCCGCTCGTTCCGATGCTTGAGCGCAAGGCCGGGCGGCTGCTCGCCAATGGCTGGCCAACCGGCGTCGAGGTGGCGCAGGCGATGGTGCATGGCGGCCCGTATCCTGCCACGTCAGACCCGCGCACCACGTCGGTCGGGGCGGCGGCGATCGAGCGGTTCCTGCGGCCGATATGCTACCAGAGTTTTCCAGGCGCGCTGTTGCCGGGGCTGCTTGATCCCGCAAATTCATTGGGTGTGCCCCGGCTGGTTGACGGCGTGGCCAATCCGCGCTGACCATCAGGGAAACGCGAGGTAAATCCAGACTGGCGTGAACAGCGGCAAGCCCTGCGCGTCCAGCGGTGTTACCGCATCCTCCACCGGCGCGCCGTGGGTGGGTGACGCGGTTGGCCCGGCGGGGTTGGGGTTTGGCGCCGCGTTCGTACTGAGCTGGTGCGAATTGGCATAGGGGCTGGCGACCGTATCGACCGAAACCAGCGCACCAAGCGAGGGCAAGCCGATCTGCGCCCAGTTGCTCGTCACAACCGAAAATTGGGCCAGTGTGTCGGCGATATGGGTAAACCCATATTGACGCGACGCTGGCGTGACATTCGGCAGGCTCAGCCACGCGGCCGGCGATCCTGCGGTTACCCCGGTGTCTGCCGGGCCGGAAAACATCACTGCCCGGTCAAGCGATTGAAGCTTGGCGAGGAACGCGGCATGCCCTGCACCCTGCGAATGCCCGGCGGCGGTCACCAGCGCCCAGTTGATCCGGCCCGCCGTTATAAATTGCCCCCAACCTTCATTGGGAAAGGTGATCGCAAGGTAGGTGAGCAGCGATTCGAGTCGCCCGGTAATCGAATTGGCGGCATCGACCGTCACCAATGAGCTGGTATTTTGCCCGGTAATGATCTCGCGCCTGACATCGCCGGGGCAGGCAGGGTCGGTGCTGGCGCGGCACAGCCCTTCGACCGCCATGTCATTGGGGTAGCTAAGCCCAATCACGTGATAGCCGCGCTGGGCGCCAAGCCGCACGATGAGCCGGTAAACGCGCGGCGTCGCGGCTGTGCCCGGCAGCATCACGAACAACCGCCCGCGCGCCGTGGCTGCGGGGTTGGGGTTGATCACGACATGAGGTGCGAGCGTCGTGGTGATCACCGGATTTGCATCACTGGGCAGAATGGTGCGCTCGACGGACGCGGCCGCAACCACTGGCGGCACCGGCGTCGGGCTGGGCGTTGGGGTCGGCGTGGGCGTTGGCGTAGGTGTCGGGCTCGGTGTGGGGGAGGGCGACGGCGCGGTGATTACTGGCGCGGGCGTCGGGCTGGCGCCGCCACTGCACCCCGCAAGTGCGGTTGCGAACACCAGGGCCGCCTGCCAGCGCGTTGGTTTCATACCTAATTGCCTCCCCGCTTCCGGTTTACACGGATGCTAGGCCGTGTGGGGTGGCGTTGCGCCATTCCAGCGCCGAACCGCCCCGGCCGCGCGGTCAGGCGTCGATACTGGTGCCAAGCGCGCCATAAACCAGCCCGCCATCGACCGCGATCGTCTCGCCAATCACATAATTGCCCGCGCGGCTGGCAAGGTAAATGGCGGTGCCGGCCATGTCCTCGTCGACGCCGATCCGCTTGGCGGGAATGCCCTTGGCAATGGCATCGCCATGGTCGCGCGCGGCCTTGTTCATTTCGCTGGCAAAGGCGCCCGGCGCGATTGACGTAACGTTGATATGGTCCTGCACCAGCCGAGCGGCCATGCGCTTGGTGAGATAAATTAGCGCCGATTTGGACGCGTGATAGCTGTAGGTTTCCCACGGGTTCAGCCGCAGCCCGTCGATTGAGGTGATGTTGATGACCTTGGCCGGCGTATCGGCGCTGGCGGCAGCCTTCAGCGCCTCATGCAATGCTTGCGTGAGGAAGAACGGCGACTTGACGTTCAGGTCCATCACCTTGTCCCAGCCTTTTTCCGGGAATGTTTCGAAGCTCTCCCCCCAGGCGGCGCCGGCATTGTTGACGAGTATGTCGAGCTTGTCGGTGTGCTCGGCAAGCTGCGCGGCAAGCGCCTTGCACCCGGCGACCGTGGACACGTCCTGCGGCAGCGCGATGCAGCTTTCGCCGAGCTCTCTCGCCGTTTCAAAGCACGCTTCGGCCTTGCGTGACGAGATGTAAACCTTGGCGCCCTGTGCGATGAAGCCGGCAGCGATCATCTTGCCGATGCCGCGGCTGCCGCCGGTTATCAGCGCGACGCGGCCGTCGAGGCGGAACAGGTTGGTCGTGTCCATGGTGTTTCTCCTGATGTGACGCGGTCAGCCGCCGCGCTTTATTGTTTCCCGGGCGATGATGAGCTGCTGGATTTGGCTGGTGCCTTCATAGATGCGGAACAGGCGCACGTCGCGGTAGAGCCGCTCAATGCCATAATCCTCGATATACCCGGCGCCGCCAAAAATCTGCACGGCCCGGTCGGCTACCCTGCCAACCATTTCGCTGGCATAGTATTTGGACGCCGCCGACTCCATCACGACATCGCGTCCCGCATCTTTGCCAGTCGCTGTCTCCAGCGTCAGCGCGCGCGCGGCCAGCACTTCGGTCTTGGAATCAGCGATCATCGCCTGGATGAGCTGATGCTCGGCAATTGGCTTGCCAAATTGCGAACGGGTGGTTGCGTAGGCCACACAATCGGCGATCAGCCGCTCGGCCACGCCCACACACACCGCCGAAATGTGCAGCCGCCCGCGATCCAGCACGCGCATGGCAATCTTGAAGCCCTCGCCTTCGTCGCCGAGCCGGTTCTCAACGGGGACTGCGACCTCGTCGAAATTGACGTCTGCGACCTTGGCGCCTTTTTGCCCCATTTTCTTTTCGGGTTCGCCCACCGACAGCCCCGGCAGGTCGCGCGGCACAAGAAACGCCGAGACGCCGCGCGCGCCGGCTTCCTCCCCCGTACGCGCCATGACCGTGAACAGATCAGCCTTGTCTGCGTTTGTGATGTAGCGCTTGGTGCCGCTTAGCCGGTACACATCGCCATCGCGCACCGCCCGCGTTTTCACTGCACCCGAATCGCTGCCGACATCGGGCTCGGTCAGCGCAAAACTCGTCACAATGTCGCCGCTCGCGATGCGCGGCAGCCATTTGGCCTTTTGCTCGGGCGTGCCCGCCATGACCAAACCCTGGCTGCCAATGCCGACATTGGTGCCAAAGGTTGAGCGAAACGCAGGCGTTGTGCGCCCCAGCTCAATGGCGACGCGGCATTCCTCCGCCATGGTCAGCCCGAGCCCGCCAAATTCCTCGGCAATGGACAAGCCGTAAAGCCCCAGGCTGCGCATTTCGGCGACCACATCGGCCGGAATGGCGTCGGCCGCCTCCACGGCACTTTCCAGCGGCCGCAACCGTTCTGTAACAAAGCGCCGAACGGTGTCGATCAGCGCGTCAAAGGTTTCTGCATCGAGCGCCACAGCCTGCTCTCCTCATTCCGCATCACTATGACGTTGCAGCTATAGCGAGTCGGTCGGTCGGGCAAGCCGCACAAACCCGAAATTCGAACGCGCAGCGATTGACCGCGCCAAACCCCATACTATGCTCCCAAAAAACATGGCGGAGGGGATCAGCGGATAATGCGGTACGCAGGCAGGCGCGCGGTCGTAACTGGCGGCGCATCGGGTATTGGCAAGGCCACCGCCGAGCGGTTGGCAAGCGAAGGCGCTGAGGTGTGGATCGGCGATATTGACGTCGACGGCGGCGAGCATGTCGCGCAAACCTCCAATGGACGTATCCGGTTTCGGCGTACAGACGTGTGCGCGGTCAGCGATATCGAGGCGCTGATCCTGGCAGCGGATGCAGCGGGCGGCATTGACCTGTTGTTCAACAATGCCGGAGCGGGCGGCGCGCGCGATAAGATTGACGCGGTGTCGCCTGCCGACTGGGACCGGACGATGGACCTGCTGCTGCGCTCGGTGGCGATGGGCATCCGCTATGCAGCGCCGCTGATGGCCGCGCGCGGCGGCGGCGCGATTGTCAACACATCATCGATTTCGGCACTGGCGACGGGCTATGCGCCGACCGCCTATTCAGTCGCGAAGGCGGGTGTGCTGCACCTGACGAAGATGGCCGCAGCGGACCTTGCGCAGCACAAGATCAGGGTAAACGCGATTTGCCCCGGGTTCATCACCACCAATATTTTCACCAGCGCCGTCGGGCTGGAGGGCGAGGGGCTGCAACGGGCCAACGCGGCGATTGAGGGCATCGCGCAGACCGCGCAACCGGTGCAGCGCGCCGGCCGACCAGAGGATATCGCGGCAGCCGTTGCCTATCTGGGCAGCGACGATGCAAGCTTTGTCTCCGGCACCCATCTGGTGGTGGATGGCGGGATGACGATTGGCCCGCGGCATAGCTGGGACCCGGCGATGCCGACCTTGTTCTCCTCGCTTGAGGCGTTTCGCCGGTGAGCGGGTCGGTCGCTGCGCCGACCGCGTCAACGCTGGTGCCGCCGGCCCGCGCCCTGCCGCCGCTTAGCCGGTGGTCGTTCGGGCTCGGGTCGATTGCCTATGGCATCAAGGATAATGGCTTCGCGACCTTCCTGTTGCTGTACTATAATCAGGTCTTGGGGTTGTCGCCCGGCGCTGTCGGGCTTGCCATCATGGTCGCGATGATGGTGGAAGCTTTTGTCGACCCCATGATCGGGTTCCTCTCAGATCATACGCGCGGCACATGGGGGCGGCGCCATCCGTGGATGTATGGAGCGGCACTTCCGGTCGCGCTTGGCTGGTGGTTACTGTGGAACCCGCCGCATTGGGGCGAAACGGCAACGCTTGCGTATTTGTGCGGAAGCGCCCTGCTCGTACGCATTGCGTTGTCGGCGTTCGAGATTCCCTCGTCCGCGCTCGGGCCGGAACTGAGTTCCGATTATGATGAACGCACGCGGCTGTTTTCCTATCGCTATCTGTTCGGCTGGGTTGGCGGCCTCGGCATGTTGTCGCTGGCCTATGCGGTGTTTCTCGTTCCCGATGCAACACACGCGGTGGGCTTGCAAAACGGCCCTGGTTATTCCCGGATGGCGCTGTTTGGCGCGGTCGCCATGGCGATTGCGATTTTCGCGTCGTCGCTCGGGCTGCACCCGGAAATCAAACATCTGCCCAAGCTCGCGTCAAGCGATGAAACGGTGGCCGAGCATTTCACTGCCTTCCGCCAAACGATCCGCAACAAGGGTTTTCTTATCCTGATGGCGGCTGGCTTGTGCGCCTATACCGCACAAGGCGTGTCGTTCGCACTGTCCAACTACATGTATCAATATGTCTGGGGCCTTAAGGGCGTGGACTATCAGTGGCTGTCGCTTGCCTTGCTGATCGGCGCGATTGCGGCCTTTTTTCTCGCGCCCCGGCTGACGCGCGGCGGCGACAAGCCCAGAGTGGGCGCGGCGCTGTCCGTCGCCAATGCAGTCCTCATCTGCTCTCCCTATACACTCAGGTTGCTGGGGTTTTTCCCGGAAAATGGCTCGCCGGTTCTGCTGCCGCTGCTGCTGATGATTTGGGCGGTGAACACGGCCTGCGGGATCAGCGCCTTCATCATTGGGGCCGCCATGCTCTCTGACGTGGTCGAGGAATCGGAGATGCGCACCGGCAGGCGTTCAGAGGGCGTCTTTTTCGCAGGCAGCTTCTTTGTGCAAAAGATGGTGGGTGGCCTTGGCATTTTCATGTCCGGCGTGCTGCTGTGGATCGCGGACTTTCCGGCAGCTGCAAAACCCGGCGAGGTGCCGGAGGACGTCGTGCACCGGCTTGTGCTCATCTTCGTCATTTTGCTTGCCGTGTTTTACGGGCTCGCCTCGCTAATCTACGCGCGATTCCCCTTTGGACGGGCGGAACATCTGGCGCGATTGGCCAAAATGCGCGCTGGAATGTGAGCGCATCGGCACGCGTGTCGCTTTCGTCCAACCGGTCAACGCCTCGATAACACGCTTCGTCCCGAAAGGTTCCCGATATACGGCATAAGGGGTTTCCACCCGATAGCGTGTCTGCTTTGTGACGCTCGAAAGTCATTCTGAAGCCCTTGGGGGGTCCATGAATTTTAGCCGTCTCGCAGCGCGCGTTGCGCTGATGTTGTGTTGCGCGTTGATGACCGCGGTGCCGGCGATGGCCAGTGGCCTCCAGTGTGTGCCGTTTGCGCGCCAGGTATCGGGCATTGAGCTGCGCGGTAACGCCAATACCTGGTGGAGCCAGGCCGAGGGGCGTTATGAGCGGGGGCGCACGCCACAGGTTGGCGCTGTGCTAACTTTTGCGGCGATCCGCTCAATGCGGCTCGGTCATGTCGCAATGGTAAGCCAGATTGTGAGTGACCGCGAAGTATTGCTGACCCACGCCAACTGGTCGCGCCGTGGCGGCATTGAGCGCAATGTGCGCGCTGTCGACGTGTCGGACGCGGGCGATTGGAGCGCGGTGCGCGTGTGGTTCGGCCCGATCGGCGGGTTGGGCACGACAGTATATCCCACCAAGGGCTTCATCTATGCTGATGCTGCCCCCGAGCAGGATGAGGTTGCACCTCATGCAACGCCTCTGCAAATCACCAACGTGCTGCCGACGCTGGGGCCGGACGACGCGCGCGGCATTTACACGCTGGTGAGCGAAAACGGCTACTGAGCCCGCCGGGCTACGGCGCCCGAGCCTGCGGCGTTATCCGCCAAGCCTGTTGCCACTATCAGGCTGGCTTGCGGGCCGGCGTAAACGTCATCGCGACGCCGTTCATGCAATAACGCAGGCCGGTTGGCGGCGGGCCATCATCAAACACATGGCCAAGATGGCCGCCGCAGCGCTTGCAATGGACTTCGGTGCGGGCAAAGCCGAGCGTGGTATCATCGCGCGTGCCAATGGCGTTGGGCAGCGGCTTCCAGAAGCTGGGCCAGCCAGTGCCGCTGTCAAATTTCGTCTTTGACGAATAGAGCGGTAGCGCACACCCAGCGCAGGAAAACAGGCCTGCCCGATGCTCCTTGGTGAGCGGGCTGGTATAGGGGTATTCTGTCGCTTCGCGGCGCAGCGTGCGATAGGCAGCAGGCGATAGCTTTTTGCGCCACGCGGCATCGCTTAGCTGCAGCGGGAACGTCTCGGCGGCGGCCGCCCGCGTCGTGGTGCTCCACCCAAAAAAGGCGGCGGTTGCAGTGCCGATCGCTGCGATCGACAAAAATTCGCGTCGGTCTGTCATAAGTCCTTGTCCAGATACTCCCGGTACGTGCGGATACGCGGGGGCTTCAGGGAAAGTTACGGCGCGGCACTGCGGATGGACGCAATCAATATTTGCTGAGTTCCACTGGCAGCGCGCGATAGCCATGGACAAAGCACGCCGCGACGCGGGTCGGCGCGCCGGTAACGTTTACGCGCATGCGCCGTTTTGCCATTTCCTCCAGCAGCACGCTGATCTGGAGTTCGGCCAAGCGCGCGCCAACACAGCGGTGAATGCCATGCCCAAACGCCAAGTGCCGCCGCGCATTAGGCCGGTCAACCACGATATTGTCGGCATCTGCACCAAACACGCTCTCGTCGCGATTGGCCGACAGATACCACATGGCGAGCTTGTCGCCTTGCCTGATGTGCTGCCCCTCCAGCACCGTGTCCTGCGTGGCGGTGCGGCGCATATGCGCAAGTGGCGTTTGCCAGCGGATGATTTCCTGCACGGTGTTCTGGATGAGGCTCGGGTCGCCCTCCAGCTTGGCGCGCTGGTCGGGGAACAGATCCAGCCCATAAGCGAGCGCGCTCATCGAGTTGCGCGTCGTGTCGTTGCCGCCGACGATTAGCAGGATGAGGTTACCGAGAAACTCCATCTGGTCCATTTCGGCCATCGCATCTGAATGGATCATCATGGAGATAAGATCGGGCGTTGGTTCCTTGCCGACTTTCTGATTCCACAAGTTCGTGAAGTAGGCGCCGCACTCGTACATGTGCTCTAGCCGTTGTTTCCGCGATTCGGCATCCTTGGCGAGCTCGATGTCCCCTGCCCAGTCGGACCAAAAGGTCAGCTTGCGGCGATCTTCCCAAGGGAAATCAAACAGCAGGGCGAGCATCTGTGTGGTCAGCTCAATCGAGACGGTGTCGACCCAGTCAAATTCCTTGCCCCAGGGCAGCGCATCAAGAATTTCGCCGGTACGCAGGCGGATGTTTTGCGTCATCCGCACCATTTCGCTGGGCGTGAAGGCGGGGGCGACGGTGCGGCGCTGCCCGGTATGCTTGGGCCGGTCCATCGCAATGAACATTGGCATCCGGACGGTGAATTCCTCGCCTTCGACAAAATCGGCAATGGTGATGCCGCCAGCCTGCGAGGAGTAAATATCGGGCAGCGATTCAACCTCGACTATCGGCTTGTAGGTTGAAACCGACCAATAGGCGCCAAAGTCGCTGTGCTCGACCTTGTGGACGGGCGATTCGGCGCGCAGGCGGCGGAACGGCTCCTGCCACACATCGTCCCGGTAAAGCTCGGGGCGGCTGACGTCGAAGGGGTCAACCGCGGCGGTGCCGGGTTGCTCGGTTGCTGCTGTCGCCATCATCCTGCTCCTTTTTATAGCATTCAGAGTCCCCTCAACTGACATCAGTGTCAATAGCGAGGAAGCTCAATTCGGGCGCATGCGCCGCACGGCTCGCCGCCGGCTGCCGCCCGACTTCAACACGCCACGGCGAAACGCCGCCGCGCTCACCCAGATGGTGATGCTCACCCACAAAAGCTGCCAGGCAAGTGCCGCAAAATGCGGCCAGATCTCGGCAGAATTGGCGGCATGCCCGGCCATTGCGAAGGGGGAGCTCAAGGGAAACAGTTCCGCCACCAGCGCAAGCGTCGTGCCCGGCTGCGATGCCGCAGCAGAGGCCAGCCCGAACATGCCCATCTGCACGATGGTGATTGGCAGCGACAGCATCTGGATTTCGCGCATTGTGCTTGCCTGCGCGCCGACGCCCAGAAACACTGCACCGAGCAGCATATAGGCCATGGTGAAATAGGCGCAGAACAACAGCACAAAGGCCGGAAAGCCAATCGCTGGCCCAATCTCGGCAAGCGCCTGAACCCCCGATGGCGGCAGAAACTGTCCTAATTGGCTGACCAATGATCCCCAAAAGGTCACGAACAACACCGCCACGCCGAACATGCCGATCAGCTTGCCCAGAAACACGGCCTCCAGCGGCACGGCCGCGGCCAGCACCTCGATCACCTTGTTGCTGCGTTCCTCCGCCATGGTGCCCACCGCTTGGCCGGACAGGAACAGCGTCAGGAAGAAAATGCCGGTCACTGCAAAGAACGCCGCTTCGCTATGCCCGCCCTGCGAGGCGGTGGTCCGGACAAACGGCGCCTTGGTCGCGGTGCTGAGCGCAGCGGCGCCGCCGCTATTGCGCTCGCGTAGCGTCTGTTCGGCGAGCTCGGCCATGTAATCGGCGGCGCGACCGCCGCGCGCGGCATAGATGACCTGCGGCTTGTTCAGCGGGCCATAAAGCACGGCTGAGGCATCATAGCCCTTGTCCAAAAACTTATCGCGGGCTTGCTTTGCCGGGTCGGCCTTGGGCGCCTCGATGAACAGCGGCGGCGGCGCGTCGCCCGGGCGGAACACTTGCCGCAAGCGCGCATCTGCCGCGGCCATTGCCTTGCCGTCGCCGTCGCTCGCAATTGCGATCATCCGCGTTTTGTCGGTAGACCCGCGCGCGAGTGTTGACCCGCCCAGCGCACCGGCCACGCTGAAGCTTATCATGATCAGCGGCGAGAGCAGAAACAGGAGGAACATCGGCGTGAACACGGTTGCGGTAAAATCGCGCCGCGCGATGGTGAGCGTTTGGCGGAGCATCCGCTGGCGGTTGGTCATTGGGCGTCCTCCAGCGCATCCTTGCCGACAATCCGCACAAACGCGTCGTGCAGGCTCGGCCGTTCGATGGACAGGCCGGAAATGCCGTGCCCGGCCTCAATCAGCATCATCAGCAACGCCTCGATGCCCGCATCAGGCATGGTGAAGCGCCAGCCATCTGCCGCGCGTTCGGCGTCGCTTGGCAACAGCGCGCGCAGCCCCTCGCCGGCATGATGCGGCACATAGTGCGCGCGCAAGGGGAGCATACCGCGGGCGTCTGCCACCGTCCCTTCAAACCGGCGCTTGCCACCGGCGATGATTGCGAGCCGGTCGCACACCCGCTCGGCATGGCCCATGATGTGCGTTGAGAACAATATCGTCGCCCCGCGTGCGCGCTCGGCGAGAATGAGCTTTTCAAGCCGCTCCTGATTAACCGGATCGAGCCCGGAAAATGGCTCGTCCAGCACCAGTAACTGCGGTTGGTGGACGATCGAGCCAAGTAGCTGGACCAGCTGTGCCATGCCTTTGGAGAGTTTGCGGATCTTTTGGTCGACGGCATGGCCAAGCCCGGCGTTGTCCATCAACTCTGCGGCGCGCTTGCGGCCTTCGCGCAGGTTAAGGCCCCGCAGCGCCCCCATGAACGCGATTGCCTCGCGCGCCTTCATCGCGGGATACAACCCACGTTCTTCGGGCAGATACCCCACCTGATCGCTTACATCGCGCGGTCGCGCCCGGCCTAGCAGCGTGCGGGCGCCCTCGTCGGGTTCGATGATGCCCAGCAACATCCTCAGCGTCGTGGTCTTGCCCGCTCCATTGGGGCCAAGCACCCCGTAAATCGATCCGGCTGGCACCGCGATGTCAACGCCGTCGACCACGCGACGGTCCCCAAACAGCTTGACCAGCCCGGTTGCGCTGATCGCCAAATCGCTCGTCACGCACGTCCCCTAACAATTTGCCTCGTTCTGGCCAATAAAGCCTAGCGCGTCGAGGGGGGGGTAGCGGGGATTGATGAACGAAACTTACTCGATTGAGCAACAGTTGAAGGTGCAAGCGTCGGCGCTTGGCTTTGCGGCCTGCGGCGTTGCGCACGCCAATGCTGCGCCGCTTGCGGCGGCGCGGCTGGCCGCCTGGCTGGCACAGGGCAAGCACGGCGACATGATCTGGATGGAGGCACGGGCGCGTGAACGCGCTGCGCCGCAAGCGCTGTGGGGAGCGGTGCAAAGCGTCATCGCACTCGGCATGAGCTATGCGCCCGGCGTTGATCCGATGGCGCTGGAGGGCGCGGCTGCGCACGGTCGTGTCTCCGTCTATGCGCAGGGCGGCGATTATCACGATGTCGTCAAACGCGCGCTTAAAGCACTCGCCCGTTGGCTGGTCGCGGCAGCGGGCGGCGATGTGAAGGTGTTTGTCGATACAGCTCCAGTCATGGAAAAGCCACTTGCCGAAGCCGCCGGGCTTGGCTGGCAAGGCAAGCACACCAACCTTGTCAGCCGGACAGATGGCAGCTGGCTGTTCCTGGGCGCGATCTATACCACGTTGGCGCTTGAACCCGACCGGCCTGGGAGTGACCGGTGTGGCAGGTGCGATGCGTGCCAGCGCGCTTGCCCGACGAACGCGTTCCCTGCACCCTATCAGATCGATGCACGCCGCTGCATTTCGTACCTGACCATCGAACACAAAGGGCCGATCGCGCAGGACCTGCGCGCGGGCATCGGCAACCGCATCTATGGATGCGATGATTGCCTGGCCGTGTGCCCGTGGAACAAGTTTGCCGCCACTGCGCGCGCCAATCGGGCATTTTTGCCGCGTGCAGAGCTTGTCGCGCCCGAGCTGGCCGATTTGCTGGCGCTTGATGATGCCGGGTTCCGCGCCGTCTTCGCCGGGTCACCGATCAAGCGGATCGGCCGCGACCGCATGGTCCGCAACGCGCTGATTGCGGCCGGAAACAGCGGCACCCGCGCGCTTGTCGGCCCGGTTTGCGCGCTGCTCGATGATCCTGCGCCGGTGGTGCGCGGTGCGGCGATCTGGGCGCTTGGCAAGCTCGATTCAGCGCGGTGGCGCGCTGAACATGACAGTCGCGCAGACGCCGACCCCGACCCGGATGTGCAGGCGGAATGGCTATTTGCCGCGAACGCGCTTGGTTAGGGCCTGGACGCACGATGCTTGGTCAATGGGGCTCCCGTCGCGCTCGCGCGCATCGACATAGGTCACGACAGGCTCGGCCTTGCCCTTGGCATAGAGATAGGCGTCGAGCACACAGATTGGCCCGGCGAACTGCAGCTTGCGCGCCGCGCCCTCGGTCACGTCCGCATCGGGCTGGCCAAACAACGCGCCGAGCGCGGCGGCAGTTCTGCCTACCACCTTGTCTAGCCCAGCCCTGGCGGCCAATGTTGGGATGGGCACTGGCTTGGCCGCCACTGGCGCTGGTGGTGGCATCGCCGCGCAGCCGCCAAGCGCTATTCCCATTGCCAAGATCGCCAGCCGCATCATTGTCTCCGTCACCCTTCCGAACCACAGAATTGGGCCGATGCGCAAGGGCTGTTGCGCTTGCGCGCGCGCCCAAGGGCTGATGCGTTTGCGCTGTCGCGCCTGCGCGCGCGCCTTGCGCATTGCCCCACGCCCCGGTACCGCGACCGCGCCATTAATTGCCGGAGACCCTAGTGACCAACCCCGTTTATGACGTTGTCGCCATCGGCAACGCAATCGTCGATGTGCTTGCCCCAACCGACGACGCCTTCATCGCGTCCGAAGGGATGACCAAGGGATCGATGCAGCTCATGTTTTCCCCCGAAGAAGCCGATGCGCTTTACGCCAAGATGGCAGCGGGCACCGAGGCGAGCGGCGGTTCTGCGGCAAACACGGTGGCCGGCATTTCAGCACTTGGCGGCAAATGCGGGTTTATCGGGCAAGTCGCCCGCGATCAGCTTGGCGCGGTGTTTGCGCATGACATCCGCGCGATGGGTGTTGCCTTCCCCACCGTCGCGCGGGACGGTGAGCCGTCGACCGCACGGTGCCTCATTTTCGTGACGCCGGATGGCCAGCGGACGATGAACACGTTTCTGGGCGCCTCGCAGTTTCTGCCGGCAAGCGCGCTCGACCATGATTTGATCGCCTCTGGCGCCATTCTGTATCTCGAGGGCTATTTGTGGGATCCGCAAGAGCCGCGCGCGGCCATGAAGGCGGCGATTGACACAGCGCGCAAGGCCGGACGGCGAGTGGCGTTCACGCTGTCGGACATATTCTGCATCTCGCGCCACCGCGCTGATTTCCTGAAGCTGATGGCAGACGGCCAGCTCGACATTCTGTTCGCCAATGAAAACGAGCTGCTCTCGCTGATGGAGACTGATGACTTCGAGGCGGCGGTCGCGGGCGCGTCTGCGCAAGTACCGGTCCTCGTCGTGACGCGCAGCGAGCATGGCGCGCTGGCGATTGCAGGGGGCGAGCGCGCGCAGGTCGCCGCTGAACCGATCGACCGGGTGGTCGACACAACGGGTGCGGGCGATTTGTTTGCCGCCGGGTTCCTGCATGGCCAGGCACAGGGGATGAGCCTTGAGCGGTCGCTTAGACTTGGCGCGATTTGCGCGGCTGAAATCATCAGCCATGTTGGCGCGCGGCCCATGGTCGATTTGAAGGCGCTGGCAGCAGAAAAGCTGGGCTGACGCCACCCGCTCGTCTCGTGGGACAAGAACAAAGGGGGGGCGGTGCGCCTCCCCCTTATTATGTCAGGCCTGCGTGCCGCCCGGCGTGGGGATGCCGGGCAGCGGCGGCACCGGCAGCGGTGGTACGTCCGGATGGGCTTCGGGCAAATCAGTAATGCCGCGGCCCACATGGCTGCGCGAGCGGCTATAGCCGAAATACACTAGCAGCCCGACCGCGCCCCAGCCGAACAGCACCATCTGCGCAACAAACGGCAGAAACAGGTAAAGCCCGACACAGCCAGCAATTGCCAGCGGGGCGACCACCCAGATGAACGGCGTGCGGAACGGGCGGCGCCGGTCCGGATCAGTCCGGCGCAGCACCAACACGGACACGGCCACCATCGCAAAAGCGAACAATGTGCCGGAGTTCGAATAGTCCGCCAGCTGGCCAACCGGCAGGAAGGCTGCCGCAAGCGTCACCACAATGCCGGTAAAGGCAGTGACGACATAGGGGGTGTGCCAGGTCGGGTGGACCTTGGCGAGCGCCTCCGGCAGCAGACCGTCACGCGCCATCACAAAGAACACGCGGGTCTGGCCGAACATCATCATCAAAACGACCGAAGGCAGCGCGATAAACGCGGCCAGCCCCATCAGATTGCCGATCTTTTCCCAGCCAATCGAGCGCAGTACATGGGCGAGCGCTTCATGGCTGCACGCAAGTGGCTCAGTAACGCCGGTTGAAACGATGGCGGCGCACCGCGCGGCCAGCGCAGGCGAGCCGGGAGCCAGGATTTCGCCAGCCGCCCCCGTCACCGGTTGCGCGCCCAGCGTGCCAATCGCGCCTGCTGATACCAAAAGGTAGAAGATGGTGCAGATGGCGAGTGAGCCGATGAGACCAATCGGCACGTTGCGCTGCGGATTTTTGGTTTCCTCTGCCGCGGTCGATACCGCGTCAAAGCCGACATAGGCAAAGAAGATCGACGACGCTGCACCCACCACGCCAATCGTGCCCCAGCCATTGGGCAGGAACGGGGTGAACTGCTCGGTATTGAGCACAGGGATGGTCAGCGCGATGAACAAGGTTAGGGCGGCCACCTTGATCGACACCAGAATCGCGTTGACGCGCGCGCTTTCTGTCGTGCCGACAATCAGCAGGATGGTGACGAGGCCCGCAATGACCACCGCGGGCAAGTTGATGACACCGCCCTGGCTTGGTCCCACCGCCAACGCTTGCGGCACGATTATGCCCAGACTGTTCTTCATGAACCCGACGAAATAGCCTGACCAGCCGACCGCCACCGCGCTTGCGCCAACGGCATATTCAAGGATCAGCGCCCAGCCGACCATCCAGGCGAGCAGTTCGCCCATCACTGCATAGGTATAGGTATAGGCAGAGCCCGCAACCGGGACCATCGAGGCGAGCTCGGAATAACACAGAGCAGCAACCGCGCAGACGAACCCTGCAATGATGAAGCTGATCATCATGCCAGGCCCCGCCTTTTGCGCGGCTTCTGACGTCAGCACGAAAATACCGGTGCCGATGACTGCGCCCACGCCAAGCATGGTCAGCTGAAAGGCGCCGAGTGATCGGTGCAGGCCTTTCTTTTCGGCGGTTGCCAAAATGGCATCCAGTGATTTTACGCGACCGAAAATCATTCACTATCCCCTGATACGATTGCGGCGCTTATCTGCGCCTTGCACACCAAGCAGCAAGCCTAGCCGGTATTCTAGGCCGTGCAATCCCCTATCGCGCCGCCGGGCGGTCGTCAGGGCGCCAGCAGCGGCCCGAGTGGGCGCCCGGCAAAAATATGGACATGGAGGTGAGGCACTTCCTGATGCGCGGCAAGGCCGGTGTTGGCGAGCAGGCGATAGCCCGGCGCGACCAGCCCCGCGGCACGCGCTACGGTGCCGACGGCGCGGACAAATCCGCCAATTTCCGAATCGGTCGCATGTGCTGAAAAATCGTCCCAAGACACATAGCGTCCGCGCGGAATCACCAGAATATGTGTCGGCGCCTGTGGGTTGATGTCGTGAAAGGCGATGGCGTGGTCATCCTCATACACGCGCGTTGAGGGGATTTCGCCCCGCAGGATTTTCGCGAAGATGTTCTGGTCGTCATAGGGTAGCGTGGCGTCAATGGGCATGGGGTTGCTCCGGCTCGGGGGCTTGGCGCGCGGCCTTTTCGTCGATGCCTGATATGCCCTCGCGCCGGGCGATTTCAGCGCGGATATCATCAAGCGACACCCCGGCATCGGCCAGCAGCACGAGCAGGTGAAACACCAGGTCGGTTGCTTCGCCGACCAGCGCCTGCCGGTCTTGGGCGAGTGCGGCGATGACGGTCTCAACCGCCTCTTCGCCGACTTTCTGTGCGATTTTGGCGCGGCCGGCGGCAAATAACTTGGCGGTGTAGGACGTCGCAGGGTCAGCCCCGCGCCGGGCGTTGATAACGGATTCGAGCGCGTCTAGCGGGTCGTCAATCATGGGCTTGTGGCTGGCGCAAAGCCCGGCGCCAGTCAAGCGTGCGGATCGCCTTCGCGAGCCTGTTCAACGCGCTGCTTGGCGAACCGAGCGCGCAGGGCCCGGCGAACCAGCCAGATGCCGCCTGCCGCCATGAGGAACAGCGCGATATCGGACAGTTCGGGTGCGGTGCGCGCCGATACCGCGCCGGAATGCGGCGCCGCGGCTGTCGCTGCGATCAGCAGGGGGAAAGCGAGGGTCATCGTAAGCGGCGTTGTAGCACGCGCGGGTTAATTCTTGGCGTCAACGGCCAAGCGGGCGCCGCACGGGTACGCCGGCCGCTGCAAGTGCTGCATGCGCATCGGCAATGCTTGCCTCGCCGAAATGGAAGATGGACGCGGCGAGCACGGCACTCGCATGGCCCTGCGCAATGCCCGCCACCAGATCATGCAGCGTGCCAACCCCGCCAGACGCGACGACTGGCACCCGCACCTGGTCCGCAATCGTGCGGATCAGCGCCAGGTCATAGCCAGATTTTGTGCCGTCGCGGTCCATTGAGGTGATGAGCAGTTCGCCCGCGCCAAGTTCTGCCAGCCGGAGCGCATGCGCCACGGCGTCGATCCCCGTCGCGCGTCTGCCGCCATGGGTGAACACTTCCCAGCGACCGTCCGCGACTTGGCGTGCGTCAACCGACGCCACGCAACATTGGCTGCCGAACCGGTCGGCAATGTCGGCGACAAGCTCCGGCCGCGCGACCGCGGCCGAATTGACCGCGACCTTGTCCGCCCCCGCCAGCAGCAGCGCGCGCGCGTCTTCGGCAGAGCGCACGCCGCCGCCGACCGTCAGCGGCATGAAACACACTTCGGCGGTGCGTCGGACCACATCGATAATGGTGCCGCGCGCTTCGTTGCTGGCGGTAATATCGAGAAAGCACAGCTCGTCCGCCCCCGCCGCGTCATAGGCCCGCGCTTGCTCGACGGGGTCGCCGGCATCGCGCAGGGCAACGAAGTTCACGCCCTTGACCACCCGGCCATTCGCCACGTCGAGACAAGGGATTACGCGCGCGCGAACGGTCATTCTAGGCCGCCGCCGCGACACTAAGCGCCGCCGCGAGGTCCAGCCGCCCGTCATAAAGCGCGCGGCCGGTAATCACACCCTCCACCCCGTCGCGCACGTGCAGCGCGAGGATGTGGATATCGGCAATGCCCTTCACCCCGCCGCTTGCGATGACGGGAATGTTGACCGCCCGCGCCAGATCGACCGTCGCTTCGATATTGGCGCCTTTCAGCAACCCATCACGCCCGACATCAGTGAACAGCAGCGCGGCCACGCCTGCATCCTCGAAGCGCCTCGCAAGGTCGATCACTTCCACACTCGACACATCGGCCCAGCCGCGGGTTGCAACCATGCCGTCCTTTGCGTCCACCGCCACGACGATGCCGCCGGGGAAATCGCGCGCCGCCTCGCGGACGAGTTCAGGATTTTCCAGCGCCGCCGTGCCAATCACCACGCGTGACACGCCAAGGTCGAACCAGCCCTCAATGCTTTCGCGGGTGCGGATGCCGCCGCCAAGCTGCACATGGCCGGGGAAGCGCCTGACGATGGCCCTTACCGCCTCGCCATTTACCGAGCCGCCCGCAAACGCCCCGTCGAGATCGACAACATGCACGTGCGCCGCGCCAGCTTGCGCGAACAGCATCGCCTGATGGGCGGGATCATCGCCATAAACCGTGGCGCGCGCCATATCGCCCTCGGCAAGGCGCACGACTTGCCCGCCCTTCAGGTCGATTGCGGGGAAGATGATGAGGCTCATGGCCGCCATTCCAGAAATCGCGTGAGTAGGGCCAGGCCATATCGCTGGCTCTTTTCGGGGTGAAACTGCACGCCGAGCATGTTGTCACGGCCAATTGCTGCCGTAACCGTCCCGCCATGGGCAGTGGTCGCGATTACAGCCGCGCCCTCATAGGCAAAGCTATGCAGAAAATAGGCCTCGCCAGCGTCGATCAGCGGGTGCGGCACGGCGGGCACCACATCGTTCCAGCCCATATGCGGCACCTTGGCGTTGGCGTCGTTCGGCGCAAGCGCGCGCACCTTGCCGCGCAGCCACCCGAGCCCCGTGTGCGTGCCGAACTCCTCGCCGCTATCCGCCATTAGCTGCATGCCGACACACACCCCCAGAAACGGCACGCCTGCGCCCAATACCCGCACCGTGAGCGCTTCGGTCATCCCCGGCACTGCCCGCAGCGCCTTGGCGCATGCCCCGAACGCCCCCACGCCGGGCAGCACGATCCGGTCAGCACAGGCAACCACCGCCGGGTTTGCCGTCACGTCAATCGGCCCCGCGCCCGCCGCCTTTAGTGCATTGGCGACGGAGTGGAGGTTGCCCGCGCCATAGTCAATCAGCGCAACTCGCTGCCCCACGCTCAGAGCATGCCCTTGGTGGACGGGATGGCGCTCCCTTTGCGGGGATCGATCTCGACGGCGGTGCGCAGTGCCCGCGCGAGCCCCTTGAACGCGCTTTCGATAATGTGGTGATTGTTGTGGCCATACAGCGTCTCGACATGGAGCGTGATGCCCGCTGATCCCGCAAAGCTGTGGAACCAGTGCTCGAACAGCTCAGTATCCATTTCGCCGAGCTTCGTCGTTGTGAACGCGCTTTTCCAAACCAGATAGGGCCGCCCGGAAATGTCGAGCGCGACGCGGGTCAGCGTTTCATCCATTGGCGAAAGCGCGTCGCCATAGCGGCGGATGCCAGCCTTGTCGCCCAGCGCCCTGGCCACTGCTTCGCCAATCGCGATTCCGGTGTCTTCGGTCGTGTGGTGCTGATCGATATGCAAGTCGCCAACCGCCTTCACCTCAAGGTCAATCAGCGAGTGGCGGGAGAGTTGCTCCAGCATATGGTCGAGAAAGCCGATGCCTGTCGAGATCGTGTAGTGTCCGGTGCCATCGAGGTTAACCGTCACGTCAATCGACGTTTCCTTGGTCGAGCGGGATATGGTGGCGATGCGCATTTGCTTTCCATAGCGTGTCGGGCGCGCCATGCAATCTGGCGGCGCATCCGGCCTTGACCGCAAGGATTAGGGCGTTAGTCCAAGCTTCATGAGCGAAGGTTTGCCCGACAGCCTGATTCCGTACGACGAGATCGTGCAAGAAGCGCTGCGTGCAGTGGTCGGGCGTGTTTTGCGGCCGGTGGCCGATACGGGCGCGCTGCCGGGCGAGCACCATTTTTACATCACCTTCAAAACCCAAGCGCCCGGGGTCGACATTCCAAAACGACTCATTGAGCGATTTCCTGACGAAATGACGATTGTCCTGCAGAATCGCTTCTGGGAATTGATGGTGGATGAAACGCTGTTTTCAGTTGGCTTGAGCTTTGGCGGGGTGCCGTCCAAGCTGATTATTCCCTATTCAGCGATCACCGGCTTTCAGGACCCGGCCGTTCATTTCGAACTGCGCTTCCAGGCGCAGGATGGCCCCGACGAGCCCGAGCCGCACGAAGTGGCCGAAAATGACGAAGTGATCGTGCCGGTCGACGATGGCTCGAACGTCGTTTCGGTTGATTTCAAGCGGAAGAAGTAGTGATGGCGACGATCCCGGTAACTTTCGAGACGTTTCTGGCTGGCTGGAATGAAGGGGATGCCGACAAGCGGCGCGCGCTGTTTGCGCAATCGGTGGCGCCAGATGTGGAATTTACCGACCCGCTGCACCAGCTTCACGGGTTCGAGGCGTTTCTGGCCATGGTTGCCGATTTTCAGGCGACACGGCCCGGTGCTGTAACGTCGCGCACCTCCAGCATCGACTTGCACCATGACTGCGCGCGCTATCACTGGGCGATCCATGTCGGCGGAACGAAGCTGATTGACGGTTTTGACGTTGTGCGGCTCGACGCGCAGCACCGTTTTCGCCAGATCAACGGCTTTTTCGGGCTGCTGACGCTGACCGGATGACGCAGCCGCCAACGGCCACCCGCACCGAAAGCGATTCGTTCGGGCCGGTTGCGGTTCCGGCAGTTGCCTATTGGGGCGCGCAGACGCAGCGGTCGATTGAGAATTTTCCGTTCGGGCCGACGGAACGGATGCCGATCGCGATCATCCATGCGCTCGCGATCGTGAAACAGGCAGCGGCGCGTGTGAACCGGGCGCACGGCCTGCCCGGCACCATCGCCGATGCTATTGAGGCTGCCGCGGCTGAGGTAGCGGCCGGCACGTTCGATGACCAGTTTCCGCTCGTCATCTGGCAGACGGGCTCCGGCACCCAGACCAACATGAACGTGAACGAAGTGATCGCCGGCCGCGCCAACGAAATGCTCACTGGCACCCGCGGTAGCAAGGTGCCAGTGCACCCGAACGATCATGTCAATATGAGCCAGTCGTCCAACGACAGCTTCCCGACCGCCCTGCACATCGCAGCGTCGCTCAGCGTAAGCCGCATGCTGTTCCCGGCGCTCGACCGGCTGCAGGTGGCGCTTGCCGACAAGGCGTCGGCTTGGGCCGGCATCGTCAAGATCGGCCGCACGCATTTGCAAGACGCAACGCCCGTCACGCTTGGGCAGGAGTTTTCAGCATATGCCAACCAGCTTTATCGCTGTCGCCGGCGGATCGACCCCGCCATCACGCACGGTACCGACCGGCTCGCGCAAGGCGGCACGGCGGTCGGCACAGGGCTGAACGCGCCGCCGGGCTTTGCAATGGCCGTTTGCGTCACGATTGCAGACATCACCGGGCATCCCTTTCATCCCGCTGAAAATGCGTTTGAAGCGCTCGCGTCGAACGATCCGGTCGTGCATTTGTCGGGCACGCTCAACACGCTTGCCGTTGCGCTCACCAAGATCGCGAATGACATTCGCCTGCTCGGCTCTGGCCCGCGGTCGGGGCTTGGCGAGCTGCACTTGCCAGAAAATGAGCCAGGCAGCTCGATCATGCCCGGCAAGGTAAACCCAACCCAGTGCGAAATGCTGACGATGGTCGCAGCACAAGTCATGGGCAATCATCAAGCGATCACCATTGGCGGGATGCAGGGGCATCTGGAACTCAACGTGTTCAAGCCGATGATCGGTGCAGCACTGCTGCGTTCGATTGACCTGCTGTCGGTCGGCATGGCGAGCTTTGCCGAACGCTGCGTCGAGGGACTGAAGGCTGACGAGGCGCGGATCGCCGAGCTTGTTGACCGCTCGCTGATGCTGGTAACGGCACTTGCGCCCGCGATTGGCTATGACCATGCCGCAAGGATTGCCAAGCACGCGCACCAGACCGGGAGCACCCTGCGCGCCGCTGGCCTTGCGCTTGGGCTGGTCGACGATGCGACGTTTGACCGGCTGGTGCGACCCGAAAACATGGTTTGAGCGCGGCGCGCTCTTGACGAAGCAAGGGGCCGCACGGCACTAGCGCCTATGGACCCGTCTCCACATGATCCCCACCAGTTCAATCGTCGCGGCGTCTTGTTCGTGCTGTCATCGCCATCGGGGGCGGGCAAATCGACGATTGCGCGCAAGCTTCTCGCCGACGAGCCGGATCTCGAAATGTCGGTGTCAGCCACCACGCGGCCAATCCGGCCCGGCGAACGCGACGGTGTTGACTATCATTTCGTGAGCCTTGACCAGTTTCGGCAGATGGCCGCCGACCATGAATTTCTGGAATGGGCGCATGTGTTTGGCCACCGTTATGGTACGCCCAAAGCGCAGGTTGATGCGTTGTTAAGCGCTGGCAAAGACGTGTTGTTCGACATTGACTGGCAAGGCGCGCAGCAGCTTTTCCAGATCGCTGGCGGCGATGTCGTGCGCGTGTTCATCCTGCCGCCGTCGATGGAAGAACTGCACGAGCGGCTTATCCGCCGGGCGACGGACAGCGAGGACGTTATCAGTGCGCGCATGGACCGCGCCGCGAGCGAAGTCAGCCATTGGGACGGCTATGATTATGTGCTGGTCAACGATGATGTCGGGCGCTGCTTTGGGGATGTGAAGACGATTCTAGCAGCAGAACGCCTGAAGCGCTCGCGCCAGACCGGCCTCATCGGGTTCATCCGCAAATTGCTGAAATAATCAGTCAAGGAGGCTGAGAAAGCGGCACGCCGCGTCGAATTCGGCGCGGTGCGCCATGCGGGCCTGCACGGCGATGTCATCGTCACCCCATTTTTCGATCTGCCAGTCCTCGTCCACTTGCGCCGCGCGCCAGATGGCCTCGGCGGACGCTGCACCCTCGATCAGCGCCAGCCCTGCTACCAATGATCCGGTGATGGTGACGATCGGGGCAAGCCCGGCCAGCTCAAACGGCGCGCGGGCGGCCGTCGCTGCCGCAAGCCGCGCCAGCATTTCGGGCGGCTGCGGGCAGTGGATGATGCCGCTCGTTACCACGAACGCCACGTCATAGCGCGTACGCGCCCAGGCGAGCAGCGGGTCCCACGCCGCCGCTTGCCGTTCAACAAGGGCTGGGGGGCCATCTGCCCGGTAGCATAGCAAATCGCTCTCGGCATAAGCGGCAAGCGGTGCCGCAAACGCTGCCGGGTTGGGCGCGATGCGCTCAATGGCCGCGTTCGCAAGGCCTGTCAGCCGCATGGCGCCCGGGTTGATCTCACCCTCCACGGCGCGCCATTCGTCGGCTAGCGCCGCAGCCAGGCGCGCTTGGGGGACGATGAGCAGCCGCCGCCCCGGCGTGCGTACCGGGCGGCCATCCAGCGCGATGCCATAGCCGCCCTGCGCCGCCTCAACCGATGCGGTCGTCCAGAATCGCTTCATTGCTCGGGTGGCGTTCGCCAGCGATGCGCAAGGGCCTTGGGGAGCGTTGCCATCACTACCATCGCTAGGACGACGATGGCGATACCCAGCAATTTCGGGGGCAGCGTCTGCGCGCGGCCCAGAATGACGACGCCGAACACCGCGCCGAACGCGCCGGCAATCCGCGCGGCCGAAAGCAGGAAATAGCGATTGCGGGCAGTTGCGTCGTCGGGCGTCATCATGGCTCCAGTGCTGCGATCAAGTCTGCCACCGTATCCACCACGACATGGGCGCCGGCGGCATGCAGCTCCTCGGTCGGGTGATAGCCCCAGGCAACGCCGACCGCGCGCGCGCCTGCAGCCCGCCCCATTTCCATGTCGAAGCTGGTATCACCGATCATTACGGTCGTTTGAGGCGCGGCGCCTGCCTCTGCCATGGCGGTTTCGACCATCGAGGGATGCGGCTTGGACGGGTGTCGGTCAGCAGTTTGCAGCGTCACGAAATGGTGGGCGATGCCGTGATGCGCGAGAATATGGGCAAGCCCCCGGTCGGATTTGCCCGTCGCGACCCCCATCGCCCAGCCGCACGCGGCAAGCGCCTCCAGCGTGTCGCTTATGCCCTGATAGAGCGGTTCCTCGCCCATCTTGCCTTGGCTGCGTAGCTTGAAAAAGGCTGCCTTGTAATCGTCCGCGATGGCGCGGTGCTGCGCGTCCTCGGCATCGGGGAGCAGCGCCGCCATTGCTTCCACAAGGCTCAGGCCGACAATACGGCGGATTGTGTTGCGCGGTGGCGGCGCCAGTGCGTGCACATCAAACGCGTGTTCGACCGCAGTACAAATGTTGGCCTGGCTGTCGACCAGCGTGCCGTCACAGTCGAACAAAGCGAGTTTTGCGGTCATCGGGCGGTGCGGCAGGGTGCGTCGATCAATTAGCCGACAATCGTCGCGCGGTCCAATCCCACAACAGAAAAGTGACGCCCCAGAACGGATAGATCCCGTATAGCATGTCGGTGCCGGAAGGCGCCTGGCGTTCGATCGCCCAGCCGACTTGCAGCATGAAGGCAACCGCGGCGAGCGTTATCACCCACCCAAGCGTTGAAATTGGGCGGTAGAGCGGCCCGGCTTTGGCAAAAGCGGTCATTGGCGATGGCTCTCATTGCGTGGTGGCATAATGCGGCATCAACACAATAGCCTGCGCTGGCTGGGGCTGCCAAGCGATCATTGCCGCTGCCGCCCGCGCCGTTCGCCCTTGCGCTCCTTGCGGCGGGCCTTGGCGAT
>JBJXEC010000046.1:0-16990 GCA_046155125.1 Sphingomonas sp. | reverse complement strand
GCTGAACGGCACGCTCACACTGCCCGGTATCGCCGGGTTCGTGCTCACCATCGGCACCGCGGTTGACGCCAATGTGCTCATCAACGAGCGCATCCGCGAGGAGCGCCGGCGCGGGCGCAACATCGTGCAGTCAGTGGAGCTTGGGTACAAAGAGGCCAGCCGCACGATCTTTGAGGCGAACATGACGCACGCCATTTCCGGCGTCATCATGCTGCTGCTCGGCTCAGGCCCGGTAAAGGGTTTTGCGGTGGTGCTGCTGATCGGCATTGCAACATCGGTGTTCACGGCCGTCACCTTCACGCGGATGCTGGTTGCACTGTGGCTTCGGGCAAAACGCCCGACCGAAATTCATATTTGATCGGCGGATACTGACATGCGCCTCCTGAAACTCGTTCCCGACAACACCAATATCGGCTTTGTGCGCCTGCGTTACTGGGCGTTTGGCTTGACCATGCTGCTGTCGCTTGCGGCCATCGGGCTGGTGGTTGTCAACAAGCTGAACCTTGGTGTCGACTTTGTCGGCGGGCTGATGATCGAGGAAAAATTCGCGTCGCCGCCGTCGCTCGACAAGCTGCGCGCGACAATTGACGATTTGAAGCTCGGCGAAGTGCGCCTGCAGCAGTTCGGCGACCCCAACACCGTCTCCATTCGCCTGCCACCGCCCAAATCTGACGACAAGGGCGCGACCGAAGCCATCGTGAAAAAGGTGCAGGGCGCGATCAACGCAAAATTCCCCGACGCCAAATTCTCGAAGCAAGATGCTGTCTCGGGCAAAGTCTCGAACGAGCTGATCTGGAAGGGTATTGCGGCCGTGATGCTCGCCGTGCTTGGCATTGGCCTGTTCGCCATCTTCCGCTTCGAGTGGCAGTTTGGCGTGTCGACCGTTGTTGCCATTGTCCATGACGTGCTGATGACGCTTGGGTTTTTCGCGCTGACGCAGCTTGAATTCGACCTCAACATCGTGGCGGCCGTGCTCACCATCATTGGGTATTCGATCAACGACAAGATCGTGATTGACGACCGTATCCGCGAGAATATGCGCCGCTATCGCAAGATGGACATGGCGCAGATCGTGGACTTGTCGGTCAACGAAACCCTGCCGCGCACGGTAATGACGTCGCTGACCATATTGCTGGCGCTGGGCGGGCTCATCCTGTTTGGCGGTCATGTGCTGCGCGGCTTTACGGCGGCCATGATCCTGGGCATTTTCGTCGGCACGTATTCGTCGATCTATGTATCATCCTCGTTGCTCATCACGCTGGGTCTGCGCGCCGAGCCGGCAGCGGAAAAGGTCACGCCCGCGTCAAACGCCGAGCGGGTCGGGCCCAAAGAGCGCGGCTGATGCGGCGTGCGGGCCACGGGTGGTGCGATGCGCCTTGAGCGTGATCCGTCCGCCGACGGGCCGCTCATCAAGGGATTTTCCCGCGGCGGCTTTCGCGTTGACGACAGTGTCTATCGCGCGCTGCTGATTACGCCGTTGAGCGCTTTTGAATGGGCGCCGCCAGCGCTCGATGCGCTGGACGAGGGCGCGCTGGCAGCGATGCTGGCGCTTGATCCGGCCCCTGAATTCCTGCTGCTGGGCACGGGCGCGGTGCTCAATCGTCCGCCACGTGCGCTAGTTGCATCGCTTGAGGCGCGCGGGGTTGGCGTGGAGGCAATGGACAGTCGGGCCGCCGCGCGGGCATGGGGCGTGCTGCGACAGGAGGCCCGCTGGATCGCGGGCGCCCTTTACCCGCTCTGACCCCCTCGACATCGCTCACGCAGTGGCTAGCATGGATGGCGACAAGATCTGAGGGGATGATGATGCCATTGCTGCCATTGCTGGTGCTCGTTGCGAGTGCGTTGCCGCTGCCTGCGCTGGCCCAGACGGGGCAAGCGCCCGCCGTTGCCGCGGCGCCCGATTATGCGCAAGACGCCGCCTGGCTCTGCCGACCCGGCCGCGAGGATGCCTGCGCCGCCGACGAGGATGCGACAGTCATCACGGCCAATGGCACGCGCTCGGTGGAACGATTCAAACCCGCCTCCGACCCCAAGTTCGACTGCTTCTATATCTATCCCACCGTCTCGCTCGACCGCACGCCCAACAGCGACATGGTTGCAGGCCCGGAAGAAAAGGCAGTCGCCGCGTTTCAGGCCGCACGCTTCACAAAGCATTGCCGCGTGTTCGCGCCGGTCTACCGTCAGGTCACGCTCAGCGCGCTGCAGGCGGTGATGGCCGGCAAGCCGGTGGCGGTTGACCGGGCGCTGGCCTATGCTGATGTGAAGGCGGCTTGGCAGGATTATCTGGCGCGCGACAACGACGGGCGCGGCGTGGTGCTGATCGGCCACAGCCAGGGGTCGGGCATGCTCAAGCAGCTCATCCAGCAGGAAATTGACGGCAAGCCCGCCGCCAGCCGGATGATCTCCGCCATGCTGCTCGGCACCAATATCGCGGTACCAGCCGGCAAGGATGTCGGCGGTGATTTCAGCCAGGTGCCGCTGTGCCGCAGGGCAACGCAAACCGGCTGCGTCATTACCTATGTCAGCTTCCGCAGTGCCGCGCCGCCGCCCGACAACAGCCGGTTTGGTACCGTGGCGGGCGACGGGATGGTCGCTGCGTGCACCAATCCGGCGGCCCTTGGCGGCGGAAAGGCGCTCAGCGACAATTATCTGGGCACGCGCGGCGCAGGGTTAGCCAGCGCCGTTCAGGGGCCATGGACGGCCGATGGCGCGCCAGTGCCAACACCCTTCGTAAAGGCGCCGGGGCTGCTGTCGACCGAATGCGTCGCGACCGGCAAGTTCCACTATCTCGCGGTCACCGTGAATGCTGACGCAGCCGATCCGCGCACGGACGATATAGCAGGCGATGTGTCGGTATTGGGCAAGATTCTGCCGGATTGGGGCCTGCACCTCATCGACATGCCGGTCGCCATGGGCAACCTCGTCAGCATCGCTGCCAGCCAGGGCAAGGCATGGGCGGTTAAACACCCAGCGTCGGGCGGCTCAGCGGCGCGAAAGCGCTAACCCGCTCAAATGTTCGACAAGGGCGGCAGTGTTCGCCTCCCAGGTAAAGCGCATGGCGCCCCCGCGGACGACTGCCGGGGCAGGCGGCTGACCGAGCAGCTCCGCAATCGCGCCAGCAAAAGCGTCGGCCGTGCGCGGCACGATGCGGCCATAGGCAGCGTCGGTCAGCACTTCGCGCGCGCCGCCCGCTTCCGTGATGACGATGGGCACGCCACAGGCAAGCGCCTCCACCCAGGCATTGGCGAGCCCTTCCGACGCGGACGCGAGCGCCATCACATCTGCTGTCGCGAGAAGCGCGGGTAGCTCGGCATGGCGAACACTTCCGGCGAGGCGCGCACGGTCGGCAAGGCCAAGCGCGGCAATCTGTGCCGAAAGCGCCGCCCGTTCCGGCCCCTCGCCCACGATAATGAGTGAAACGCCGGGTAGCGCCGCAACGGCATCCACGACCAGGGCATGCCCTTTGCGGGGCACTAGCGCGCCCAGCGAAATGACCAACGGCCCGTCGATACCCAGCGCCGATTTGGCTGAGGCTCGATCAACGGGCGCAAACCGGGCAAGGTCAACGCCCGTATAATGCACGCGGATCCGGTCCCCCGGCATGCCCAGCGCCACCATGTCCGCCTTAATAGCGGCCGAAACCGCGAGCATGCCGTCCGCGGCTTGGCCTGCCCCGAGCACTTGGTGCGCCGTCGCCCCGTTGCCCCAAAGGTGAATATCGGCCCCGCGCGCCTTGATCGACACTGGCACCCCAAAATGCTGCCCAAGCGCGACGGCAGCCGGGCCATCGGGAAAGAAGAATTCGGCATCAATGATGTCAAACGGAAAATCACGCCGTAGCGCGTGCAGCAACGGAATGAGCGACCGGGCCAAACTGCCGGCATGAAATCGGCCGCCAGTGCCCGGCACATTCGTAAAGCGCGGGCGGTCGACGGACACGCCCTTCCACAGCTCGGCCCTCGGCACGTCGCCAAATTGCCGGTACCGCGCAACCCGCGTCAATGGCCAGGGCGGCACTCCGATGGGCGCAACCACGCGCAGTGACACATCCGCGTGCGCCGCAAGCTCCAGCGTTTGGCGCTCCACAAACACCCCGAAATTGGGGCGGGTGGCATCGGGAAACAGCGTCGACAAGGTGAGAACACGCAGCATAGCGGCTACCCTAGCCGCCGTCCGTTAATTTCACCTCGCCAAAACCGCCGCGCGGTCGGCGCCGGAATAAGCGAGCAACAGATCACTGCCAGGGTCTGCGGCTATCGCAACCTCGCCTGCGACCCCCCAGCACTCACCGGCATGCCAAGTTGCACCATCAACGTCGCCACGACCTTCCAACGGGACCAGCCAGCCACCGGTACCCTGTGGCAAGCTGATGCGCCGGTCGCCGCCGGACCATCGCTCCAGGGTGAATTTTGGGCCGGCTACCAGGATTTGGCGGCCCTCCCCCACGTCGCCAGGCGCCGTGTGAGCGACAAACGGCACCCGATTGGCGACGGCAATCGCCGCTTCAAGATGCAGTTCCCTCAGCCGACCATAATCATAGAGCCGGTAGGTCAGATCGACATTCTGCTGCACCTCAACCAGCGTGATGCCGGCGCCAATCGCGTGAACCGTACCTGCGGCCGAATAGAAAACATCCCCTGCCTGTACTGGCTTCCAGTCGAGCAACTCCGCGATGCTGCCATCAAGGGCCGCTGCCCGAAATGCGGCCTCGCTGAGCGGCGCCCGCGTCCCAAGTGCAATGGTCGAATCGGGCGCTGCGGCCAAAATCACCCAAGCCTCATCCTTTCCCCGGGCGAACCCGGCCGCCCTGGCACGTGCATCATCGGGATGGACCTGAACGGACAGCTTCTCGCTGGTGAACAGGTATTTGATCAGCAGGTCGGGGTCCGATGCACCGGGTGCTTCAAACCATATCTCGCCAACCGGCGCGCTGTCGGGCGCGGGATCGTCAAAGCCGGGCCATAGCTGGTGCCGCCCCCAGGGCTTGTCCACACGCTTCATCGAGAGTTTTGTTGCAGTCATATGATCCTCGGTTCGTCGTCGCGCAGCTTATCCGCGTCCTCGAGCAGGTGCCAACGTGTCATTGCTACGCCTGCGCCGCCTCGCCTGTAAAAATCATTGTTCCAGCAACGCTGGCTGCGCTACAAGCAAGGGCATGCGTACCCCTTTGTTCCGCTCGCTTTCGCTTTCGCTGGTTGTCGGCGCCGCGCTTTTTGCCTCAGGTTGCGCGCAAAATCGCAGCAAGGGAGACCTCCCTTATGTCGCGCGCGACGTTGGCACGCTATATTCGACCGCGAAAGGGCGGCTCGACCGTAATCAATATAAAGAAGCAGCCGCGCTGTTCGACGAAGTGGAGCGCCAGCACCCTTTCTCGATCTGGGCGCGACGGGCACAGTTGATGGGCGCGTTTTCCTACTATCTTGATGCCGACTACACCAAGGCAATTGACTCAGCGCAGCGCTTTTTGTCGGTACACCCCGGCAACCGCGATGCGCCTTATGCCTATTATTTGACGGCGCTGTGTTATTATGAGCAAATCTCTGACGTGACCCGCGACCAGAAGATTACACAACAAGCGCTCGATGCGTTGGGCGAACTGTCGCGCCGCTACCCTGCGACCAAATATGCTGCCGACGCGCGGCTGAAGATCGACCTCGTCCGCGACCATCTGGCCGGCAAGGAAATGGAGATTGGGCGATTCTACGAGAACCGCGGCCAGTGGCTGGCAGCCGCGCTGCGCTTCCGCCATGTCGTCGACGATTATCAGTCAACAACGCACGTGCCCGAAGCGCTGATGCGGCTGACCGAGACCTACCTGGCGCTCGGGGTTCCGGCCGAAGCCAAGAAAGCGGCGGCCGTGCTGGGGGCGAACTATCCGGGCACGGATTGGTATGCGCGTGCCTATAAGCTGATGGAAAAATATCCGGAACGCGCGCCGCCGGCGCCAAAAACCGCCAGCGCCAGCTGATAGTTTCAGTCGCCGCGGCGACCGGTCGGTCGGTCGGCGTGCTAGCCGGGCAAAGACAAGTGAATTGGCGCACGGCAAGCGACGCGCTATGGCGTTCGGGCCCATGCTGATCGCCCTTTCCATCCGCGACGTTGTTCTCATCGAGGCGCTAGACCTCGACTTTAGCGATGGGCTGTGCGTGCTCACGGGCGAAACCGGCGCCGGCAAATCCATCCTGCTGGATGCGCTGGGCCTGGTGCTTGGCGCGCGGGGTGACACAGCGCTGGTCCGCCATGGTGCCGTACAAGCGACAGTGACGGCCGCCTTCGACGCACCGCCCGCGAATGGGCCAGTTGCGGCCCTGCTGGCCGAGAACGGCCTTGATGTTGCACCAGGCGAGCCACTGCTGTTGCGCAGGATAGTAAAGGCCGATGGCGGCAGCCGCGGCTTTGTGAATGATTTGCCGGCATCGGCCACGCTGCTGCGCGAGCTTGGCACGCGGCTGGTCGAAATACACGGCCAGCATGACGATCGCGGGCTGCTCAATCCGCGGGGGCACCGAGCCTTGCTGGACGCATTTGCGGGCCTGGATACTGCCGCTGTGGCCGCTGCCCATGCCACATGGCGGGCAGCGCAGACAGCGCTTGCGGCAGCGCGCGAGACACTCGACACGGAAGCGCGCGACCGTGAATGGCTGGACCATGTCGTGGCCGAACTTGTCGCGCTCGCGCCCGAGCCTGGCGAGGAAGATGCGCTTGCCGGGCGGCGCGCGACCATGCAGCGCGGCGAAAAAATCGCCGGTGATATGCAGGCAATCGCTGATCTTCTCGACGGGTCAGACGGCGCGCTGTCGAAATTGCGGCAGGCTGCGCGGCCATTGGAACGGATTGCCCAGGATCATCCGTCGCTTGCCGAGGCGCTTTCAGCCATCGACCGCGCCCTTACCGAGGCAGCAATTGCGCAGGAATCGCTCGATTCTGCTGCCGAGGCGCTCGCCTTTGACCCGGCGCAGCTGGAGGCAGATGAGACCCGGCTGTTTGAGCTGCGCGCCGTTGCCCGGAAGCACCGGGTGGCACCTGATGCGCTCAGCGACCTGCATCGTGACCTCGCCGCGCGGCTGGCAGCGATTGAGAGCGGCGGCGCGGGCATTGCCCGGCTCGAGCGCGAGGTCGCGACATCGCTTGCAGCCTATCACGACGCGGCCGATGCGCTGTCCGCCGCACGCCATGCCGCCGCCGCCCGTCTCGATGCGGCGGTGAAGGGCGAACTGGCCCCGCTCAAGCTAGATGCCGCCCGCTTCCGTACGGCGCTGTCAACGCTTGAGGCCGAGCAATGGGGGCCGCGCGGCAAAGACCGGGTGGAGTTTGAAATTTCGACCAACCCCGGGGCGCCCTTTGCCCCGCTCACCAAAATCGCCAGTGGCGGCGAATTGTCGAGGTTCATTCTCGCGCTCAAGGTATGCCTTGCCGAACAGGGCGGTGCCGCCACGATGATCTTCGACGAGATCGACCGGGGAGTCGGTGGCGCGGTCGCCAGCGCCATTGGCGAACGGCTCGCCCGCCTTTCGCGCCGCACGCAGCTGCTGGTGGTCACGCACAGCCCGCAAGTGGCCGCGCGCGGCGACCAGCATTTGCTGATCGCAAAGAGCATTGACGGCCTGGTGACGCGCACAGGCGTTGCTGCGCTGGACACAGGCGCGCGCCGCGAGGAGATTGCCCGGATGCTGTCAGGCGCCGAAATAACTGATGAAGCGCGCGCGCAGGCAGTGCGGCTGCTGGAGGCGGCGTGACCCCGATGCCCCAATCCGCGGCCGAGGCAGCGGCCGAGCTGGCGCGGCTCGCGGCCGAGATCGCGCGCCACAACGCCCTGTACCACACCGACGACTCGCCCGAGATATCGGACGCGGCATTTGATGCGCTGGTCAGGCGCAACGCGGCGATTGAAGCGGCATTCCCGCAGCTGGTTCGCGCTGATTCACCCAGTATCAGGGTTGGCGCGGCGCCGGCATCGCACCTAGCCAAAATAGCCCATGCCCGCCCGATGATGAGCCTCGACAATGGCTTTTCCGACGAGGACATCGCGGAATTCGCCGCCCGGGTCCGGCGGTTCCTGAGCCTTGCCGACGATGCCGGGGTTGCGCTGACCGCCGAGCCCAAAATCGACGGGCTGTCCTGTTCGTTGCGCTATGAGCACGGAAAGCTAATACAGGCGTTGACGCGTGGCGACGGCACGGTCGGGGAAGATGTGACCGCAAATGCCCGCACCATCGCCGACATTCCTGCGACGCTCCAGGGCGATGCCCCGGCCGTGCTTGAGGTGCGCGGCGAAGTCTATATGGCCAAGGCCGACTTTGCGCAGCTCAACGCGCGACTGATCGCCGAGGCGGAAACGCCCGATAATGCCCGCCAGTTCGCAAACCCGCGCAACGCGGCAGCAGGATCGCTTCGCCAAAAGGACGCATCCGTCACGGGGCGCCGGCCGTTGCGGTTCCTGGCCCATGGTTGGGGCGAGGTAAGCGCGTTACCAACCGACACCCAATGGGCCATGATGCGCGCCATTGCCGCGTTCGGTCTTCCGGTCAGCGACAGGCTGGTGCGGGTTGAGACGGTGGCAGCGGCGCTGGCGCACTATCGCACAATTGAGTCAGCGCGTGCCGACCTGCCGTTCGATATCGACGGCGTGGTATACAAGGTCGACCGGCTCGACTGGCAGGCGCGGCTCGGAGCCGTCGCCAAGGCGCCGCGCTGGGCCATCGCCCACAAATTTCCCGCCGAACGCGCACAAACCCGGCTGGATCGGATCGACATTCAGGTCGGGCGCACCGGCAAGCTCACGCCCGTCGCCCGGCTAGAACCAGTGACCGTCGGCGGCGTTGTCGTGACCAATGCAACCCTCCACAATGCCGACGAGATCGCCCGGCTGAATGCGTGGCCCGGCGACCGGGTGGTGGTGCAGCGTGCTGGCGATGTCATTCCGCAGATCGCAGAGAATCTCTCCCGAGACGACACCCGCGGCCCCTGGCCCTTCCCCAGCGCGTGCCCCGAATGCGGATCGGACGCGGTGCGCGAGGAAGGCGAGGTCGACATTCGCTGCACCGGCGGGCTGATTTGCCCGGCGCAGCGCGTCGAAAGGCTGCGCCACTTTGCCAGCCGCGCCGCGATGGACATTGAGGGGCTCGGCGCCACCAGCGTTGAGGCATTCTTCCAGGACGGCCTGCTCCATTCACCGGCAGACATCTTCCGGCTGACCGAAGATCAACTGGTCGCACGCAAGAAGGACGGAAGGGTATGGGCCAAAAAACTCATCAAGGCGATTGACGACAAGCGCCAGCCGGACCCGGCACGTTTCCTGTTTGCGCTTGGCATCCGCCATGTCGGCGCCGTCACCGCGCGGGACCTGGTCAGGGCGTTCGGGACGGCCGATGCCGTGGCCGATGTCGCGACGCGGGCGTCCACCGACGAAAGCGCGCGGGCTGATCTCACTGCAGTAGATGGCATTGGGCCCGTCGTCGCGAAAGCGCTGGTCGACTTCTTCCACGAAGAGCACAACCGGGTGGCCTGGGCCGAGTTGCGCCGCGAAGTCGCGCCATTGCCGTTTGTCAGCCCGGTTCGCGAATCGCCGGTCAGCGGCAAGACGCTTGTGTTCACCGGCACGCTCGAAACGCTCAGCCGCGATGAAGCCAAGGCGCAGGCGGAGGCACTTGGCGCACGAGTCGCCGGATCCGTCTCCGCCAAAACCGACCTTGTCATCGCGGGGCCTGGCGCTGGATCAAAGCTCAGCAAGGCAGCGGGGCTGGGCATCGCGGTCATCGACGAAGCGGGCTGGAAGGCAATGGTTGCCGACTATGGCTGAACGCCAGATTATTCCCCGATTGTACCAAGATTGTTGCTAGTCGAGCGGTCGCTCAGCGGCCAAAACTCCTGCATCGTTACGTCAAGGGAATTGTTCCAATATGGATATATCTCCTGATTCTGTTTACCTCTCATAGGCGCGGCATAGCTATCATAGTGATACAGGCAGAATGATGGAGCATGTGATGTTAGCCAAGCTACAAGAGTATCTTGATAAGTCCAGTCACCGGCGCCAGGTAATTCGTGATGAGGTTAATTACGAAACTGTTTGTACCAGAAATGGTCGGCTGCGCGAAGATGTTCGTATCGTTGACCTGTCGCCATTTGGTTTTCACTTGCGGGGCAACGCTGTTGCCGCGCGCGGCGAAAAACTGCGCCTTCTCCTGCCGGTCGTTGGTGACGTGGAAGCGCGCGTCGCTTGGGCGCTGACCGGGTGTCTCGGCGGCTGGTTCACGTATCCGATCCCCGAAGATCGCTACGCTCTGCTATTGGCGGCTATCAAGACCGGGCGGGAAGACTGGAAAATCGATTGAGCAGCGCACCCGCCCACCTGCGCGCAGCGACGAGCATCGCGGCGGCCGAGTGATGCTTTTTTGCAACGCAGCATTGCCGAAAGTTGCAACTGTAACATCTGTGCAATCCTGTCATTGAACGGAAATAATACCGAGGCATTGGCATCTCCAGACGGTGAAGGTCACCGCGCAACGAGCGTTTGATTCGTTCCAAGGGGAAAACCATGCGTAATCAGCTATTTTTTGGCGCGGCTGTTGCTGCGCTCATGATTCCAGCCGCCGCGAGCGCGCAGGAAACAACGTCGATCATCCGTGGTTCTGTCACCAAGGGCGACGCCCCTGTTGCTGGTGCAACGATTGTTGCAACCGATGTGAATTCAGGTACGCGCTCGACAACGACCACTGGCAGCGACGGCGCCTTCTCGCTTCCCGGCCTGCGCGCTGGCGGCCCCTACACGGTCGATGTGACCAGCGCCGAGGGCAACACCACCGTTACTGACATCTTCACCGTCGTGCAGCAGGCCTATGACCTGCCGATCAGCCTTGCCGAAGCCGAAGGCGCCGGCGACATCGTGGTGACGGCAAGCTCTATTCGCGGTGCAGGCAATGCATCACGGGGTGTGCAGACCACGCTGACCGCTGACGACATCTCCAAGGTGGCCTCGGTCAACCGCGACATTCGCGATATCGAACGGCGCGACCCGTTCGCCACCTTCGACCTTGGCAACTCGACCGATCGTGGTGGCGCCATCCGCTTTGCAGGCGTCAATCCGCGCTTTAACCGCTTCACCATCAACGGCGTGACGGTTGGCGACAATTTCGGCCTCAACCAGGACGCCAGCCCAACGAACCGCGGCCCGGTGCCGTTTGACGCGCTCGGGCAGGTCTCAACCTCGGCGGCGAACTTCGACATTCGCCAGACCAACTATCAGGGCGGCGTGATCGACGCGGTATTGCGTTCGGGTACGAACAAGCTTTTCCTGACCGGCTTTTATTCGCAGAATACAGACGGTCTGTCGGGCGACACCATTGGAACGTTGCGCATCGCACTGCCAAAATTTAAGTCGGAAACCTATGGTGCAACCATTGCCGGGCCGATCCTGAAGGATCGCCTGTTTCTCGCCGCTTCCTATGAAAAGAACACCGATCCGCGCGCCTTTGGCACGCAGCCCGAGAACATCCCTGGGTTGACACTGGGCCAGGTTACGGCATTGGGCACTCTGGCGGCTGCCCCCCGTTACGGCATCAGCGGCGCGGCTTATGGCGACGTTCTGCGAATCAACCAGCGTCTGGACGAGAAATTCTCCGTCCGGGTTGATTGGAACGTTGTCGATGGGCAGCGGCTGTCGATTTCATACATCAATGCCTTCGATTCGCTGATCAGCCCGAACAACACGTCGACCTCGGGCACCACGCCGTCTTACGGCCTCAGCTCGAACTCCTACTTTCTAACCGAATTGCTCCGTGCTGGCATCGTGCAGTTGAACTCGACCTGGTCGAGCACCTTGTCGACAGAAGTACGTTTCAGCTACAAGAGCTATGGGCGCGGCCAGGAGCCACTGGGCGGACGCACCAGCTCGCAGTTCCAGGTCTGCCAGGACCCGACCAACACAACGACGCCAACCGGCGTGGCCAACACGTCGTCCGCAACCGGCTGCTCTGTCGGCACGCCGCGGATCTTCTTTGGACCAGACAATTTCCGCCAGACCAATGTGCTGTCCACCGACACTTATGGCGGGTCGTTCCTCGGCCGCCTCAACTTGAATAACCACGAACTGAAATTGCTGGCGGAGTTCTCCCGCAACGCAACCTTCAACAATTTCGTGCCAAACAGCCTGGGCAGCTATTATTTCGATTCACTTGCCGATTTCCAGGCGGGCAACGCGAACCAAATTCAATATGCCGCGGTTATCGTCCCCGGGGCAAACGGCGCGGCTGCGAACTTCCGGTATGACGAAATCTCCGTCGGTTTGCAGGATGATTGGCGGCCGGCGCCCGGGCTGACCGTGAGCTATGGCTTCCGCTGGAATGTTTATGCGCAAGACGGCACACCCGTTTTCAACCAGGCCTTCACGGATCGCACCGGCTTCCCCAACACCAATACCTATAAGGGCCTGGAAACGTTCGAGCCGCGGTTTAGCGCCGACTGGAAGGTAACCCCGACGCTGCGCATCCATGGCGGCGCCGGTATTCTGGCAGGCGGCAATCCTGACATCTACCTGTCGAACAGCTACTCGAACACGGTGACCACCAACGCGCTGACCATCACGCGCTCCGCGGCGGCACCGGGTTGCACGGGTGCCGCGAATTTGACAGCGGCAGTCTGCGCGGCGGCGCTCAGCAACATCGGCGCCAACGTCAACCCAGTGTTTAATCAGTTTGCGATATCCGGTACGCCGTCAACGGCAACCAACACTGCCGAACTCTCGCCAGACTTTACGCCTCCGTCGTCGATTAAGGCATCGCTTTCAGGGGAATGGGACTTTTTCGGCATTCATTTTGGGGCAGATTACCTGTTCTCAAAGACGCGTAACGACATTTCCTTCACCGATGCCCGCTCGATCCAGATCGGTTTTCTGCCAGATGGCCGCCCCCGGTATACGGGCCGCATCGCCTTCACCGACAATGGCTGGGACGTGGTGACGTTCAACACCCAGGGCGGCCGCAGCCACATCGGCGTTGTTCGTTTCGACAAAACCTTCGATTTCGGCCTGTCGCTCGGGGGTGCCTATATTCTCCAGGATGTTCGCGACATTGGCAGCGCCAGCGCTTCGACGCCAAACTCGAACTTCCGCTTCCAGACCTTTGCAGACCCGAACCGCCCAGTGCTTGGTACGTCGGACAACCAGACCAAGTGGCAGTTCAAGTACAGCATCGGCTATGATCATGCGTTCTACAAAGACTACCGCACCAAGATCCAGCTGTTCGGTGAAACCCGTGCGGGCAACCCCTACAGCTTCTTGTTCCTTGATAACGTGAACACCCGTTCAGCGGTGTTTGGTACCGTGCTGACCGGGAACGCGCCGTCGAACCTGCTCTACGTGCCAACGAGCGCGAACGATCCGCTGGTCAGCTATGACAACGCAACGACGCAGTCGTCGCTCGACAATCTGATCAACAGCACGCAGCTGCGCAGGTTCCGTGGTCAGATTGCTGCAAAGAACATCGCCCGCAACCGGGCCGTCACGCGCATCGATCTGCATCTCGAGCAGGAAGTTCCTCTGTTCGTGGGCAAATCGCGCATCGCCTTCTTTGCTGACATCAACAACCTGCCCAACTTGATCAACAGCAACTGGGGTGGCTTGCGGCAGATCGGCAATGCGGCCGTTGTGAGCGTGCAGTGTTTGAGTACAGCGACCCCCACCGGCACAGCACCAGGTACAGGCGTTGTGAACACCAACTCGGCGCAGGCCTGCACTCAGTATCGCTATTCGGCGTTCCGCGATCCGAACACCAACCTGGCGCCTAACTTCAACGCGTCGACCTATTTCATTCGTCTCGGCGCACGCTTCACCTTCTAAGCACGCCTGCACAGCGCAAAGAAAAACCGCCGTCCCCTCATAAGGGGCGGCGGTTTTTTCTTGTCGCGAGGGCCTTGTGGTAGCCGTTGAATGGCCAGAATGCGACCCCCGGTAAACCGGCCTCGATTGTCGCCTTATTCGGCCACTTTGGCGTAAATGCTGTTGATGGGCCGCGCCATCACGCGTGCAACCATTGGCTCGAAGAAGGAAAGCGGGGCGCTTTCATAAGCCGGATCGAAGGCTGCTTGATCGTATTTTTCGCAAAATTCGGCGCACGCCTCGAAATGCGCATGCCCGCGATATTGCTCGCGCAGGTCACGGTCCATGCCGAGATGGTGGAAATAATAATAGCCCTGGAAAACGCCGTGCGTGTTGGCAATCCAGTGGAGTTCTGCCGACACAAAGGGCCTGAGCATTGCCGCGCCAATTTCGGGATGGTTATAGCTACCGAGCGTATCGCCAATATCGTGGAGCAGCGCCATCACCACATAAGCCTCGTCGCGGCCATCGCGGTGCGCGCGAGTCGCGGTTTGCAGCGAATGCTCCAGCCGGTCGACCGGAAAACCGCCATAGTCCCCATCGAGCAGTTGAAGATGCGTCAACACCCGCGCCGGCAATTCCTTTGAGAAATCGCGAAAATGATGCGCGATGATGGCCCAGTCGGCCTGCGTTCCCTCGATCATTGCAGAAAAAAGGGCGCGCTCGCCAGTGTCCATCGGGTCAGGGCTGTCGGCCATCATTTTGCTCCTTTTGTCGTTCCGCGATCATAGGTCGCTTTGCGTGGTAATGACAGCCAGTGTAGGAAGAGCCGAGATGCCGACCGCGCCAACCACCGATCCAGCGCCCCATGGCGCCACGCGCAGACTGCCTGTCCTCATCCCGCGCTCAACACCAACGATATTTTCCCGCCCGTTTTTCGAGCAGAAGAACCGTGCGTTCTGGCTCCTGCAGGCGGCGGGCTGGTCGGGCTATCTGTTGCTGCGCAGCGTGTCGAGCATCTCCAACGGGCTGACGCTTGCCGGTATTGTGCCGATCCTCGTCGAATCGATCATCGGTTATTGCATCACGCTGTTGCTGTCGGCGCTCTATGGGTCTTACCGAAAGCTGCCGCGGATCAGTGGCGGCGCGCTCAGCGTCCTCACCTTGATCATGGCGACCGCGCTCTATGCGGTGCTCGATGCGTTTGCGTTTTCGCTCATCAACCGCGAGGGGAGCGGCATCAACCTGACGCTGGTGCTGGGGACGATCTTTCTGAACTTCACCGTCCTGTCTGGCTGGTCGGCGTTGTATTTCGGCATCAACTTTTACCTCATCATCGAAGATCAGATCGACCAGCTCGAAAAACTCGGCAATCAGGCTTCCACCGCGCAGCTCGCCATGCTGCGCTACCAGCTCAACCCACATTTCCTGTTCAACACGCTCAATTCGATTTCGACTCTGGTGCTGCTGAAACAGACCGAGCGGGCCAACGCCATGCTCAGCCGGCTGTCCTCGTTCCTGCGCTATACGCTCGCCAACGAGCCGACCGCCAATGTCACGATTGCGCAGGAGGTCGAGACGTTGAAGCTCTATCTCGAGATTGAGAAGATGCGCTTCGAGGCGCGGCTGCGGCCCAGCTTTTCGATTGATCCCCGCTGCGCCAAGGCCCGGCTGCCGTCGCTGTTGCTCCAGCCGCTCGTCGAGAACGCCATCAAATATGCGGTCACCCCGCGCGAAGACGGCGCCGAAATCAACGTCAGCGCGCAACTGGACGGCGATTGGGTGCAGATCGTCGTGTCGGATACCGGGCCGGGGTTGCGGCAACAAAAAAGCAGGGCCAGCCTTTCAACCGGGGTTGGACTTGCCAATATAAGGGAAAGGCTGGTCCAGGCATTCGGGCCGCAACACCGTTTCGAAACGCGATCGACGCCCGGGGGCGGGTTCAGGGTTGAGATCGACATTCCATTCCAGCTCAGTGAGCCGGCAAGGGAGGCTGCATGACAATCCGCACCATACTCGTTGATGACGAACCGCTGGCCATTCAGGGCCTTGAACTCAGGCTCCAAGCACATGACGATGTCGAAATAATCGACCGCTGCGTAAACGGCCGCGAGGCGATCCGCTCGATCAAGACCCACAAGCCTGATCTCGTGTTTCTCGACATCCAGATGCCGGGCTTTGACGGGTTTTCGGTCGTCCAGGGGCTTCTGGAGATTGAGCCGCCGCTGTTCGTGTTCGTCACGGCCTATTCCGACCACGCCATTCGTGCGTTCGAAGCGCAGGCGACCGATTATCTGATGAAGCCGGTTGAGGAAACGCGGCTTGCCGACACGCTCGATCTTGTGCGCAAGCGCATCGGGGAAAAGCGCGGCGCGGACGAAGTCGACCGGCTGAAGGAAGTGCTTGCTGAGGTGGCGCCCGACTCGGTGGAAAACTATGCCGAAAGCACTGAGGCGCCCTCGTCAAATCGGTTTGAAAAGCTGATCAATATCAAAGACCGCGGCCAGATTTTCCGCGTCGATGTCGACACGATCGAGCGGATTGATGCAGCGGGCGACTATATGTGCATCCAAACGGGCGACAACACGCTCATCCTGCGCGAAACGATGAAGGATCTGGAGAAGCGGCTTGATCCGCGCCGGTTCCAGCGCGTCCACCGCTCCACCATCGTCAATCTCGATCTGGTGAAAGAAGTAAAACCACACACCAATGGCGAGTGTTTTCTGGTGCTGGGGTCGGGCGCGCAAGTAAAGGTCAGCCGCAGTTACCGCGACGTGGTTGCCCGCTTCGTGCATTAGGCGTCGGGTTTGGTCAACAAGGGCGCGTTCGGCCAGTACTCAGTACCGTTGGCAGGGTAGTGACCTCCACTGACCGGAGCGTTGTTTGTGGGAGCGGCGCAGTGCGCGAGCACGGGTGGCAATTCCATATCGCGCCGTTGCAACACTGCATTGGCCATTCGGACCGCACCCTCGCGCGAGGGGATACCCAGCTACAAACCCAGCCCGCCACGCAATGTCAGCTAGACGAGCGCCAGTTCAGAACATATAAAGAACGAGATGGCCCAACTGGATACCCGCGCGAAACTCGAAATCCTCGCAGACGCGGCGAAATATGATGCGTCATGCTCGTCGTCCGGCTCGGTCAAGCGCCATTCGCGCGGCGGCAAGGGAATTGGCTCCA
>JBJXEC010000045.1:0-7043 GCA_046155125.1 Sphingomonas sp. | reverse complement strand
AGGCTGGAGACCGCCTCGGCCGCCTCGCGCCAGCTTTGCGAAACCCAGGCGTCGCCTTCCTTGCGCCACAGAAAGGGCTTTCCCCCAAGCGCGCGCGCGCGCGTGAAGAACATCGCGACGAGGTTGGGGAAATGTTCGAGCGTCCGCATTCTCTCTCCTGGCCATGCCCGATACGTGCCGGGCGGGCATTTATCGGGTTATTCGCTCAGCGCCACGCCAACGCTGCGCGGGTCCGCTGCGCCCACCCATCCGGCACTGGTGCGCTCGGCGGCATTGGCCTTCAAGCCCAGCCGCGCGATCGACACCTTATGGCCAAGCGCCTCAAGCGCCGGCTTCATTGGTTCAAGCGACGTGCCCTGTTCAAGGATGATCCCGCCGGAATTGAAATAGACCAGCCCTTGTCCCAGCGCCTCGCGCGCCGGCATGCCCCAGTCGAAATGCGCGATGATCGCCTTTGCGACCTGCATGATGATGGTCTTGCCGCCCGCCGCGCCGACCGTGAATACGGGAGTGCCCTTGGCGTTATACACAATCGTCGGCGACATGGAGGACAGCGGGCGCTTGGCACCTTCCACACGATTGGCGACCGGCGCGCCGTTCTTTTCCGGCGCGAAGGTGAAGTCGGTCAGCTCGTTGTTGAGCACAAAGCCGCCCGAGATCAGCTGGCTGCCGAACGGCCCTTCGACGGTGGAGGTCATGGTTGCAATGCTGCCGCTTTTGTCGACCGAGACGAAATGCGTGGTGCCAGATACCTCAGACGAAATCGCCGCCGTGCGCGGCTCGGCGCCGGGCGGGGTCCCCGCTTCGTAGTTGCCAAGCGACTTGTCCGGCGACAGCAACGCCGAACGCGCGCGCACATAATTGCGATTGAGCAGCCCCGAAACCGGAACCTTCACGAAATCGCTGTCGCCAAGCCATTTTTCGCGGTCGGCATAGGCAAGCAGCATCGCCTCACTGATGAGGTGCCAGGCGACGGGTGAATCCTTGCCCATTGCCCTCAGGTCAAAGCGTTCGAGCATCCCCAGAATCTGGAAGACGGTCGTCGCGCCAGACGAGGGCGGCCCCATGCCGCAAAGCCTGTAGCCGCGATATTGTCCACATACCGGCGCCCGCTCCTTGGCCTGATAAGCGGCGAGATCAGCGAGCGTCAGGTCGGCGGGGTTTTTGGACGCGGTGGTTACAGTGCGGACGACGCCCGCTGCGATTTCACCGGTATAGAAGGCGTCCGGCCCCTGCGCCGCGATCGTGCGCAGTGTGGCAGCAAGCGCCGGGTTCCTGATGGTATCGCCAACCGCCGCTGGTTTGCCGCTCGGCGCATAAAGTGCCGCGGTGCTTGGGAAGCTGCTCCAGGTCTGGCTCACAAAGCCCATCGCGGCGGCCATTGGCGGCGTCACTTGATAGCCCTGTTCGGCAAGCCTGATCGCTGGCTGGAACAGCGCCTTCCACGGCAGCTTGCCGAATTTTGCATGGACCATCGCCATCAGCCGGATATTGCCCGGCACACCGACCGACAGCCCGCCGGGTACTGCCTGAAAAAAGGACAGCGGCTTGCCATCAGCGCCCAGAAATCGCTTGGGCGTGGCTGCCGCCGGCGCCTTTTCGCGCCCGTCGATGGTGGTGAGTTTGCCCGTCCTTGCATCCTGATAGACGAAGAACCCGCCGCCACCGATGCCGCTCGACTGCGGTTCGACGACGGTGAGCGCCAGCATCATCGCCATTTCCGCGTCGGCAGCGGTGCCGCCTGCGCGCAGAATCTCCTGGCCCGCAGCCGCGGCTCTTGGGTCAGCGGCGGAGACAACCCCCTTGGCGGCAGGGGTTGGCGCCTGGACCGCTTGCGCGCACGCACAGGCCGGGGCCAGCAAAATAGCGCTGATCGCTAGAAAGAGCTTGTTCATACATAAAACCGTAGCGTTGTTTGCCCGCCAGACAAGCGCAAAGCTCACCCCGTGCCGACCGCCTCGGCTATGGTTGCGAACCCGTCTGCGGCCAGCCGCGTTGCCAAGTCTGCGTTGATGCGCTGTGCAAGGCCTGGGCCTTCGTAGACCAACGCGCTGTAAAGCTGCACAAGTGTTGCGCCCGCGCGAATGCGGGCATAGGCGTCGGCCCCGCTGCTAATCCCGCCGGCCGAGATAAGGGGCATGGCACCACCGGTGGCGCGGCGAAAATCGGCCAGCCGTGCCGCAGCCAGCGCAGCCAGCGGCGCACCCGACAGGCCGCCTTGCTCGCCAGCCCTGGCCGACCTCAGCCCGGCGGGGCGCGTAATCGTGGTGTTCGACACGATGATAGCATCTATGCGATGATCAATTGCGCACCGGGCAATGTCGTCGATCGCTTGCGAATCGAGATCAGGCGCGACCTTGAGGAACAGCGGCGTCAAGCGTTTGGCCCCGCGGCGGGCGGCGTCCGCTGCCGCCAGCAATGCCGCGAGCGCCGCGCCGTGCTGCAAATCCCGCAGTCCCGGCGTATTTGGCGAACTGATGTTGATGGTGATGTAATCGGCAACGGTTGCCGCGCGCGCAACGCCGATCGAATAGTCAGCGATGCGGTCGGCCGAGTCCTTGTTGGCGCCAACGTTGATGCCGAGCACGCCCCCGCGCCGCCGCCCGGCGACTCGTCGAAGCGCCGCGTCGATGCCGCCATTGTTGAAGCCCATTCGGTTGATGACCGCACGATCTTCGGCCAACCGGAACAGGCGCGGGCGCGGATTGCCCGCTTGCGGCCGCGGGGTGAGCGTGCCGATCTCGACGCTGCCAAAGCCAAGCGCGAAAAATCCGTCGACGGCGCGCCCGTCCTTGTCGGCGCCAGCGGCAAGTCCGACCGGGTTGGCGAAATCCAGGCCTGCGAGTGGCACCGCAAGCGGAGGGGTGCCGCTTGGACGGCGAACCGCCCCTGTCACCCGCCCCCAGGCGCCAAGTGCCGCGATGGTGAGCGCATGCGCACGCTCGGCGTCGAGCATGAAAAGGGCGGGACGGAGCATTTCGAACATCGCCCGGCGCCATGGCATTGCTGCTGCCCCGCGTCAAAAAACGCCAGCGTCGCGATAAATCACAGATCCTGTCGAATCCGTCCAATACAGCACAGATCGAGTCGTGTCAGAGGCCGCCTGCGACCCGAGAGGCTCCGAGCATGGAGTTTCTTTTCCTCGGGCCCGGCGCGCTTGCGCACCGGGCCCGCTTTATTTGCCATCCAAAACAGTATATGGCTTCGCGCACCAGACAGTGATTGAGGGCGCAGTCGGGTGGCAGAAATTGAACTGGACTATGCCGTGCCTAGCGCGGACATGGTCGATTATATTACTTTATTCTACAATTTTCGCGCCGATGTGCCGGTGTTCGAAGACACTGAGCGTGCCGACCACGCACAGCTTCGTTTTGGCATCCTTCCCGGCACCGCGACCTATTGCTTTGCGGACGATTCGACCCAGGAGGCCGGTGACCTGCAACTCATTGGCCCGACGAGCGGGGCGACCCGGGTGCGCGCGGAGGGCCCGATTGAAGTTTTCGGCATGGGGCTAACGGCGGCGGGCTGGGCAGCAGTGGTGCGCAGCAATGCCTCGTCAATGATCAACCGGGTGGTCGATGCCGGCGAGCTGCTGGGCCCGGCTGTTCGTGAAACCCTTGAGGCATTGCGCCGCACGCACGACTTTGCTGGCAGGGTCGTTCGCGGCGAAGCCCTTGTCCGTGCGCTCATCGCCGATGTCGACGGCAGCGCGGTTGCCTTTATGCGGCAGGTGGATGACTGGCTCGGCGCCAGCGCGTCGCCGGAGATTGACGATCTCGTCCGGGTTGCCGGCCTGTCGCGACGCCAGGTCGAGCGGCGCTGCAATGCGCTCTACGGTGCGCCCCCCAAGCTGCTGGCGCGCAAATATCGCGCTTTGCGGGCGGTGGTGATGCTGGTGGTAGAGGGGGCCGATGTCGATGAGGCGATTGGTCGCGGCTTTTACGATCAGTCGCACCTTATCCGAGAGGTCAAGCAGTTCACGGGCTTTACGCCTTGCCAGATGCGCGACGACCCAACCGCGCTTGCGAAACTAACGATCGGTCTGCGCCACGCGCTCAACGGGAAGATCAGCCCAACGATCAGCGATACCTGAGCCCAGCTTCGGGGATGGCTTTTTTTCCGGACTTGACGCGCGGCCATGCCGCGACCATTTGCCAAATGCGAGTTATTTGATCCGATTGAGGAGTCGCTGCCCATATGCGCTTGTCCAGCCTTGCTGATTATGCCGTGGTGATGATGTCGGCCGCGGCCCGTCACTGCGGGGCGGGCGCGCGGCTCAACGCAACGCTGCTGGCGGAAGAAACCGGCATACCGCTCCCTACGGTGCAAAAGCTTGTCAGCCGTTTGTCGGCCTCCGGGCTGATTGAGAGCGCGCGCGGCACCGGTGGCGGCTTTCGCCTCGCGCGCCCTGCCGCCGCCATCAGCCTTGCCGACATCATCGAAGCAGTCGAGGGACCCATCGCGATGACGGCATGCGTTGACGAGACGCGGCACGATTGCGCAATTGAGGATACGTGCCGGGTGAAGCCACATTGGGGAGCGGTGAACGGCGTCGTGCGCGAAGCGCTTGCCGGTATCAGCCTTACGCGCCTTGCCACCCCGCATGGGAGCCCCTCGCGCGGCCAGGAAGCCATTTTATGACCGATACCACTGACGCCCCGGTTCGCGACCAGGCCGCGCGCGATGCTGCCAAGAGTCTTGAAACCTATGAATGGGGTTTCAGTTCGGACATTGAGCAGGAATTTGCGCCCAAGGGCCTTACTGAAGACACGGTGCGCTTCATTTCCGCCAAGAAGAACGAGCCGACATGGATGCTCGACTGGCGGCTAAAGGCATTTGCGCTGTGGCAGACGCTGGAGGCGCCCGACTGGGCCAAGCTCCAGATCGACCCGATCGATTACCAGGACGCTTATTATTACGCGGAACCCAAGGCCAAGCCCAAGCTCGGCTCGCTCGATGAAGTCGACCCCGAAATCCTGCGCGTTTATGCCAAGCTTGGCATTCCGATCGAGGAGCAGAAAGTGCTCGCCGGGGTTGAGGGCGCAAGGCGGGTGGCGGTGGACGCGGTGTTCGACAGCGTGTCGGTCGCGACCACGTTTCGCAAGGAACTTGAGGCGGCCGGCGTCATCTTCCGTTCGATTTCGGAAGCGGTTCGCGAGTATCCAGAGCTTGTCCGCAAATGGCTGGGCCGTGTGGTGCCGATGGCCGACAATTACTTCGCGGCGCTCAACTGTGCGGTTTTCAGCGACGGGACGTTCGTCTACATCCCAGAAGGCGTGCGCTGCCCGATGGAACTTTCCACCTATTTCCGCATCAATGCCGAAAATACCGGGCAGTTTGAACGTACCCTGATCGTCGCCGACAAGGGCGCATATGTGTCGTACCTCGAAGGCTGCACGGCCCCCATGCGCGACGAAAACCAGCTGCATGCAGCCGTTGTGGAACTGGTCGCGCTCGACGATGCCGAAATTAAATATTCAACGGTGCAGAACTGGTATCCAGGCGACGCAAACGGCAAGGGCGGCATCTATAATTTTGTGACGAAACGGGCGCTGTGCCAGGGCGCGCGCTCGAAAGTGTCGTGGACGCAGGTCGAAACAGGCAGCGCCATCACCTGGAAATACCCCAGCTGCGTGCTGAACGGCGATGATTCGGTGGGCGAGTTCTACTCGGTCGCTGTCACCAACAACTGCCAGCAGGCTGATACCGGCACCAAGATGATCCACAATGGCAAGCGCACCCGGTCGACCATCGTGTCGAAGGGGATTTCGGCGGGGCGGTCGAACAACACCTATCGCGGGCTGGTGCGCGTGGCGGCGGGCGCGGAAGGGGTGCGCAACTTCACCCAGTGCGACTCGCTGCTTTTGGGGAGCACGTGCGGCGCGCATACCGTGCCCTATATCGAGGTGAAGAACCCTTCGGCACAAATCGAGCATGAGGCGACGACGAGCAAAATCTCGGACGACCAGCTGTTCTACGCGATGCAGCGTGGCCTCGCGCCAGAAGAAGCCGTTGGGCTGATCGTCAACGGCTTCGCCAAAGAGGTGCTCCAGCAACTGCCGATGGAATTTGCGGTCGAAGCGCAGAAGCTGCTGGGCATTTCATTGGAAGGGAGTGTGGGGTGATGGCGATCGCGATGGCCGCATTGGCGCTGGGAGAGCCTCAATTCTACGGCCAGATGAAACAATATATTGCGTGTTTGCAGCGAGAGCTTCCCGCCGACATCAGTTCGCGCGATCGGAGCCGCCGGATAGAGCTGTACCACGCCGCGACTGCCCGCTGCCAGCGGGAGCGCGAAGCGGCCATCGCCGCCGCAGTGCGCGAGCGGCCGCGTGGCACGTCAGAGGCGCAAGCACGTCAGCAAGCTATCGCCGTGATCGACGATCTCGCCCCGTCGCCGCGAAAATAAGGATTTAGGATAGCATGCGCCAAATAACGAACCTCCACGTCACCATCGGCGGCGCCGAAATTCTGAAGGGCCGGTCGCGCATTGTGAATGCCGGCGCGGTGCAGAAATTGCCGGGGGCTTCGCTTCTGGGGAGCGCTGGCCAATGACCGCCGTCCTCGTTGTGGCGAAGCTAAACTTCACCGACGTTGCCCGGTACCGCCAGTATCAGCAGGCTTTTCCGGCGGTCTTTGCTGGAAGCGGCGGCGAAATTCTGGCGGCCGATGAAGCGCCCGAAACCCTCTCCGGTGGAGCTGCGGACAAGATTGTCGTCATGCGATTCCCAAGCGCGGAAGCTGCACGTGGTTTTCTCGATTCCAAGGCATATCGGCAAATCTCCATCGACCGCGATGCCGGTGCCGAAACCCAATCATGGCTGGTGAAATCTTTCTGATGCTCCAAATAACCAACCTTCATGCCGAAATCGGCGGTACCGAAATCCTCAAAGGCCTGTCGCTCTCGGTCAACGCGGGCGAAATCCACGCGATCATGGGGCCGAACGGGGCAGGCAAATCGACGCTGGGCTATGTGCTCGGCGGGCGGCCGGGCTATGAGGTGACCGGGGGCGAGGTCATGTTTGAGGGCCACGACCTGCTCG
>JBJXEC010000044.1:0-2580 GCA_046155125.1 Sphingomonas sp. | reverse complement strand
CTTTCGTGCCTCGCCCGAGATTGACGATGCGACGCTTGCACTTGCAGCCGGCCTGATCCGGGACATGAAGCTGGGCCAGGGCCAAGCGACCGACATCATCTCCATTGGCGCGTCGGCGACCGACTATATCGGCCACACCTATGGCACTGCGGGCAGCGAAATGTGCCTGCAGATGGACGCGCTTGACCAGACGCTCGGGCGCTTTTTTGGTGTACTGGATACAATGGCCGTCGATTATGAAGTGGTGCTGACCGCCGACCATGGCGGCCACGACCTGCCCGAGCGCAACGACGAGCACGCCATTACCGAAGCGCAGCGGATCGCGACGGACTTCACGACCAAATCAGTCAGCGAGGCAATTGCGACAAAGCTGAAACTGACAGCGCCAGTGCTCTTCGGCGATTCCGGCTCGGGCGATGTATGGGTTGAGCCAAAGCTTACGCCAAAACAGCGCGCGGCCGTGGTTGCGGAGGCGTTGAAGGTTTATCGGGCGAACCGCCAGGTGGCGGGCGCGTTCAGTCGCGCCGAAATTCTCGCCACGCCAGACCCCAGCGGCCCCGCCGAGACCTGGACGCTGATCGAGCGCGCGCGGGCCAGCTTTTACGCGCCGCGCTCGGGCGATATCGTGGTCGCGCTCAAACCCCGGGTGACACCGATTGTGGACCCGACCAAGGGCTATGTCGCAACGCATGGCAGCTTCTGGGATTATGACCGCCGGGTGCCGATCCTGTTCTGGCGCAAGGGCATTGTCGGGTTCGAGCAACCCTTGTCAGTTGAGACCATCGACATCGCGCCAACGCTTGCGGCCACCATCGGGCTGCCGCTTGGCGCACCGAAAGTGGACGGCAGGTGCCTCGATCTTGACGCTGGCGCGGGCGATAGCTGCCGATAGTGCATTGAGCCGGTCAGCGCCAATGCTTGCGACGCTGCGTGAGCGGTGTGACTGGCTATCGGCTATCGGGCGCCACAGGGGAATCGAATGCCGATGAATGACATGCGGCCGATGCGCCTCCCTCCGACTTCCGAGACCGCATGATGGCAGCACCGCTCAGCCTGGGGTTTCTGGTCGCCTTTATCGCCGCCGCGCTGATTGGCTACGCTGTGCAGCGCGGCGCGACGTGCCTGGTCGCCGCCGTTGATGAAGTGGTGACAAAGCGCAAGGCCAAGCGCCTGATTGCCTTGGGCGAAGCCGCGATCTGGGTGGCGGGCGGCATGTTGCTGCTGCACCTGGCCGGGCTGATGGCCATGCCATCGCGCGGCATAGCGCTGTCGACCCGTACCATGGTTGGCGGCGTGTTGCTCGGGGTGGGTGCAGTGATAAATGGCGCCTGCGTGTTCGGGGCCGTCGCACGTATTGGATCGGGCGACTGGGCCTATTGGCTGACGCCGGTTGGCTTCGTGCTTGGCTGCTACGGCGTGGCGGCACTTGGCATGCACTTGCCGCCCGCTGAACTTACCGCACCGTCAGCGTTGCTACCCTGGGCGTTCTGGATCGCGATACCCATCATCGCGTTTGCCGCATGGCGGGGAAGCCAACTCGTTCGCGCCGGCATTCGCGGCGAACTGGCGCGGTTTGTTTGGCATCCGCATCAGGCCACCGCGTTGATTGGCGTGAGCTATGTGGTGATGCTGCCGCTGGTCGGCGCCTGGGCCTATACCGATGCGCTGGCCGATCTCGCCACCGGGCGCACGACAGGGCTGGCACTGCGGCTGGCGCTGCTCGTCGCGCTGCTGCTGGGCGCAATGCTCGGCGGGTGGACGGCGGGCCGGTTGCGCTGGGTGCGTCCAAAGCCGGTGACGATGGCGCGCTGTTTTACGGGGGGCTTGCTGCTTGGCCTTGGCGGCCTGGTCGTGCCCGGATCAAATGACGGGTTGATCCTCTTCGCGATGCCGCTGCTGTTTCCCTATGCTTGGGCGGCGGTCGGCAGCATGGCGGTGTCAATCTGGCTGCTGCTCGCCCTGAAGCAGCGCCTCGCTGCGCGATAGGCAGCGATTCAGCGCACTTCGAAAGCGCGCACGCCCTTGCCTAGCCGGTTCTCGCCGACGGCCAGCCGCTCATGGCTGAGGTCCGCGACAAAGGCCGGGCTGCGGGTTTCGCCGGGCGCCAGGCTGGCGGTATTACCCTCGACCCTGAGCCCGGTCGAGCGATAGGTTTTCGCCTCGGCCGCAACCACGACAAACCCGGTCCAGTTCTCCTTGTCCCGCCCCTGAACAAAGGTATTTCGGGTGATGAGGCCCATCGCGCCCTCAGGCAGGTCGATCATGTAATTGGTCTTGTGCCCGCGCGTATCGTCAAAGCTGTTGTCGGTAATCTGCACATTGGGCACCCGCAGCTTCACATAATGGCCGCCGCGCCCGCGCTCAAACCTGGAATTGGTGATCGTCACTTGGCCGCGATTGGCAAGATAAATGGCGTGCGCGCAATCGGGCGTTTCATCGCACTGGCCAAGCCCGGCAAAAGTCGAATGGTCGATGCTGATCCGCTGGCCCGACGGGTGCCCGCCCAGAATGCCCTCCTGACTGTCAAGAAACATCGAGTTGGTAACCGTGAGATCGCCGATTTCGGTGCGGATGCCCGCG